>JAQGOF010000059.1 GCA_028293745.1 Gammaproteobacteria bacterium | reverse complement strand
TGCTGGCCGCCGCATCTTGTTTCGCCTTTGCGGCGCAGGCAGAAACCGACCCGAGCTTCCTGCTCACCGCGACCAGCAAAGACCTGCCCGCGTATTTCCCGACTTATCTGGCCAACGGCTACCTGTCGACGATGACGGCGCCGAGGGGCACCGAGAGCAATCTGGCCTATCTCGTTGCCTTCATGGATTACGCCAAGGACGACATTGCGCGGCCAGCCGCAATCCCCGGCTGGAGCGGGATCAACTACAGCACCGGCCAGTCGACCGCCGGGCAGTTCTGGCTCAATGACGTCAAGGTCGGGTCGAAGGCGTTCACGGACTACAGCCAGACTCTGAACATGCACGATGGCACGTTGACCACGAGCTATCGCTACACCGACCCAAGCAACAAAAGCACCGCCATCAAGGTCGTCACTTTCGCCAGCCAGGCCGCACAGCACCTGGCGGCGACGCAGATCTCGATAACGCCTGACTTTAACGGCACGGTGCAACTCGCTTTCCCTTTCCTGCTGTGGGCGCCCCATCAACCTCGTTTTCCCATCCGCACGATGACCGGCGACGAAATGCTGGCCGCGGTGGCAGCCCATGACATGACAGTCACCGAGCCGGTAAATCACGCGACGCCCGACCGCGCGCCAGTCTGGTATCACGGTCACACGAACATGACGAGTAAGGGTGGTGAGAAGACGGATCTCACCCTATGGCTGGATGGGCGGGCCGAACAAGGTCTCACCATGTCCGAAGCGGCGGCAATCGGCATTCCGTCCGAGCTGACACCCACTGATGTCGCACTGGTAGATACGCAATACCAGCTTGGTCTCGTGATGAGCGTCCCGGTTCAGCAAGGCAGGACGTATGCCTTCACGAAGTATGTCGCGGTGTCTCGTCAGAACTGGGGTGGGGATGCGCGAGAAACACTGGGCCTCGCGAAGGCAGCACGAGGTGAGGGCTTCGAGAAGCTGCTCACTGCTCACCGCGCCGCCTGGAACGAGCTGTGGAAGTCAGACGTCATAGTCGACGGCAATGCGGAGGCGCAGCAGGCTGTCCATTCAGACTTGTCCTACCTTCTATCAAACTCGACGGTAGGCACGGCATGGCCGATGGCCGCCTGTGCATTGACTCCCAACTACGCTGGCCACGCGTTCTGGGACAGCGACTCGTGGGTATTTCCATCGCTGTTGCTCCTCCACCCGGAACGCGCCAAGCCGATCGTGATGTTCCGGCATCGCACGATGCAACCTGCTCGCGAGCGCGCACGCCAATATGGCGTACGCGGCGCCATGTATCCCTGGGAAGCTGATCCGGAAACCGGTGTGGATCACACGCCGCACTTCGCATATGGCGTATTTCGAGAAATACACGTCAACGCCGACATCGCGATCGCGCAGTGGCAGTACTACCTGGCTACTGGCGATCAGGCCTGGCTGAAGGAATATGGCTGGCCTGTCATACGCGAGATTGCGGAATTCTGGGTGAGCCGCGTCGAGTACAACCCGTCCCAGCACCGGTATGAGATCCACCACGTTACCTCGCCGGACGAGGCGTATGACGATGTGCCGAATGATTCATTCACCAACGCAGTTGCCCGCAAGGCGTTGGATATTGCGACCGCGGCGGCGCGGCGGGTCGGCGCACGGCCGGATCCCAGGTGGGCACAGATCTCGCGTCACATGTACATTCCGTTCTCGAAAAGAGAGCAGCGCCATCTCGATTTTGACGAGGTCGTGCCGCACGACAAGATCACGTGGATGGGCTCTTCGCTGTCCTGGCTGGCCTACCCAAATCTGGATCTGCCGATGCCGGAGCCGGTGCGCCGGAACGACTTCGCGTTCCAGCTCAACGAGCTCAAGGTCCACGGGGATGATCCGAATGAGATGATGATGGTCATGCTGGCCGTGCATGCCGCCGAGCTGGGGGAGGGAAATGTGGCCGGCCAATGGATCGACCGCAACCTGGTTGGCTTCCTCAAGCCGCCGTTCAATGTCCGCAGTGAGACCGCCGAGAACAACGCAGGTTACATCCTGGCGACGTCCGCCGGTTTCGTGCAGAGCTTCGTTTACGGTCTGACCGGACTGCGTTTTGATGACAAGGGGTTGAGCGAGGTCTACGGTCCGGTGCTTCCGGACACCTGGAAGTCACTGACCCTGAAAAACGTTGAATTCCGCGGCCGGCGTTACGACATCATGGTCAGTCGCGATGCTGCCGGGAAGGTGCGGCTCATGCGGACGCCGCTGTAGCGAAAATATGCAGTGCCGCGTACTGCAGCAGCATGATTGTCTTGCCGTCTCGAATCTCTCCCGAGGCAATTTTGGCTCCGGCCTCGTCGATCGTCAGCTCGAGTACCTCGATGTCTTCCTCCTCGACGCCGCCTCCGGCGCCTGCCCGTTGCGCCGGGGTGTATTCGGCCACGAAGAAGTGCAGGATTTCCGTGACTGATCCGGGCGACATGTAGGCTTCCAGCACCTTCCTGACGTTGTGAATCTCGAAGCCGGTCTCCTCACGCAGCTCACGTGTGATGCACTGCCGGGGGTTTTCGCTGTCCAGCAGGCCGGCGCAGGCTTCGATCAGCATTCCCGATGCGTTGCCATTGACGAAAGTAGGCAACCGGAATTGCCGGGTGAGTATCACAGTCCCGCGTGACGGATCGTAGGGAAGGATGGTCGCTCCGTTTCCCCGGTCGTAGGCCTCGCGACTCTGTGTCTCCCAGCTGCCGTCGCGTTTGCGCAGCCGGAACGTTACCTTCCGCAATACATACCAGTTGTCGGAAAGGACCTCGGTGTTGAGTACCTCGACCGCGGGGTTCATTGCCACCAGCGCCTCCGGAACGGCTTGCAGTCATCATGCGATGCGGAGAGAATATCGTGCAGAAACGTGCAGGGTCAAGAAAATTCGTGCAATCCAAGGTGCCAGGCAGTCAGATGCTGACCAGCCAGAGAAAGGAGTACCTGCTCGGGATTCTCAAGAGCACCGGGCAGATCGTCGCCAAGACGGTGAGCCAGGAACTGGGATTGTCCGAGGACACGATTCGCAGAGATTTGCGGGAGTTGGCCAGCGAAGGCCGCCTGCAGCGCGTGCATGGTGGCGCGCTGCCGGCATCGCCGGCAGTGGGCGACTTTGCCGCCCGGCAGCAGCTTGCTCCGGACGGCAAGGTGGCGATCGGCCGGGCGGCCGCGAGGTTGGTCAAGCGGGGGCAGGTGGTCGCCCTGGACGGCGGAACCACGACTGCGCAGCTGGCGAAACATCTGCCGCTCGACCTGCAAGCTACCGTCGTAACCCACAGCCCGACCATCGCGGTGGCGTTGCTGGAACATCCCTCGATCGAAGTTGTGCTGATCGGCGGAAAGCTGTTCAAGCACTCCGTCGTGGCGGTCGGCGCGGCGGCGATCGAGGCGATTGCGCGCATTCGCGCCGACCTCTTTTTCATGGGTGTGACGGGTATTCACCCGAGTGCGGGCCTGAGCACAGGCGATCTCGAAGAATCGCACGTCAAGCGCGCGTTCATGGGCAGCGCCGCTGAGACCTACGTGTTGGTCTCAGCCGAAAAGCTGAACGCCGCTTCGCCCTACGTGATCGGGACAACTGCAGATGTGGCCGGAATCATCGTCGAACCCGGAATATCTGCGGAAGCTTTGGTCCCCTATGAGCGTGCCGGCCTCACTGTGATTCGTGCGTAGCGGGTCTCTTGATCCGCAGTGCCCTTCCCTCGAACCCTTTGAGGCTCAACCGCAGGTTTCCACCCGCGTTGATGGCCAAGGGCGGTGCCTTCGGATCCAATACGTCGGCCGCGTTGGAGTTTTGCGGGGCGCCGGTAATAGCCACGGTCTCGTCCACGGGCGCAGGCGCGAAGTTGATCGCCGTGACCTCCAGGTCGGGGCTATCGGGCAGCGCGTGGACCAGCACTAACAGCCCCTTTGCCTGAACGGCGGGTACCTCGGTCAGTTGAGCCGCGTACAGGTGCAGATCCGCGCGCACCTTCAGCATGCGTGCCAACTGCGACGCGAACGAGTCTTGTCTCTTGAGCTGCTTCGGGAGCGGGCCATACAGCGCAACGGCCACTGGCAGGCCTGCAGCCGAGCGCGTCGCCTTCGGATTTGAGCCGATCAGATCGTACGCACCCCGGTTGATCCAACGGGTGTCGCCATCGGCGAGCCGGTCCTTCACCACCGCGGCGGGCAGGGTCAGGGCACCGACCAGGTCCCAGCCGGAAAGGGCAAACACGCCGGGCTGGAAAGCGTTGTAGAAGGCGAGCAGCAGGTGCAAGCGCTTGATCTTCCCGACGTCGGCCGGCGTCAGCTTCGTGATGTCTTTGATGCCCAGGGTGGCGGTTATGATCGTGGCCGTGGTGCTTGCGACACCATCGCCGAACTTGAGGTTGTACGGCGCGTTGGGCTCCAGGAGACGGGTGTACATTTCCGACTGTACGGTGTCGCGCAACTGTTTGCCTGTCATCTGGCCGCCGTGCAACGGAAACACTTCGCTGCCATGAGCGACGAAGTGGCCCAATCCCATCGTCAGCTCATCGTGATTCTGCAGCGCGTGGATGAGCCCCGCCGGATCGATGTCGTACTGGCGCATGAGCTGGAATATCAGGCGCAGGAATTGCGCATCGCCTGTCAGGAGTGCGTGCTCGTACCCCGGGCGGGTAACGAAGTCATAGGACAGGTCCGCGCCCCCGTTCTTTGCCTCGTGCACGTTGTCGAAAGCGAGGGCGAGCTCCTGGAACGTGAATCCTCCGAGCTTGCGCACCATGTCGCCAATGAGCTGATTCGAGGTGTTGGACAGCGGATGGCCTTCCGACCAGACGTGCCCGGTACGCGGATCGCGCTCGATTCCCAACAGGCCGTTTGCATCGAGGCGCACCATTCCATCCCCGAGCACACTGAGCTCGTGGATGGCGTCACCGATCACGAGCCGTTGAGCCGCGAAGCTGGGGTCGAGCCAGTTCAGCGTGGGCTGGCCTTGCTTGAAGTAGTGCAGATACACCCAACGGCGGCTCACGCCATCTACGCCGCGGACGATGTCCGTAGCGCTCCAATCAGAATCCTTCACGCCGGGCTGGTAAAAGATCTTCGAGGAGAGCATGCCGACGATGTACCCCTTGGCTTGAAGCGCATCGACAATCGCCGGACTCAGATTGACGGAGTCGTGTCCTGCAGGAACGGGCGGCAACAGTCCCCAGTCGGCGGGCTCGATGTGCACCATGTGGTAAATGCCGGGATAGTCGCGATATGCACGTTCGGCGAGGCGGAAGTCCGCCCCCTTGCCGGTGTGTCCCGGAATCACATCGCCGATGACAATGGCTCCATGTGTTCGCGCAGTCTGCACGAGACTCTTGTACTGCTCCTCGGTGCCGAAAGCGGGATCGATATCGAAGCTGATGCGGTCGAAATTGCCGTCGACCGACGGTGTATACGCGAGGCCGTCGATCCCGCCGGATCGCTTCATGGGACCGGTGTGGACGCCCTGGATCCCGATCGCCTGGAACGCGCTCCACAGCCGCTCGTCTGCCAAAGTTGACAGGACCGATGCGCCCGGCGCTGCCGCAATGATCGAAGCGGGATAGGCAGTAAACCAGACCGACGCGCGCGCCGAGGCCGCTCGGGGCTGAGGGACTCCGTAGGGCCGCTGCCATTGAGCTGAATTGCCCGAGTAGCGCTGCGCCAGTGCTTGCGCTTGGTGCAGCATGGAGCGCTCCTCCAGCCACTGGGTGTAGCCCGGTCCATCAGGCGAGAGCTGCCCCTCGTGTCCGCCGGCAGGCGCGGGCACATCGGTGCCGTAGACCAATGCAGCCGCACACAACACAGCGAAGCCAAGCAACAAGCGTTTCATCCGGGTGACCCCCTCGACTACAAACTTCGGGATTCTACAAGTTGCGCGCGCCCGTGCCTGTGCATCCTAAGTGGGAGCGGCGGTGGAATCCCGTACGAGGAGCTCGAAGTCCAGGGTGCGATGAGGCAGGGGGCTCGGCCAGCCCAGGCGGCGCGGGGAGTTCTCGATGATCAGCTCTGCCGCCAGGCGGGCCATGGTGGTCACTGGCTGGCGCACCGTCGTCAGCAGGGGCCAGATCATCGTTGCAACCGGCGCGTCGTCGAAACCAACCACCGACAGTTGGGTTGGCAGCTCGAGACCCCGCTTGTGCGCCACCGAGATCACAGCGGCGGCCATGTCATCATTGCTGGCGAAGATCGCGGTGGGTGGGCTCTGCACGCTCAGCAGGCGCTGCGCGCACGCGACGCCGTCCGTGAACACGAAATTTCCAGTCTCCACCAGTGAGGCCTCGATGGGCGTGTTTTGCGCCCGCATTTCGTCGGCGAAGCCGCGATAGCGCTCTTCGGTGGCTCCGTGTCCAGGCTTTCCCAATATGAAGCCGATACGTCGATGTCCGAGGCTGAGCAGATGGGCCGTGAGTTGCCGGGCTGCCAGGTAGTCATCAATGACGATCGAAGGCGAGTCTTCAATGTGGTCGCGGGGTGCGATGCGTACGGTCGGCACCGAAGCGTCCCGCAATATGTTGCCAATCAGAACGTCATCGCTCAGGGGCGGCAGCAGAATGACACCATCCAGCCGCATTTGCCGCAGCAGCGTCGAGACCTGGCGCGTGAATTGCGGGCTGTCCCGATCCCAGGATTCCAGCATCAGGTGGTATCCCGACTCGCGGCAACGGTCCGCCGCACCCGCGTGGAAATTCGTGAGGTAGTCACCTGGCTTGTCGTAAAACAGCCCGATGAGGTAGGAGCGCTCACCTGCCAACATGCGGGCGTTCAAGTTGGGTTTGTAGTCGAGCAGCTCTATGGCACGGAGCACTCGCTCGCGCGTTTTCACACTGACCGTCGGTTCGGCATTGACGACGCGCGAAACGGTCTTTGCGGATACTTCCGCGAGCGCAGCGACATCTTCGAGCGTTGCGGGTTGAGAAGGCTTCGCCATCCAGCCTAGAGTACAGCAAGGAGCGGCGATTTATGCAGCACCGCCGCTCAGTGTGTCTGTGGTGGACAGGCCGCAGTCGTCTCGCGAACGAATCGGATATCGTCGAAGCTTACGCCAAGCCGGCCAGAGCTCTCGAGTGCAAAGGGCGCACTGACCCGTTCCAGGGTCCCGCCTGTGCCGTGGAAGCAAGTGAGAGGTATCGTCAACGTCTCCCAGGAGCCAGCGTGCGCCGAGCGGAAGGATTGTGAGAGGTCGACGCCTTCACCCTCTGCCATGCCACAGCGTTTCATGCTCGCGGCCGTGCTGCCGGACGCAGGGATCGACGCCCCTGCCGGTGCCTCGCAACGCATGCTCAGAACGACTGGTCGCTGCGGTGCTTCGTCCACCCGGTAGTGCAGGCGGAGGGCTGGGCCGCTGGCAGACGGCGTCTGCAAACTGACAGCACGTCCGCCGATTCGAAATTCGCCTGTGCCTTGCCCCGACCATAGGGCTTGAACGTCGCCCTGTGAAGTCAATTGGGCGGTCACCGCGCTGCTGGGCGTGGTCTGTGACTGCATCGTGAGTCGGACTTCAGCGCCCGGATCTGAAACATAGATCGACCACGGTGCCGTGACATGCCCGGCGTGAAACAGCGTGTCCTTGTCGCGGTAGACGACCGGGATCGCCGGGTCCTCGGAAACCGGCGCGAGATCCTGTGACTTCGCCAGTGAGAGTCCGAATCCGCGCGGAAACAGCGCGCCGTGCACGGCACTGTCCGAACCGAAGGTCACCGGCATCGCCGTTGCCGGCCACGAAAAGCTCAAGCGTCCGGTGAAGTCGTGAGCAGCGTGTCCGGGCAGTGGCTCGAAGAGCAGGTCCGCGATGCCGTTGCCCTCGCTGCCCGGCAGCCACACAGCAACGAACGCATCCGAGAGGTTGAGCTCCCGGTTGACCCAAAGGGGTCTGCCGGAGATGAACAGGCTGATCGCAGGGATGTTTGCCGCACGCAGCTGGCGCAGTGTTTCAAGATGCGCCGCATCCTGCGCAGAGAATTCGAGCGTCTCGCGATCCCCCTGGAACTCCGCATACGGAGTCTCTCCGTACACGACAATGGCCGCGGCCGGCTTGCGGGTGTTGATGTCATCCATCCGGGTGGTCACTTCACCGCCTGCTGCGCCCACCGCAGCCTGGATGCCGGCCAGAATCGAAGTGGCTCCCGGAAAGTCGGCATTGGTGTTGTGATTGCCTTGCCAGTCAACTGTCCAGCCGCCGCTCTGCATGCCGATGTCATCCGCGCCCGCGCCGGTCACGAGAATGCGGGAGTGGGGATCGAGGGGCAGGGTGTGACGGTTGTTCTCGAGCAGCACCAGCGATTCGCGCACGGCCTGCCGGGCAATCCCGCGGTGGGCCGCAGAACCAACGGTGGCAAGGTGTCCCGCAGCGAATCGATCTTTGGGCGCGGGCTTCTTGAACAGGCCGGCCAGAGCCTTCACCCGCAGGATTCGCCGCGCCGCATCGTCCACGCGCGACTGCGCAATCCGGCCAGAGCGGACCTGCTCGAGAACGTGGGTGTAGAGTTGTTTCCAACTGTCAGGCGCCATGTACATGTCGAGACCCGCGTTCAGGGACTCGGGACAGGAGAACTTCGTGCAACCGGGAATCTCCTCGTGCGCGTTCCAGTCGCCGACTACGAAGCCCGGAAACTTCCATCGGCCTTTCAACACGTCAGTCAATAGCAGCTGATTGCCATGCATCTTGATCCCGTGCCAGCCATTGTAGGATCCCATCACGATCAAATCGCCGG
The DNA here is from genome assembly GCA_028293745.1 of Gammaproteobacteria bacterium. Taxonomy (GTDB): domain Bacteria; phylum Pseudomonadota; class Gammaproteobacteria; order Steroidobacterales; family Steroidobacteraceae; genus 13-2-20CM-66-19. The sequence goes on along the minus strand of JAQGOF010000059.1, from coordinate 37,265 downwards.
CTGATATTGCGGCGGGATAGCCGGCGCCATGCACTTCCCGCAGAGTGCGCTCGTCGGCAGGATTGTTGAATTGATCGCGCCCCCCGACGGTGCCACCGTCACCGAGGAAATGCTTCGCCGAAACCAGTGTATGACCCGGTGTCAGGAAGTCCGGGGTGCCGAGCCTGCCCTGGACTCCGGTCACCATGGCCCGGGCGTAGTCAGCAACGAGGGCCGGATCTTCGGAATAACTTTCGTATGAGCGGCCCCAGCGTACGTCGCGTACGACAGCTACTGTTGGCGCAAACGTCCAATCTATGCCCGTCGCTGCCACTTCCTCCGCGGTCGCACGCCCGATCTTTTCGATGAGGGCGGGGTCATGAGCGGCGCCCAGTCCAACATTGTGCGGAAAGATCGTGGCGCCGCGGACTTTTGCGTGTCCATGCACTGCGTCGATTCCGAACAGGATCGGGATCGGCGGGTGGGCGGATGAAGTGTTGTGCGTCGAGGCACGAAAAAACGCGTCGGTGAGGTCGAGCCACTGGGCGCCCGTTGCGTGTACATCCTCCCCGGGGGCCGAGCCTCCACCGGCCAGGATGGAACCTAGAGGGTACTGCGAGAGGTCCGCTGGCTCGATCGAATCGATGTCGGCCTGGATGAGTTGCCCGACCTTCTCTTCGAGCGTCATCGCGTCCAACAGCTGCTGAACAAACTTCTCGAGATCCGGTTGTAGGGGAACCGTGCGCGGCACGGCGGACCAATCCATCGGGTGCACATCACCGGTTACGCGGGCCGGCGCCTGCGCCTGTGCCGGCTGCGGCGAACCGGGGAACATCGATAGCGACGCGAGTAGGCCGTAAGCACGCCAGTTCACTAGAGCCCCCAATATGTTAGCGCTGACATCACTACTAAATCACACTTGGCGGGCGAGCGGAAGCTGAGAGCTGAGTGCCACGGGGGCCACGGGCGGCGTCAAGTCTCATCTAACTTATTGAAACTCATAATATTATTGCGTCCTTACAACCGACCCGGGATGCCGGCTGTGGTTGCTGCACAACACCGCCCTAGTTTTGCAAATTCCAATTGACTGCGCTGTCATTTTGGCAGTAACGTGGTTCTGTTTTCTGAGGGGGAACCAAATGTCACATCGTAGGGAGAAGCGCGCCCGTCAAACCGCGCGCCTGGCACTCACAACTGTTTTTTCGAGCGGGGCCCTGATCCTGGCGCCCGCGCTGAAGGCACAGCAGACAGCCACACAGTCATCTTCCGCCACCGGCGAGGCATCCAAGGACTCGCTGCAGGAGGTGGTCGTCACCGGGTATCGCGCCTCGCTGCAATCGGCGCTGGATTCCAAGCGCAAGTCCGAGCTGCCCATCGAATCGGTGGTGGCCGAGGACCTGGGCAAAATGCCAGATCAGAACGTCGCCGAGTCCCTGCAGCGTCTGCCCGGGGTGCAGATCGACCGCGCCCAGGGCAAGGGAACGGCCGTCCTCATCGATGGCCTGCGCCAGAACCTGACGACCTTGAATGGCGATATTTTCCTGACCGGCAAAGAGTTCTACGTGTCGGGCGAGGGTTCCGGTGGCGGCGCCGGTGGCAACGCCCAATATTCATCTCTCGAAGGCATCCCGAGTGAGGAGATCGGGGGAATCGATGTCATCAAGAACCCGAGCGCTGCCATCACCGAGGGCGGCCTGGGTGGCACGATCAACCTGAAGACCCGCGACCCGTTGGCGCAACCGCAGGGGCTCACGATCGGTGGCAATTTCCGCGAGAGCTACGGACAGGGATCCGGCCAGTGGACTCCGGTGGGCGCGCTCGTCGGATCTTTCAAGTTGAACGACCGGCTGGCCTTCCAGGGCAGCGTGTCGTATGACGATGAGAAAACCCACACCAAGGAATTCGAAGCTGCGAACCGCAGCCAGTGGTTGATCTCGAGCTCCGCAACGCCGCCTTACGTTGGGCCGCTGACGCAGGCCGGATTGACGACACTGCCGGGCGGCCAGTTGTACACCGAGCCGCAGCTCGCCTACTTCAGCGACATCGATGACCGGCGCAAGGTTCTCGGCGCCACCTTTGGAGTCACCGCGCAGATCACCGATGCCATCAGGAGCAGTGTGCGCTGGTTCCATTCGCGCGAGCAGGATACGACCCTGACCTATTCCGACAAAGCGTGGTTCAACGGCGCGGGCGCGACACCCGCCACCCCACCAAAACCGCAGACATTGATTCCGGGCATCGATCCGACCTTGCCGTACTCCATTGACACCAACGGTGTCGTGCAGAACGCCACGTTCAATGCGAACGGGGCCGAGACTTCAACTCTCTACCAGCAGAACGTTGCCCGGGCCAACAACTACCAGTTCGTCACGAGCTTCGACGACGGCGGACCGTTGCGAGGCGATCTGGGCCTGTCCTACGCAAAGGCGAATTCGGACCTGCAGGCTTCCCAGGCGGACGTGGAGCACGGGCTGTATCTCACGAGCGCAAAAGTTGCGACCTCGCCTGCAGCGCCGGGGTGTAACAACGGTGCGTCCACCTGCGCGGGTGCGGGCAACCACGGCTATGAGTTCACGTATGCCAATGGCGGCGCCAGCGGCCTGCCCTCGGTCAGTTATCTCGCTCCTTACGCGGACGTTCTGTCCAATCCGGGCTACACGACCTTCAAATCCAACTGGGCCTGGGCGAACCTGACGGAGCAGAAGCAGTTCGCTGTCAAAGCGAACATCCAGTTCGATCCTGCCTTCATCAAGGATGTTCCCTCAACCCTCTCCGCCGGTGTTCGCTATGCCGGCCGGGATATCGATCAGACGTTCGGGCGTTACCTGATCAACGGCACGCTGGCCGATGGCACAGTTGCGGGCAACGTGAATGACCCGAACGGCGGTCCGTACACGTACTACCAGGACCCGGGCTATGGCACTCCGAATATTCCCTATTCCACGGCGGTCTCCAATCCGGCGCTGGCGAAGCTGGTGAGCAACTTTGCCGTGGGTAACATCCTGGTGAAAGATCCGATCACCGGTGGCATGAGCCATCCCGGCAGCTATTTGCAAACCGTGTGGGCGGGCGCCGGTGTCCCCAACATGACGGAGCGGTTCTTCGTCGATGGCTTGAGCTCCTTCAGCGTTCGTGAGCGCACTACCGCCGTCTACCTGATGGGGGATATCGGTGGTGCTGAGAACAATTTCCACATGAATTTCGGCGTGCGCGTCGTTGATACCAATCTCACGATAGACAATGGCCAGTCGGCGCAGGTGCCCACGTTCTACGGCACGGCTTCCTGGAACGGCGTGGACTCGAACGTCATCCCGAATCAGCTGAAGCGCAACTACACCGATGTTCTGCCGTCCTTCAACTTCGTGCTGGACGTCACGGAGTCACAGAAGGTGCGCTTCGGTGCCGCACGGGTGGTGGCGCCCCAGGACCTGTTCCTGCTGGGGCTTGGAAACTCGTACAACTTCACCCGCGAGACCAATAATAGAACCAACATCCGCACCGGCAAGGCGGATGGGTTTGCCTTCGATGGCGGCAGCTCCGGCAACGCGCAGCTCGATCCGTACCGGGCGTCCCAGTTCAACCTGTCCTACGAGAACTACTTTGCGCAGAATGGACTGGTCAGTGTCGCCGGCTTCTACAAGCAGGTGGATAACTTCATCATCATTTCGAACGTACCGACCACGGTGCAGGATGATTTCGGCGGCACCACGCGCACGGTCAAGCAGCCGGTCAACGCGGGCAAGGGGCGCATCTACGGCTTCGAGGTCGGCGGCCAGTACGCCTTTGGCAGCGATTTTCTTCCCTGGCTGAACGGCGCAGGTGTTGCCGCTAATTACACCCGCTCAATGTCCCAGTCCGATCAGGTGACGAGTTTCTCGACGCGCGCGCCCATACCGGGCGTGTCGAAGGACTCGGTGACGGGCACTGTGTACTACGAGCGCTTCGGCTTCTCCGCCCGTGCTTCCTACTCATGGCAGGGCAAGGCGGTGTCCGACAGTGTGTACGGCTCGACGTTCTCCTTCCCGGACCAGAACAACGTGAGCAAGGTCTACCAGATCTTCGCAGCACCGTATGGACAGCTGGATGCACAGATCGGCTATGACTTCGACACTCACTTCGGTGTGCTCGCCTCCGCGACAAACCTGACCAACGCGGCCCAACACACCTACCTGCAGTGGCCGAATCAGCCTTTTACCTACGATCAGTGGGGGCGGCGATTCTTCGTGGGCTTCAAGTTCAAGAATTGAGGGGGGACTATCCCTGCTGCCGCCGCGAGGCGGCGGCAGGAATCATCGGTGACAACTTCGACGTTATGACGGCCGCGCGACTATGAGGGCGCCCACTCATGCGTGCCCTGCGAGGACTATGAGGGCTGCGGCGCCGATCGCGACTACGTCTTCGATCAACGCCGCGGGTCGGTCCTTGCCGAAAGCCGCCGCCAGCCGCGCGCGAAATGCCGCCCCTCCGAGCGTACCGATTACCGCGCCGATGATGCCGGCTATCAGGCCTGCAACGAGCGAGCCCTGCGGCGCCGCCAATGTGGCACCAGCCAGCGCTCCTGACAGGATCCGCGCGGCGAATTGCACGGGCACCTTGCGGCTTGGGGTCGTCGGCAGTTGATCTGTGATCAGCTCACCAACAGCCAGGACGCATAAGATCCAGGGCGTCCAGATGTAGCCCATGAATTCGAGCGGTGTGCCAGCAACGGCGATCGATCCGTAACGCGCGCCGAGCGCGACCGCAGCTGGAGCGGTCATTGTGCGCAGGCCTGCGACGATGCCTATCAGCAAAGAGAGAATGATCACCGACATGGCTTGCTCTCCAACTGCACTAGGACTGCGGCGGTCGAAGGTCGAGCTCGTAGACCTGGCCAATCAACCCGACACCAAAACTTTGATGAGCTTCTTCGCAGATGAGCGTGAATCCCCGCGCAAGATAGACCTTGCGGGCTGCGGTGAGCGGATGATTCGTCCACAGCCTCATTCTTTCATAACCCGCGTTGCGCGCGAAGACAATACACTCGTCCACCAGCCGGCCGCCCACATGGTGACCGCGCGCGGACGGATCTACCAGCAGGATTCGCAATTGCGCGGTGGTTGCATCGGCGGCCACGCAGAACACACAGCCCACCCGGCGGCCATCGAGCTCTGCGATCCATGCGGCTTCGCGAGCAGGGTCGTGCTGGGCCGCGTAGTCCGCCACAATCCGTGCGACGAGCGCCTCAAAACTCGTATCCCATCCGAACTCCGTTGCATATATCTCGCCGTGTGCCATGACGACCCATCCCAGGTCGCCAGCGGTACCGAGCGCGCGGATCCGGACTTGCGGAGCACCCATTACATCTCTCTTTGACTGAAACGATCGTTTCAGTCAATGTAGTGCAATGCAGACTCAAAGTCGAGCCGCCTCGGGGCGGCAAGTCGAGTTGCTCGAACGCGCCTATGCCTACGTTCTGCAGCACGGGCTGACGAGCCTGTCGCTGCGCCCGCTGGCGCAGGCGATTGGATCGAGCCCGAGGGTGTTGTTGTTCCTGTTTGGCTCGAAGGAGGGTCTCGTCCAGGCGCTGCTGGCCCGTGCCCGTACCGCGGAGCTGGAATTCCTGAACCAGACACCGCCGAGCGGATCCGTGGAGGATTTCGCCAGCGTGGTCAGAGGCGTCTGGCAGTGGCTGGTTGACAAGCAACACCGCCGGATGTTGGCACTGTGGCTCGAGACTTACGCGCAATCGCTCGTGGAGCCGAGCGGCCCCTGCGCTGATTTCGCGCGCAAGACGGTAGATGATTGGCTGGAGCTGCTGGCCGCCCGGCAACCGGCCTCGCTGCGCCGTTCACGGGCAGGTGCTACCGAGCGGGCGCTCGCTTTGGCCGTTCTGCGCGGCGCTTTGCTCGATCTTCTCGCGACGGGGGACGAGGAGCGCACGACCGCGGCCGTCGAGGCGCATCTCAATCGCCTGCCGAGCCGATGATAATGGTGGCGCGCAGCCCCCAGTTCGTGAAAATCTCCTATTGTGACGGCTCCCCCCGATCTGCAGCCCGGCATCCCGCAACGCCTCGATAGCGAGGTAACCCGTATCGTTGCACCCAACGCCGGCATGATGACCGGCGCCGGAACCAATACCTACCTGGTTGGAACCCGGGAGGTGATCGTTGTCGACCCCGGTCCGGACGATGAATCCCACGTCCAGGCGATTTCAAACGCCGGCGCAGGCAGGATCACCTGGATTCTATGCACCCACACCCATTTTGATCACGCACCCGCCGCCGCCAGGCTCAAGGCCCTGACCGGCGCGAAGATTGCAGTCATGAGTGCGCCCCTGACGGACCATGACTGCAGGTTGGACCCGGATAGAAGTCTCGCGCCTGATGACCTGATCCAGTGCGACGGAATGTCTCTTCGCGCGGTACATACACCGGGCCACGCGTCGAACCACGTATGTTTCCTGTTGAGTAGCAACCGAATGCTGTTCACCGGAGATCACATCATGCAGGGATCCACGGTGGTCATCTGGCCGCCGGACGGCAACATGCGGGCGTATCTGGACTCGCTCCGCCGCCTGCTCGCACTGGATATCCGGGTGTTGGCGCCGGGGCATGGGTACTTGATAGAGAGCCCGCATACCGAGGTGGAGCGTCTCATCCAACACCGCCTGCGGCGGGAAGACAAGGTGCGGCAGGCTGTGCTACGAGCGGGCGAACCCGCGACGATCGAGATGCTGCTGCCGCGCGCATACGACGACGTACCGAAAGTACTTCACGAGATGGCGGCACTGTCGCTGCGCGCGCATCTGGACAAACTCACGGAGGATGGGGAGATAGGCTGCAGCGATGGGCGCTACTCCGGCCGGTAGCGTGGCTTGCGGCAGTGTCGCCGCTCCCCAACCTTGGTCCCGGCAGCGTTTGTTGTGGCCCGCCTGGAAGAGCCGGTCCACCGAGAACATATATAACATTTCAGCCTCTCAAACCTGAAAGGTTCGCGCAAGCTTTCCGGCCAGGACACCGATTCGGACTTCGGGACGGCTCTCGACCACCCTGAGCCTTCCTGCGACGGGAAGTTGCATATCACGGGCAATCAATATGTTGGCAGCGCCACCGGCAGCCTTGCCGCTCGCCCTGGACCGCCGTTCCCTCAAGTTTGCTCTACGAAGTAAAGCATCATCTTAAGTTGACGCGCCGATGGATTGGGCATATATGATATACCACGGAGCACGTGAGCATTAGTTGAGCGGTTTTTGGCGTGTAATCGGAGGGGGTCCGATGTGCCATGGCGGCGCTGCTTGCCGGTCAAGAAGACTCTATCTCGCAAAGCCCAGCCCGATATTCGCGGCTGCGGTGCGAATCCATACGGCAGATCACGGCGCGTTGCCCGCCTTGCCGCGCCTGTCAGCTTCCGCAAACAAGAGAACTCTGCAGTGAAACGCGGCAGCCGGTCCCGTGACCGGGATTGCGGCATGGCTGTCCGGCATCGCCACTCAATAGCAACCCAGGGGAACAACATGACTAGTGGAAGAGCGTATGGGCTCGTGCCCGCAATTTTTGCCTGCGCGCTGGTGCTTGCAGCCTTTCCGGGTCGCGGCATGGCGAGCGAAGAGTCGGAGAAAGCTCTGAAGGAACAGATGCGTCTCATGCAGCAGCAGATGGAAGATCTCAAGAAGGAAGTGCAGGCGCTGCGGCACGAGCAACAGGCCGCACCGGAGTCCAGCGCGCCCGCGAAACCGCCCGTGACGACTGCACCGTCGGTCGCTACCGCGCCAGCCACCAAGGATGGAATGCCGACCCCGACTCCAAAGACTGCGAAAGAGACCTCCAAAGAGCCCCTGTTCGAGAAGTTCCTCAAGGGCTTCTATGGAACGCTGGACGTCTCGTTCGATGATACGACCAAGGGCATCAAGGGCCTGCCGGCGTACGAATACAGTTTGGCAGACCCCGCCAACCCCAATTCGGGGTACGTGCAGGGACCGGCCAAGAGTGGGCCCGTCGGACGCGTGGGGTACATGCCGGCGTTCTCCACGAACAAATCACAGATCGGCTACCGAAATACACACCAGATCGGCAACAGCCAGACCGATTTCATCGTTCAGATCGAAACTTCCCTGGCGCTGACATCATCGCCCGGCCTGCGGACCTCTTACGTGCAACAGTCCAATGTCGTCACCGGCGCAATCGGCCTGGGCGATACGTTCGTCGGCCTGCAGGGCAACAGCTGGGGCAAGTTGAAAATCGGCACCACGTACACTCCATATAAGAAATCTACTGACGCGCTGAATCCGTTCTCCGGCATGCTCGGCGACTACGCCGTCATCATGGGCAACTCGGGCGGCGACAACCGGGTCGAGTTCATGACCCGCCTGGATCACTCGATCTGGTACGAATCACCGAAGTTGTTCAACAACATCTTCAGCTTCGATGTTCTGTGGTCACCGGGCCAGAATCGCACCCACGACAATGTCATCCAGTCGGCAGGCTCGCCGGATTGTAGCGGCGGCAATCAGCCGGGCAGTGGCAACCTTCCGCTCAACTGCGACGATGGCGGGTTCAGCGATGCCTACAGTGTCGACTTCAAGATGGAGGTCGGGGGCTTGTACGCGACAGCGGCGTGGGAGGAGCACCGGGCGGTGAATCGCAACAGCGATGGCATTGGATCGAACCATCCCATCTACGGCTACCTGCTTTCGACCAACAGCTCGCTGCTGGATTTCAACACTTACAACGCGTACGGGGCGGAATTCCCGGGTTACCTCGCGGCCGCCACGCCCGGGTACCTCACAGATATCGGCGACGAGACGGCGTACAAGATCGGAGCCAAATATACGCTGCCCATCGGATTGTCAGTCAGCGCCATCTGGGAATCGCTGCGACGCAACTTACCTGCGGCACTTCAATTCCAGAACGAGCGGCAGCGCACCGGCTGGTGGTTCGCGGCTTCGCAGGACCTGTTCGGTTCCCGGGACAATATCAGCATCGGGTACGGACACGCGGGCGCTACGCCTGGGGACCCGGGCGGAGAGCATAACTTCAATCCGCTGGCTCCGCGCAATACGGCCGATATGTACACGATTGCGTGGCGGCACAAGTTCGACAAGCAGCTGACCTGGTATTTCGACACGGCCCTGACCATCAATCACGGCAATGCGCACTACGATCTGGGCGCCGGCGGCAGAGGGCTTACGACGGACTGCCACGACGGGACTAACACTGTATTCGTTGACTACAGTGGCGCGGGTCCCACGACATGGGGCGGCTGCCGCATCCAGGGATTCTCAACGGGCCTGAATTACAAGTTCTGATAGCACGGGGCGGGCCGGGCTGGCGGCTGGAGCGCCAAGCCCGACCCGCTCGCGTTACTTACGCAGCGGGGCTCGCGACAGCGCGCCGCCTCGGAATCACGCCCATCAGGCCGAGCGCCAGCATCGCACCGGCAATTACGGGAACGGCGCGCAGCGACACGCGCATGCCCAGGTCGCTGACCGCGTCGAAAAACACTAAATCGACGGGTGCTGCCTGCAGGGTGTGCTTGGGGCAGTTGGCAACGAGATTCCCCTGTTCGCCGCGCGTAAGCTCGCAGGCCGGCGAGCTCCATCCCGTGTGATATGCCTGATTCAGCGTTATATGGAACAAGGGGTCGGCGGCGTTGCCGGAAGCTGCAGCAGCCAGCGCCGGGGCTTCGATGCGTATCCGGTTCCATGTGACAAACCCGGCCTGGAGCGCAGGGGGACGCAGCGCCTGGCTTCCTGCAACTTCAATGTTCCTGATCAGAGTTGTGCCGGGGTGCACTGGCGCGCGCGTAAAGTCGTCCATGTCGTAGCAGTTGACGACACCCCGGACTGGTGTGACGAACTCTCCCTGCAGATGCGGATTGGAGAGTGTGGTTGGGATCATCACCATTTCAACCGGCTGCAGCTTCCCACTATAGAGCCCTTCCAGTGGCACTTGCTCATGTGCCCGGGACGGCCACCACGCCGATACCAAGGACTCACCCTGGAATACGAGTTGTGTCAGTAGCGCACCACCTAACAGCAGTGTCCTGTTTCGTGAGCGCGGCTCAGCGTGCAGGTAGCGCCAAAGTGCTGCAGCGGCGAGCAGGCTCAGCGGCAACGCTAGAAAACCCCAGAATCGGCCGGTGACGCCCATGGAGCGGAAGCCGGGTAACGGCCGCAGCCAGTCGAATGGGCTGAGCCAGACTGGAAAATGAGCTGCCCGCAGGCTGCCCATACCGAGCCATATCGAAATCACACTGACCACCAGCAGCGGTACTGCCATTTCGCGCGGCAGCCGTTCGCGCAGTGTGTGTCGGTAACGCCAGATCAGAAACGCGAGAAACGGCCCGATGAAGACGCTGAGCTCGATGCCTGTGCCGTTGGCTGGCAACAGTTTGCCGCGCATGGGAATCAGCATGAACCACGGTAGCGACCAAGGTCCCGTGAAGCTATCGGCAGTCCGCCGTGGAAAATCGGCTTGGGCGCTCAACATGGGCCACAGGTATCCGGCATCGAGGACACTGGCCGGCACGCAGGCGCTCGCGAATGTGAGCAACGGCAGGGCAGATCGGCGCACCCAGGCGAGGGACGCGGAGTAAACGCCGATCCAAAACGCCCAGTGCACGATCGCTACCGGCGAGCCATCGATTGCTGCAGCAAACAGACAACCCAGCAGCAGGACGGCGAGCATGCGGTTGGGAACCGTGAGCGCCGTATCCGTCCGGTCGGAAACCTTGTGAATGACCCAAAGCGCCAGCGGCAAGGCAAGAAAGGGTATGAAGTCCAGGTGGCCGTGGGCAATCCGGCAAATGAAGAAGCCGTTTCCGATGAACAGCGAGGCTGCCAGCAGCCGTGGCCGCTGCGCTGGCAACCAGAGGCCCGCATACAGATAAGCCCCAAGCCAGCCGATCACCAGGTACAAGAGGGTTCCTGCGACAATACCGGTCAGTGGACCCAGCATGTAGCTCAACAACATGGTCAACGACGCGAAAGGCACTTGCGGCTCGCCGGCCAATGACATTCCGGCGCACATGACGGGCGCCCACTGCTTGGCAAGCCCGAAGAGAGTGGCGTTCCAATACTGCAATTCGTGAAAGACGAGGAATTGATCGTAGTCGGCGGTTCCGACGCGGTGTGCGAACAGCGTCAGAATGACTCCGTAGATAACGGGAATCGCGAACGTGAACGCCACCCACCAGCGGGTGGACTCGTCGGCCCCCCTGTGTCGCATCAAGTGCGCCTGGATGGCCCGATGGAGGGCCCAATGGACGGCAATACAAGAGTGCGGTGAGGCAAGGCTATAGGCATCCTTGCGTCCCTCAGGTGGCTTCCACCCTGGAGCCAATTACAATTCATCGAATGTTTCTTTAAGAAAGCTTTCGAAATCCTGTCTGATTGTAATCATACAACGTGGAAGCAGAAGCTGAACCGTTGCACACATTTAATCTTTTGGAGAGCGACACTCTCAAAAACCACAGTGACCGGGATCCTGCGTATCCACGCGGCGGTCGCCAATGAGGGGAATATGGCCCGAACACCACAACTGATCTTCATCGTGCTGACCATGGCTGCATGCTCACGGGCACCGGGTCCGCAGGGGCCAACCCCCAATCCTTCAAGCTCATCGGCTGCCGCCACGCGGCCAGCAACGGCCGCTTCCGCGCCTCCCATGGGCGCGATGCCGCAGGTGCCCACCAGCCTTGACGATTGGGCGCGGGGAGCGCAGTTGTTCGACGGCTTGGGCTCGTTTCATCGAAAGATCAGCACATCGTCCGCGGAAGCACAGCAGTACTTTGATCAGGGTATGCGCCTGATGTGGGCGTTCAACCACGACGAGTCCTCCCGCTCATTCGCGAGGGCGGCCCAGTTGGATCCCGGGTGTGCCATGTGTCTGTGGGGTGTCGCGCTGACAGTCGGACCCAACTACAACATGCCAATGATGGCAGAGCCCCGCGCCAAGGTTGCATTCGAAAGTCTGCAGCGCGCGTTGGGACTGCTGGACGAGGCAAGCCCGCCGGAGCAGGCGCTGATCAAGGCCCTGAAGGCCCGTTATCCGCGACCCACGGCGCTGGATCCTTCCAACCTGGATCCGGTGCTCGAGGCTTATGCGGGTGAAATGCGCGCCGTGGCTGCGCGGTTTCCAAACGACTCCGATATTCAGACCATGTATGCGGAGTCGATGATGAACGTCAACGCGTGGAAACTCTGGTCACGTGATGGCACACCCGCTCCGGGCACGCAGACCATCGTCGCTACTCTCGAATCAGTGCTCGTCCGGGATCCGTCACATCCGGGTGCAAACCACTACTACGTCCATGCGGTGGAAGCCTCACCGCACCCTGAGAAGGCTCTTCCTTCGGCGGGGCGTTTGAGGGGAGTCATGCCAGGCGCAGGGCATCTCGTGCACATGCCAGCGCATATCCTGCAGCGAGTCGGCCGTTATGAAGATGCAGCCGAGGCCAACCGCAAGGCCTCAGTGGCCGACAAAGTCTATCTCGGCCGTAGCCAACCGCTCGATTACTATCCGATGTATGTTGCACATAACTTTCAGTTCCTCGGCTACTCCACCGCCATGGAAGGACGGAAGGCTGAGACGCTGGAGGCCATGAAACAGATGCGTGCTGTATTCCCGGAGGAAGCCATGCTTGCCATGCCGGGGTTGGACTGGTACGGGGCGGAGCCCTTGCTCGCCATGGTGCGGTTCGGGATGTGGAATGAGATCCTCGCCGAGTCGCGGCCGAATCGGGCTCTGCAAGCACTCACCGGAGGTTACCTGTTTGCCCGGGTGGCGGCGCTGGCGGCGAACAATCGGGTTGCTGAAGCTCGTCAGTCGCTCGATGAGCTCGACAAGCTGCGAGCGTCACTCGCCCCCGATGCGGGCGCAGGATTGAATTCTGCGCACGATGTGCTCGCGTTGGCTTTCAAAATTGCGCAATCACGTGTTGAAGTCGCCGAGAACGATCGTGAGGGTGCCATCAAGACACTGACTGAGGCTGTTGCACAGGAAGACCAACTGAATTACGACGAGCCTGCTGACTGGTTTTTCCCGGTTCGTCACCTGCTGGGCGCTGAGCTGCTCAAGGTCGGGCGCGGAGCGCAGGCTGAGGCTGTGTATCGTGAAGACCTGCGCCGTAATCCTGAGAATGGGTGGGCGCTGTTTGGGCTTGCCCAGGCGCTGCGGGCCGCAGGCAAGCCGGGCGAAGCGGCGCCCATAGATGCGCGGTTCGCGAAGGCGTGGAAGCTGGCGGACGTTTCACTGGCGGCTTCGGCGATGTGATCGCTTCAACCTGCTGGATAGATGTTGAAGCGGACCTGAGCTGCCACGGGCTCACTTTCAGTGAAAGACCGAGTTCAGCTCATCCGCCATGTGCTTGTGCGCCATGAGCACTGGCAGCATCTGCTTTGCGAAGCTCGATACTTGCGGGTCGCGCCCCTTTGACTCGCGCTCGAACAGAGCGATCGCATTCGCGTGCGCATCCTCCATGGTCTTGGCGTACGCGGTGTCGAAATCCATACCGAACTTCGTGCTCAGGTCATGCACCATCGCGGTGTGCTTCGCGTCGAGCTTCTTGGCGGCGATCACATTCTTCTGCTGGGCGATGCCCACCAGCTCGATATTCGCCTTGCCATGATCATCTATCATCTGCTGGGCAAACTGGCGCACGTGCGGATTCTTCGAATTTCGCAACGCGAGCTCGCCGAGCTGCACTTCGGTCATGCCGTCCTGCGCTGCCAGTTCGATGAACGCCTTGGGGTCGGGGGTGCCGTCCGAGGCAGCCGTTCCCGCGGCAAACGTAACAGCAGTGCACGAGCAAAGCGCTGACAGCAAGGCGATTCGCAAGCCAACCGTGCGGATGGTCATCGGCACCCTCGATGCGGAGTGGCACTCCGCGGTAGTTATTTGTATTCCGCGAATATTTTGCACCCAGCACCGCACGTTGCAATGATGCAGATCAATTTCCGCGAGGGCAGGGCGGGCTGCGCATAGTTCGAGCTTATGGAAGCAATCACGTTCGCCTGTTTCAACTGAAACGGTGAGCGTCCCGGTGCGACATGGAGCAGCAAGCATGACATCGCAGACTCCCAGCTTCCGCCCTCAAAGCTTCAGAGCGGGAATATCGCAACGTGATCACCGATCGGGAATTCACCCGTGTTTGGACCGACACACTCCGGTCGCTGCGCTCATATGCACTCTGGCTGTGCCGGGACCGACGTATGATCGACGACCTCGTGCAACAGACGGGCCTGCAGGCGTGGGAGGCGCGCCACAACTTGCGGCCGGACAGTAATGTCAGGGCGTGGTTGTTCGTCATTATGCGCAACTACCGCTATTCACAGCTGCGGCGCCGGACGCGCGAAGTCGAGGATCCGGACGGAAGATTCTCCGAAACCTTTGCCATCGATCCTGGGCATCACGCAGACGAGGACCTGGACGATGTGAGCGTCGCTTTCCAAGAGCTGCCTGAGAAGCAGCAACAGGCACTGACTCACGTGGCGCTCCGTGGGCTGTCGTACGCGGACACGGCTCGGCTGTGCTCTTGCAAGGAGGGCACGATCAAGAGCCGGGTTGCGCGCGCAAGAGAGCAGTTGCTTCGAACGGTCAACGGCGTGCCATTGCCATCGCGAGCCCGCCCGAACAAGTCTGTGAGGTAGCCGCGCATATCTTCGAGCAAGGGCCTGCACGCGTTGAGCTGCGGCGGTACTCGGGACCGCCGCAGGCCAACACAAACACTATATCACTCGAATCCCGTTAGCCATTCGCGGTGCTCCTTGCACGCGCGACGGCCTGATCGACCTGCGCCTGCGCGGACTTGACGGCCCTCCGGATACATCCGTCGGTGTCGTCGTCCGACATGGTGAATGTGACGGAGTTGCAAACCTTGGCCGCGGCCTCCAATACGCTGTCATTGAGAAGCGCCACACCGGAATTGGTGGTGAGCGTCACCGGATCGAATTTTACGCTGGCTTTTTCCGAGACCTCCTCAATGGGCGCCAGGGTTGCCTCGTCGCGTCCGACGGTGTTCACAGTCGGCTTGGAGATCGTAATCTCGTCGGGCGCGGCAGCCTGCGCCCCGGCGCTAATGAAGGCGAGCGCCCCGAGGGCGACTGCGGCGGCCAATCGGTTGCACAAAGCACTTGTATGGCTAAAACGAATCATATTGAGTCTCCTTGATGTTGAGCGCGGCACAATTGCCGTTCACCTCACATGGTCCAGGGCTCGTCATGCGCCGCAATGTCAATTGGCCGGCATGGAGTTGCAGATGAAACCTCACGGCCAGCACTTCCGTGACGCGTTACGGCTGTAACGCAATGCCGCCCGTCCTGAAATGGACGGCAACTGTGCAAGCAACATACTCCAGGCGTGTCATGGGAAAGAGGTCGCAGCAGGAGCTGTCATGGGCATTGCACGCTTGATGGGTATCAGCCCGCTTCTGGTGGCGTTCGCAATCCATTCAGCGAATGCGGAGGACTTCGCGGCAGCTCTGCATAAGGCTGATGTCACCCAGCAGAGAATTTACCAGGCGGCGAACAATGGCGAGAGTCCCTCCGCAATGTACGCCCTCGGTGTCATGTGTGACGAGCAATCGGACCAGGCTGAAGCCTTCCGATGGTACAAGCTCGCCGCCGAACACGGTCATGCGGAATCGATGAATCGCGTCGGGGACATGTATGCGCAGGCGCGCGGTGTACCTCAAGACTATGTGGCGGCGGCTGCGTGGTATCACCGCGCGGCTGACCATGGGTCACTTGTCGCCGCAAGCAATCTGGCGACGTTGTACTTCTACGGCCGGGGTGTGCCTCAGAGCTATAGCAAGTCCGCACGGCTGCTGAAGTCCGGGGTTCTCCGAGGGAACGCACAGGCGGAAAATAAACTCGGCGCCATGTATGAAAGTGGAATCGCGGTCACGCGCAACCTGGGACGAGCCAAGGACCTGTATTTGCGGTCCGCTGTGCAGGGATACACGCCGGCCATGGTGAATCTCGGCCTCCTGTATATCGAAGCGATGGGTGTCAGGCGAGATGACGTCCGGGGATATGCGTTGGTGGCCGCGGCGGTCGCGATCGGTATCCCCGATGAGATGACCAGACTCGCATCTGCCGAGATCAGCGAGGCCTCCGAGCGTCTCGATTCCCGACGCATGGCGGAGGCTCAATTTCGGGCGCGCCGTCTCGTCGCGAACGTGTCGAGTGGAGATCCCCTGACTACATTTACACGTTTCGGTTCGTAGGCGCTCACGTCGATACGGCGTGGAATGCGCGCGCCGCGCCGTGACCTTCCGATGACGACTCAGCTGGACTGGTCGTACTCGAAGTTCGCCTGCTTGTCTTTCCTGGTAGAGCCAAAGGAATAGATCAGGCCGACGTATACGACACGGCCGCGAACGGCACGCACGTAGTCGCCCGTGAATGTCGGCGTGCTCTCGAATCTCTCATAGCGCTGGCCATTGAAGGCGTCCGATAGGGTGAGAATCCCAGTCAGATCTGCCTTCACCTGGTGCTTGTAGCCAACATTTACGATGTTGATAGCGCTTATATAGCCCTGTGGCGTCAGGCGTTTGTCCGTGCGTGTGACGACCAGCTGCACTGAATCCGCGGGTGTGGGGCGATAGTCGAGCTTCAGCTTGCTGTTGACTCCGGTGGTGGACTTCAATCCCGGTACGCCGAGGGCAGTCGCATCGATCTGGCTGTAGAACAGATTGCCGCTCAAGCTGTAAGCGAGCTTCGACACGATATGCCCGTTCGTGGTGAATTCGAGCCCTGCCGAGTTATTCTGGGGCAGATTGGTCTTTGTCGTCAGCGAGAGGCCATTGCCGAGGTACTCGGTTACGTCAGTCACGCTGTCCCGGTTGCGGCGGTAGTAGCCGGTCAGTTGGTAAGAAAGCCCGCGCCCTTCGAATCCGTAGCCGACCTCGTAGGACTGGGTGTATTCGGGTTGCAGGTTGACGTTGCCCGCCCGAAGGTTTGGCGTGTACTCAGGGTCGACATAGGGATCCAGATTGCTCGGGTCCGGGCGGGTTACACGCCGGCTCGCGCCGAACGAGAGGGTCGTCTCATCCGTCAGGATGCGATCCACGTGCACACTTGGATAGATCCTGAAATAACTGCCGCTACTCGAGACATTGTTCGTCAGTTGCTGTGCATCGGTGTGGGTCAGCTCGGCGCGCAAACCCGCGAGCCAGTTCCAGTTACCGACAGTGGCCTGATAGCTCGCGTAGGCGGCGTTTATTTGCTGCCGGAACTTGAAATCATGGCTTGCATTGGGATCGACAGTCTGAATACCGGTCAGCGGATCGACGTTGTTAACGGTGTTCCCATAGCGGAAGTCATCCTGTTCGAAGGCGTAGCCCAGCTTCAACGTGCGCGTCTTCGCGAACGGCAACGAGTAATCCAGGCCGAGCTCGGTTGTCGCATGGTCTTCCAGGAAACTCAGGTTGTTGTAATAGCCAGGGGCGGGGGGGATGAACGAGTCGTTCGTGTAATCGTAATGCTCGCGCTGATGCGACGACGATCGATGCAGGGACAGCTCAATTTCTTCGCCGGGCCGGGCCAGCTTCCTCGAGTAGCCCAACTTTTCGTCGTAGTCAGTCTCGGGATCGTGTCCGGCGCTGATGCGCCGGGCGGAGCTCGTCAGCACTCCTGATGGAGTGCTGGTTTGGTTGAGCTCTGTGTACGTGCGGAGCCCACCACGCTTGCTCCAATTGACCGATCCGCTGACGGACTGCCGATCGTCCAACGCGTATTCCGCCTTGACTCCGACCGTTGGGACCTGCCGGCGAACCCGTTCGTTGATCGTACTACTGTTGTCGAGCACCTGCGTCGATGGAGTGTTCGGCGCATGTACGTTTGAGTCAACCATTCGCTGGCGGTAGTCGTGACGGAAGCCCGCGGTGACGGAGGCATTCAGCCGCCCTGAACCGTAGCCCGCGTCAGCGCCAACGACCGATCGTCCGCCGCTACCGAGACTGCCCTGCAACGAGCCGGCGACACCTGCCGGGCGCTTCCTCTTGGTGATGATATTGATCACGCCGGCGGCGCCGTCCGCCTTAAACTGGGCCGGCGGAGTCGTCAGGACCTCAATTCGCTCGATATCGTTTGCGGGAATGGACTGCAGGTTGTCCCCCGCTGCGGAGCCGGAGAGCTGGGTCGAAGGTTTGCCGTCTATCAGGATAAGGACGTTGCTGTCGCCGCGTAGCGAGACCTTTCCATCGGGGTCCACATCCACGGATGGAATCGCGCTTAGCACGTCACCCACGCTGCCGAAGCTGGCTTGCACATCGGTCGTCACGCTGTACACCTTGCGGTCGATCCGGTTTTCGACAGCAAGCTTCTGGGTCGTGACGACGACGGATTCCATTGGAGGGGCGGGACTCGGTGAGGGAGGGTCTGCGGCCTTCGCAACCTGGCACGCTGCGACGAGAGCCAGCGCGTAAAGGCCGCGCCAGGAACAGACCCGGTCTGTCGGAATCGCCCGTTGGGCGCCGACACCTGGACGCTTGGAGGTCACCGACGCTCTATCCGCTGAGACGATTCGGCATCTATTTCGCCGCTACCCAGGACCTGGCGAACGAGCTCTTGCCATCCGTGTATGTCGTCCAGACCGCCCCGGTTTGCGGATCGAACGCCACATTTTTCGCCGTTGCAGCGGTCTTGAACTCGCCTGCTGGCGACATTGACGTTCCGGAGGTACTCACCATCGACATTTTGTCGGGACCCGCGCAATAGACGACCTGTTTGGACGGGTCAAATGCGATCTGGTCCACCTTTTCCCCGATCGCCGCTGTCCCGGTGACTTTACCAGTGCCGGTGTCGATGGATACCAGTTTGCCATTGGCGCCCGATGTGTAGATTCTATGGTTGGCAGTATCCAGCGCCATCCCATGGGGCTGGGTCGCAGGGGCGGTCGGCCATGTGGCAACCGTCTTGTTGGTGCGTGGATCGATCACTGCCACCTTGTCCGCGCTCTTGATATTCAGGTAAATGCGGTCCGTGGTTGCATCATAGACCATGAACTCCGGCACTCCCGGTACCTCGATCGAGGCGACGACCTTTGCGGCAGCAGGGTCGATGACCCACACGTTCGCTCCTTCATCGTGGGTTACGTAAATCATCTGGTTCTTGGGCTCGAAAATGATTGCGTCGGTTGGCCCGTCAACCTTGATCGACTTGACTTCCTTTAAGCTCGTTGCATCGAGAACGGCGACACGCTGATCCTCCTGGACGCTGACGTAGTAGAACTTCGAATCAGCGTCCACGGCAGTGTCAACGGCTCCTCCCACCTTGACCCGGGAGATGAGGCGGTTTTTCGCCAGGTCGAAGTAGTCGGCCGTACCGTCGTTTTCGTGCGCAGCAAGCAGCCGATTTCGCTTGGTGTCTACGCGCAGGAAATCGAACTTCCCTTTCGATGCCGGAATCTCGATGGACACGGCCGGCTGCAGGCTCACGGATTGATCTGCCGCCGCCAGGGCGCCCGCCGAGCACGCGAGCATAGAGGCTATCACGAAGAAATGTGTAGATTTCATGTTGATTTCATGACATCGGTGGAGGTAACAGATCGACAAAAAAGCGACGTCTTCGAGGCCGGGTTGCCTGCGCATTCTGAAGAAGGACACTTAGGACAGACTTAGAGCGCCCTTGCATGGCCAGGTGGTGGGGCGGTTCGCGCCTGATACGGCACCTGATGATCCTCGTCTCATCGCGGCCATCGAGACGGAGCTGGCCAAGACCTGACACCCGCCGCGGTGCCCGTCGGCCTATCGCGAAGCCATCGCTTCATCGCCGACCAGGCTGCTTTCCGGCGTCGCGGCCAGCGGGCGTTCCTGGATGATGCTTGCCGACGTGAGTTCGAGCTCCACGTCAGCATGAGCGTCTTTCTCCCAATCGCGCATCCCGGTGCATCAGCCAACCTGGTTGGTGGAACAGCCCTTGCGACTTTGGAGCGGTTGCAAACACCGGCTGCAAGGACGTCGGTATCCAGGAGAGGAGAGCTGCGATGCGACTTCTACTGCTTATAGCTCTAGCCGCCGCGAGTGTCGCGAATGCGCAGGTGAAGTCAAGTACAGGAGGTTACACCGCCGAGCAAGCGTTGCGGGGAGCAACGGTGTACGCACAGTATTGTGTGAATTGTCACGGCGCCAATCTGCAGGGTGAATCCGGTCCCGCACTTACAGGCCAGACTTTGCGTTTGGCCTATGGTGAAGGCACGGCTGCGCAGTTGTATGACTTCATCAGCCGGCAGATGCCCCAGGACAGGCCGGGCAGCCTGACCCAACAGGAGTACCTGGATGTTACCGCTTACGTTCTGTCGCGGAACGGCTTTCCACCCAGCAATAAACCCCTGACAATTGGCTCCTTGAGCAAGGTGAGCATGTCGGCACTGCGAGTACGCCCGAGCGCGACGCAGCCCGGCACCGCGGAAATCGTTCGAGTCGCGCCTCCGGTCCATAACATCTATGCGAAGCTTCCGGCGGGGGCAAACGTGAGCGTCAGCGATTCGATGCTGCTCAATGCCGCCTCAGACGAGAAGAACTGGCTGTTGCACGGCCGGACGTACGATAACCAGCGATATTCGCCGCTCAGACAGATCACGGTGGAAAATGTCGGGTCCCTCACCCTTGTGGCGCTTGTCCAGACCGGGATGACCGCGAGCTTCGAAACCACGCCGATGGTCGTCAATGGGGTGATGTACATCACCACGCCGGTCGTAAACAACAAGATGGTCGTCATGGCGGTTAACGCTGCCACGGGCGAGCGCATCTGGGACATCACGTACAATCTTGGATCGTTCCAGATTTGCTGCGGCCCCGTGAACCGGGGCGTTGCTGCAGGTTACGGCAAAGTCTATGTCGCGACGCTCGATGATCACCTACTGGCGCTCGATGCCGCCGATGGGCACGTTATCTGGAACACGACCATTGTCGGCTCGCAAGATGGGTACACGGAGACGCTCGCGCCGCAGATCTACGACGGTATGATCATAGTTGGAAGCGCAGGTGGCGAATGGGCCTTGCGCGGCTTCGTGGCGGCATTCGATGCAAATACCGGACAGCAGCGCTGGCGTTGGATGTCGACAGATCCAAAGACGTACTCGGGCAACTCCTGGCAGACCGGTGGTGCAATGGTGTGGACGACGCCTGCGATCGATCCAAAGCTCGGACTCGTGATCTTCAGCACGGGCAATCCGAACCCCGACCTGGACGGAAGCCAGCGGCAGGGAGATAACATCTATAGCGACAGCATCGTTGCACTCGACGTACACAGTGGGCAGTTGAAATGGTACTACCAGGAGGTCAAGCACGATGTTTGGGACTATGACGCCGTGAGCAATGTTGTACTGTTCGACGTTCATCGAAACGGTGAGACGATCCCGGCAGCGGCCGAAGCGGGCAAGGTCGGTTGGGTTTTCATTCTGGATCGGCGCACGGGCGAACTGATCCGGAAATCCGATCCGTACGTCATGATGTCGAAGAACATGTTTACCGTGCCTACTCGCGAGGGTGTCGATATGCTCCCTGGCGCGAACGGCGGGGCAGAGTGGTCGCCACCGGCCTATTCTCCCCAGACGCACTATCTCTACATCCTGGCTATGGATCAGTTGATGCACTTCACGTCCAAGCCTGCCCAGACTGCGCCAGGCCTGATTCGCCTGGGCAGCGCGTTCACGAATGTCTCTCCAGGCGGGATTCAGGACGGTCCGTTTGTCGCGCTGGACGTTGAGACCGGCAAGATCGCCTGGCAGTACAAGGCGCCGCAGCCGTTGATCGGTGGCGCCCTGGCGACGGCCGGCAACGTGGTCTTCATGGGTGAGGGCAACGGCTGGTTCGATGGCTTCAATGCGAAGTCCGGCGCTCGCATATGGCGCTACAACCTGGGCGCTGGCGTCAACGCTCCGCCTGTGACCTACGAGGTGAATGGCGAGCAATACCTCGCCGTCGCCGCAGGTGGCAACTTCCAACTCACCTATCCGTACGGGGATACCGTCGCGATTTTTAAGTTGCCGAAGGCGGCTGCCTCGGACGCCAACGCTACCCCGACCAGGGGCCAATGACGGCGGGCGAGCCACGGAAGATTGGGCCGGACCTGCGGCAATACACTCTTACGGGGTAAACTGAGTCAGGTTATCCCCGAGGAGTTTGCACTTGAAAACAGTTCTCATCACGGGCGCCGCGCAGGGCCTGGGTTTGACAACGGCATTGAGTTTCGCCCGCTCCAGCTACTTGAGTGCGTGACCCTTCCCGCCACGGGTCTCGATGTCGGCGACGATCCTGACAGCCAGGTCGATCGATCCCTGAACGCGAGTCGTATCGCCGACATAACCCACCAAGGCCGCCTCGGCGCGTTGTCGTAACTTGGAGGAATTGATCAGCTTGTGTCGGGCGAGAGCCACAATGTCATCGCGGTCCTGACTCGAGAATCGCCCGAGTTTGCTCACCGCCAGATCGAGCGCGGAAAGAAGGCGCACTTCAAGGATGCCCGGATCAATACCCTCGATCGCCAGAGCAACGGAATCATCTTGTGCGTCTTCATGCAGCAGGCCGAACATATCATTGTACTGCCGGTCAAAGTACAGCAGGCGCGCGGCACCGTCGGCATCTCGATAGGCAACTTCCAGGTTCTCCGGAAGAGCTATTCGATGAGAGAAGGTTGCGTCGATATCCCGTGAGACACGCTCTCCGGTATACATGTGGAGTGCGGCGCCACCCGCAACATACATGCGAACGGGGAGAGCTCGCTTTGGCAAGCCCGCGAGGGAGACTCCAATACGATTGACGAGCTGGCGGAACGCGGCGATGTATTCAGGTCGCGCGTTGGGATCAGGCAGCATGTATCTGGCGGGCAGCATCGACGAGAGGCAGGAATCGTGTGGGTCTCAGGGGACTGCGCTCCAGCCAGCGGTTGAATACAGCGACCTCGCTGGCTCCTGGATGTAAACGCTCGGCCAGATCCAACAGGCGGCGACGATCGCCATTCACCCCGCTGGCCAGCATGACAGCGAGACCCGCCATGAAGAAACGGGGTCCCAAACCGGCCCATCGGCCGGGATCGACATCGCCGGATACGCTCAGCTCAACGAGGCGATCTTCGTAGTCTCGACCGAGATCCGCTGGAAAATGGCCATCCGCTGTGGAGTCAGGTGCTTGCACTTCCAATACGCCCAGACGGGCGCCCACCGCCTCAGCCAGCAATCGCAGCGTTTCGAAGTCGCAGCTGCGCCGATGGCGAAGGCGTGAAAGAGTTTCCTTGCGCACGCAGGCGCGGGTCGCCCACTCAGTATCCGAGAGGCCGAGGGCTCGCGCTTGCCTCGTAAGGGCGGCTATCGTGCTCGCCAGTAGGCCCGTTGACTTTTTCATCAACAAGATAATTTCAGTTATTGACTAAAAAGTCAACGAGCGGACCACGCCGGCAGAGCCGATTTGAGGTGGGCTGCTGGAGTCTTCAAGCGGTCTGAGCTGTCGCGCCTGCTGGATCCGGACGTTTCACGTATTTCTCGGCAAGAGCCGGCAATACCAACAGGTTCAGCAAAGTGGAGGACAAAAGCCCTCCCAGTACAGTCACTGCCATCGGCCCTTCGATCTCCTGTCCAGGGCGGCTGAGCATAGCGGCCAGAGGCGCAAGACCCAGGGCCGTCACCGCGGCGGTCATCAGGATGGGCACCAACCGTTCATTTGCACCGCGCATGACCAGCTCCCGGTTCCATTCGGCTCCCTCGACTTCCACGAGGTGCTCGTAGTGCGCGAGCTGCAGGATGGCATTGCGAGCGCTGATGCCGAAGACGGTCACCAGGCCAACCACGGTTCCGAGAGAAATCCCGAGCCCGGTGACCCAGATCGCAAATACGCTGCCGATCAGGCTGAATGGCAAATTCGCCAGCACCAGCCAGCTGTTGGCGCGCCAATGAAATGATATGAAGAGGATCATGACGATGAGCCCGAGAGCAAGGGCCGAATACATCACCAGCTCGTTGCGCGTGCGCCGCTCGGCTTCCGCGGCACCCGTAAACTCCACGAAGACCCCGGGCGCAAGGGCCACCGACTGGGAAATGGCCTGCTGCGCCTGGTTCACGATGTCCTGAAGGGTGCCATTGGTGTTGAAGGTCACGACAACGAGCCGCTGGCCGGAGTCGTGCTGGATTGAGTACCTGTCTGTCGTGACCTCGACGCTTGCAACTCGAGATAACGGAACCGGACCCAGTGGGCTGCTGATCATCAACTGTTGTACCTGCGTTGGCTGATGCCGCGCCGCATCGTTCAGCAGGACGACGACATCAACCGTGCGGGTGCCACTGAAGGTCTGACCCACAGTGGCGCCCGCATAAGCGGCCTCGATCGTATCGAGCACGTCCGTCACTCTGAGTCCCGTCGCCGCCAATGCTTGCGGAACCAGATGAATCGCAATCGTCGGCGTCCCGCTCTGACGCTTGAACTGCAGATCTACGATGCCTTTCACCTTGCCGAGCGCGGCGGTCACTTTGTCGGCTGTTTTGTCGAGCGTGTCGAGGTTATCTCCGAATATCTTGATCGCCACTTGAGCGGTTTCGCCGCTCAAGCTCTCGCTGATGCGGTCGCCCAGGAACGTGACCACTTCGCTCTGGATGCCAGGGTATTGCTTCAAAATTTCGCGCAGCTGATCCTGTGCCACGCTTTGATTGATCGTGGCATCCGGTTTCAGCTCAACGTGGAACTCACTGCGATGCGGGCCCCAGGTATCCTCGCTCAACTCGGCACGCCCTATCTGCTGCTCGATGCTTTGCACGTAAGGCAGCGCGAGCACCTCTTTGCTGATGCGCTGGCCGACGTTGAGCATCTCATCGAGGGACGTGCCGGTTACAGAGCTCGAGACCTGCATGACAAAGTGGCCTTCGCGAAAGTCCGGCATGAATGTGCCGCCCAGAAATGGGAGCGCCGCCGCCGCCCCGATCACCAGAACGAGCAGTACCACCAGCGTGATTTTGAGGTGAACAAACGCCGCCTGCACAGCGGAGCGTTGCCAGGATTTCAGGCGCGTCAACCAACGTGCCTCGGTGTGCGTGTCGGGTCTGAGCATGAGTGCGCACAGCGCGGGTGTGGCGGTCAACGCCACAACCAGCGAGGCGACCACCGCAAATATGAAGGAGAGCGCCAACGGGCCCACAAAATGGCCCTGTACGCTCGTAGTGAACAACTCGGGCAAGAACACTGCAATGACGACGACCGTCGCGTAGATAACGGGCCCTCGCACTTCCAGGGACGCTTCCGTAATCACTTCGAGTCGGGGTCGCGGAGCGCTCAATAACGCGTTTTCGCGCAGACGTCGCATGATATTTTCAATGCCGATGATCGCGTCGTCGACCAGCACACCGAGCGCTACGGCGAATCCGCCCAGCGTCATCGTGTTGAGCGTCAAACCCATGTGCTGAAGCACGCCGACCGCTGCGAGAAGTGACAGAGGAATCGCCGTAAAGGCGATAAATGCCGCGCGGGCATTGCGCAAAAACAGGTAGAGGACTGCCAGGATCAGGACAGCTGCAATGACCAGCGACTCCTTCAGGTTCTGGAGCGCGCGTTCGATGAACGTCGCGGGCCGATGCAGGCTCGTGTACATCTGAATTCCCTGTTTTTTCAGGGCGGGATCGAGCCCTGCCAGGGCTTTTTCAACCTCCAGCGTCGTATTGAGAGTATTCGCGCCATACTGGCTCGCCAGCGACAGCAGCACGCCAGGTTTACCCATGATCAGGGCATCGCCGAAACGCACCGCCGGGGCAATCCTGACGTCCGCAACGTCGCGCAGCAAAACGGGAGTGTTGTTTCGTACGCCCACGACTGCCTGAGCGATGGCCGTTGCATCGGGTTCCGGCGTAGGGGACTTCAACAAGATGCGTTGGGCCGCAGTATCAACCAGTCCAGCTCCTCGCAGTGGGAGCGCTGCCTTCGCGGCATCGGCAATTTCGGAAAAAGTCAGACCGAAAGTGGCCAGCTTGCGCGTGTCGGGAAAGACTTGAATCTGTCTCACCGCACCGCCGAACACGATCACGTGGGCAACGCCCGGCACCGCGAGCAGACGTGGCCTGATGATCCAGTTGGCTTGATCACGCAACGTATACGCATCCACCTTGTCCGACAGCAGCCCGATCTTCAAAAGATCCATGGTGCTCGAGACGAGTGGGGACAATTTGGGCGTACCCACGCCGGCAGGAAGAGTGCCGATTTCGGACAGTCGCTCTGCAATACCCTGGCGCGCCACGTGCACATCGATGCCATCGGCAAAGGTGATGGTGACGACGGAGAGTCCCGGGATCGATTCGGACCGCATCGTGGCAATGCCGGCCGAGCCATTGACGGCGTTTTCAACCTGCCGGGTGACCAGCTCTTCCACTTGCTGGGGGGCGAATCCGGGCGCTTCCGTCTGGACGTCCACCTGAGAGGGCACAAACTCGGGAAATACGTCGAGCGGCGCCTGCATCGCCCCCCAACCGCCCAGAATCAGCGCCATCAGAGTCAGCGCGGTGATCGCGCCGTAATGGCGCACGCACAGCGCAACGAGTGCTCGCATCATGGTTATTCAGGTTCCGCGCTGGGATTGGATTCACGCGCCAGCAATTGACCGGCTGAGGCGGTCACGATCTTGTCGCCCGGCGATATGCCTTCCTTCACGAAGTAGCCGTCCGGGGTCGGCCTGTTTGGATCGAATTCGGTTCGAACAAACGTGCCGGGCTTTTCCTCGACATAACACCAGAACTTGCCCGCGCTGATGACCGCCGCGGACGCTGGAACCAGGACTCCCGGTTCGGGTGCACCGACCGGCGCATAGGCCATCAGGTGATCGCCTTCGCTGACTTCGTCGTTTTTCAACAGGGCGAAAAAGCTTCTGCCTGGCACAGTGGTATCGGCAGGGGCACGCCACACGGAGCGGGATTCCCAGCTCTGACCGACCTGCGCGATGCCGATGTGAGCCAGGCGCACCCTGTTCGGAGTGGCCGTGTCGACGGAGCCCAATGGGAAAGTTACTCGGACCAGTTTCGTTTGGCCGCTGGCCAGCGCTGACAACTCGGGACTGTTCTCCGGGTTTTTCCATGGCGGGTTTTGGCCGAAGGTGGAAGACAGCCGTTGCTTCGCCAGCTCCAGAGCGGCTTGATCTGTAACGGCCTGACGTTCAGCCGTCTCGTGCGTATCGGCGGGCATCGCGCCCGGGGTTCCGGCCAAGCGCGTGCTCCGCTCGAGTGCTGAGTGACTTTGACGCGCCGCCGCGACCGCGGTACGAAGTTCCGCAACCGCCGTCGCGACTGTCTCATGGGCGGCAACAACGCCGAACCCAGCAGCCTCCGGCTCACTCGTGATCGCACGGGCATCGGTGGTAGCGATGCCCATTTTCTCGATTTCTTCCGGCTTCAGGGACACTCCCTCCTCGGGTCCCTCAGCGCTGCTGCCCTTATCCTTCGCGTCTTTCGCGTCGGATTCGGAGTCCGACGCCCCTGCCTTCGCAGGCGCTTCGCCAGCGGCAGCGGACGCCGGCTTGCCCTCGGTGGAGGCTGCCTTGTGGCATCCGCACAGGAGGAGCAATACCGCAGCCCCTGCGGCAAGTGCGAAAGTCGCCTCGCGTCGGCGCGTTGTTGGTGTGATCGCATTCATGAACCGGTATTCCGTGTTGTTGTCTGGCTTGCGGTCGATTGTGCCTGGCTCTGGTTCCAGCCTCCGCCCAGTGCCTTGGACAGGCCAACCAGAGCATGCAATCGCGCGAGCTTGTACTGAATGAACTGGTCACGCGCGGCGTACAATGTTCGTTGTGCTTCGAGCAGAGTCAGGAAGTCAACGGAGCCCGCCTGATAGCGCGCCTGCGCACCTTCAAAGGCTCGTTCGCTCTGCGCGACGTTTTCGAGTTGATAGTCGCGGGCCTGGTCCAGATGCTGGATCGCTGCAAGGGCGTTCTCCACGTCACCGAGAGCTGCGAGGATTGATGCGCGATACGCCGCCAGCAGCTCGAGATTCTTCGCTTGCACTTCATCGCGCTGGGCCTTCAACTTGCCATGGTCGAAGATCGGCTGGACCAGGTTGGCACCAAGAGCGAACGAGGGCCCCACACCCGCGATAGTCAGGACGGTGGCCGGCAACGCAGGGTTCTGCACGCCGCCGCTCGCTGTGAGACTCAAGCTGGGGAACATTGCAGCGCGAGCTGCGATCAGATCCGCATGGCCGGCTCGCAGGTTTGATTCGGCGAGCAGGATGTCCGGCCGCCGGGTCAAAAGCTCCGAGGGCAGTCCTGCCGCGACGATAGGCTCGCGTAACGAGTCCAATGGCAGTCCTTTCACTTCGAACTGTTCCGGAGGTCGCCCCAGCAATATCGCCAAGGCCGTGCGCGCCTCAACTTCAGTTTGTTGCAGATCCGATATCGCAATCTGGGCCATGTCCAATGCCGCCTTTTGCGTAGCCAGGTCGATGGGGCTTGCAACGCCGACATCGAACCTCGCTTGCACTACCTCCAGCAGGTGCTGTGCGGCGCTGCGGTTGGACTGCGCGACCTCCAGCCTTTCGCGTACAGCAAGCAGCTGGAAATATCCGCTTGCTACGCCTGCCAGAGTGGTGAGTGCGATAGCGTCCCGGTCGGCACGTGAGGCTCCGGCCAGGAGGCGCGCCGAGTTGGCCGTGGCGCGATTTTTTCCCCAGAAGTCCACTTCGTAGCTGGCCGACAACATCGCAGACCAGTCCAATTCGTGTCCGCCGCCCTGCGAGGAATGACCGGAGAAGTAGTTTGCGGTTCCAAGGGCGTCGACTTTAGGCAGGATCGCCGCTCCGGCCTGCCGTGCGCGGGCATCTGCCTGGGCCACACGAGCGCGCGCCGTTTCCACGTCCGTATTGGCCTTGGCAGCCATATCGATGAAGGTATCCAATTCGTCGCTGCCGAAGTCACGGTACCACTCCTGCGCAGGCCATTGCCCACCGGGTGCGCTTACATTGTCGAAGGCGACCGGAATGTCCTGCTGGGGAGGCGGTGCGACCGATTGCGCTGCGCACGCAGTCAGCAGTGCGACGCAGGCCATCAAGATCAAGGTTCGACATGCGATCATCGTGCTCGAAGACCAGCTCATGAATTTCCCTAAGTGAGACCTCGAAAACTGACAGTGCCCCTGATTACGGCGATAACGCGGCGCGGCTCGTCGTGGGAATCTTTATGTGTTCACGGTGCCGCGGAGCAAGCGTGATGGCGCAGTCAGGTTAAGCCCCCTTGGATCGATGATTCAAGAGTGTAGAGATGGAGACTTAGGGGAGACTTAGAATGGCCGCGCTTCGGCCCAAAGCCGCAGAGCGGAAACGTCGGTGCGCTCGGGGATCTCCCGCTTTTACATCACAATGTGATGTGTTAGTGTAAATATCTCACGGACGGAAGACATCGTTCGCGCGAAGGAGCTGATCTGTGTCCCCGGTTGATCTTGAAGCGCCCCCGGCCGACTGGGAGCGCTTGCGCAATTGGCGCGGCCATGCCCGGCAGAAGCTGCTTGCCCAACGGCAGGAAATGCGCTCTTACGTCCGACGGGCTCGCGGCGAGCTTGCAAAGCGCCTGTTACA
This sequence comes from Gammaproteobacteria bacterium, assembly GCA_028293745.1. GTDB lineage: Bacteria > Pseudomonadota > Gammaproteobacteria > Steroidobacterales > Steroidobacteraceae > 13-2-20CM-66-19. Next base: position 7,778 of record JAQGOF010000059.1, on the reverse strand, counting down.
GGACTGCCAGGTTGGGCTGCCGGTTGCGTTGGACCGAGCGCATTCGATGGAGTTCTGGAACTGGCAGCCGGGCGCGCCCATGGGCCTGGGCCTGTGGAGCATTCCCATTCCGAAGCGGCGTGATCCGATCGTGCCCGCTGCTTTGATCGTGCCGCTGCTGGGATTCGACGCGGACGGCTATCGGTTGGGTTACGGGAGCGGGTTTTATGACAGATGGCTCGCCCAGACCGAACCGCGTCCGTTTTGCATTGGCCTTGCATACGACGATGCATTGTTACCCAGCATTCGTCCGCAGGCACACGATGTGCCCATGGATGTGATTGTCACCGATCTTCGGGTCATGACCCGGGACCGTGCGACGAATGCTGTTTCATGGGATCCGCCGGAATGGGCTACTACGAATCGGGCAAGACTTCTATGAGGGCTCAGGATCTTCTGGATGCGCTCAATGAGCTCCTCGAAGCAGAGCGGGCCGGCGCGCGCGTAACTTTTCTGACCGCCGCGCACGCTCCGGAAAGCGCGAAGGTGTTGATTCATGCCATCCACCACGACGAGGCCCGCTGGTGCGACATGCTCGTAAGGGCCATACAACGCCTCCAGGGTACTCCATCTCAAACGACCGGAGCTTTCTGCGCGAAAGCGATGGCGATCGAAGATCTGCCGTCGCGACTCGCGTTTCTCAACCTCGGGCAGCAATGGGTGATTCGAAAGGTGCGAAAGCTCCTGCCGAGCGTGAGCGATGAGGCTCTGCGAGCTGACCTGGCAGCGATGCTCGCCTCGCACGAGGCGAATGTCGAACGGCTGGCTGCCCAGTTGACTGCCAAAGCATCTCACCCATCGGGGTCGTCACGTGAGTGAAGACCTGTCATCTGCGCGGCGGGCAGGGCCGCCCACGGGCGAAATCGATGAAGCCATGATCCAGCGCCTCGTGCGTGGTTTCTATGCCCAAGTACGCCAGGATGAATTGCTCGGCCCCATTTTCTCTGCGCAGATCGTGGAATGGGAACCGCACCTGCAACAGATTTGCGCCTTCTGGTCGTCGGTAGTGCTGAAAACCGGCCGATATCACGGTCAGCCCCTGCTCAAACATGTTTCACTACCGATCGACGCCCGGCATTTCGATCGCTGGCTCGAATTGTTTGCAACAGCGGCGCGGCAATATTGCGATTCTGCCGCGGCCAACCGTTTCGTCAAATTGGCGCAGGGCATTGCGCAGAGCCTGGAGTTTGGCGTGGCAGCCTCACACCGAATAGTCCTCGGTGATGGGGCACGCCTTGCACCCCGTCCATCATCGCAATCCGATTGATGGGATGGCAGATCTACCCGCGTGCATCTACTGCGAGATGTCTTTGCGACTCGGGACGGCGAACTGGCCTTGCAGTGTCAGTAACTCATCTAGGTGCAGTTGAGCGAGCTGCTGTAGAGCTTTTCTGCCCTTTGGCGTCAGCCGTACTTCCACGGTCCGCCGGTCGGTATCGCTGGCGCTCCGCTCGAGCAGCCCACGTTTCGCGCAACGGGTGATTAACGCGACGACGCCGTGATGTTTCGCCTGGAGACGTTCGGCCAGCTCGGTGACGGTCGCCCAATCGCGCCCGGGATATCCCTCCACTTGCAACATGAGTTGATATTGAAGTGGCGTGACGCCGTGCTTGCGCGTCACACGCTCGCTGTAGCGCAGGTAGCGCCGCAATTGATAGCGGAAGTTCGCAAGCGCCTCGTATTGCCGCTTCGTCACAGCCGGTTTTTCGGAATTCATGGGCCATTGTAATCACCAATGAATAGAGTGCAATTTCACGAGTGGCTCGGCAATTCATGGGCGGTGCTGTTTTCGCATCCAAAGGATTTCACTCCTGTCTGCACCACCGAACCCGGCTACACAGAGCGTCTGCGTCCCGAATTTTGAGAGATGCAATGTCAACGTGATCGGTCTGTCTGTTGGGTCGCCGTGTTCTCGTGAGTCGAAATCGCGTGCATCACGGGGACTCGTCAGGCAGGTCCATCGAGACCGGTCAGACGCGCGAGCAGGTCGAGCACACGGATGGGGATTCGATGCGGACGATCCACCGAGCCTGCTACGGAGGAGGTGGTTTTGCGCGCGGCCGGCGCTACGCGTTCACCCGGATTTTTTAAGCAAGGACCAGCCCGATTCGATGTGCTTGCGCAGTGCCAGCATGGCCGCTGAGACGTCGCCATCCAAAAGCGCGTGCAGAATGGCATCGTGCTCTCGAGAGCCCTCGAGCGGCTCAACCATCACGACCGTGGCTCCCACGGCAGCTAGTAGGCGTCCTGCGTATGCGGCCGCGACCGTACGCGAGTGCTCAATGACACGGCAACCCGCCAGGGGCATCCCGGCGCCCTGCAGCGAGTCCTTGGAGGACATGGTCGGTCTCTCAGGGATTGCGCTGTGACTAGCGAATCAAAGGCAGCTCGAGATCGACGCCCGACCCATCGAAAAAGGCGGGAAGCTTTACGTCGCGTGAGGGCAGGGCTACGTCGCCAGACCGGGGGTCGTCACTTCGCCTCGCTGGTTCTCTGCCGCGATCTCGATGTCGACCAACGCAGTCGTGCGATCGTCGGTAACTCTTCGCCCTCTTTCACGTCTTCCCAGTAACGAACGTTGGCGCCACGGATGTTCTTGGGCTCATCGAGCACCACCTGATCGATGCGGTCGCGTTCCTCGCTCGTGTATTCGTGCTGCACGATCTCTTTATACTTTCCGGCCTCACGGGCAGCTTTGCGCTCGTGGCGAGTGCACGTGCCCAAGGCACGGGCAATCAGCTCGCTTCGCTGGTTGTAATAGCAAGCCTCGACGTATTGGAGCACTAAACGTCCGGAGAACTTGCTCTGCTTCTCCTCCACGCCTACGACGCGCTCGATGGCAGTGATGCGATCACCTGGTCGCACGCGCCGGAATAGCTTCTATATTATCGTGCCCAGGGGTGTCGAGCTGGATAGGGCTTGACCCACCCTGAAGAGTGGCGTCGATTGCTGCCCTGACGTTCTCGACATTTATATCGGGAGAGAAGTGTGACTGTGAGTTACGACGCTTGGATCGGTCGGGAGGAGGAGAGAAGCGAGCAGATTCTCGGCTCGGTCGTGAATGCCATGGCTGCCACACTCGATCTCGAACGCTCGCCGCGAGCTGGCGAACCGCTTCCGCCAGGATGGCAGTGGTTGTTCTTCAATCCGGTCGCGCGCCGAAGCGCCCTTGGCGTCGACGGTCATCCGCAACGGGGCGGGTTTCTGCCGCCCATCGAACTGCCCCGCCGCATGTGGGCGGGCAGCCGCATTCGCTACCTCGCCGATTTGCCGGTCGAGGCACAGGCGACTCGACGCAGCCGGATCCTGAAAATAGAGAACAAGACGGGCAAACGCGGCCAACTGTGGTTTGTGACAGTTCAGCACACCATCAGTTGCGATGGCACGCCTTGCATCTCCGAGGAGCAGGACATCGTCTACCGCGAGGTTACGCCGCCGGGTGCGGGTATCGCAGCAGCACCGCAGCCTTATGACGGGGTGCCGCAATGGAGCCGCAATTTTGAACCCGATACGACGCTCCTGTTTCGCTATTCGGCATTGACCTTCAATGGCCATCGTATCCACTACGACCAGCCCTACGCGCGCGACGAGGAGGGGTATCCGGATTTGGTCGTTCACGGCCCACTCACGGCCACGCTACTGCAGCAGTTTGCTTTGGAGCACGGTGGTGGTCGTCCGCTCGCGCGCTTCGATTTCCGTGGCGTAGTCCCGCTGTTTGTTGGACTCGCCTTCCAGCTTGAAGGACAGCAGGTTGAAGACGGCACGCTCGCTCTGTGGGCGCGTGGGCCCGATGGTGAGTTGGCAATGTCGGGCACGGCCGCGTTCCGCTGAAGGGTGCAACGCATGCGTTGCACGGGCAGTCCGCAAGGAGTGCCCTGGATCGACGGTGAGCGGGCGAATGCCCGCGCAATAGGAGAAGAGTTACATGGCGCAGCATCTTAGCGGACCGTCCAGCCTCACAGGCCAAGTGGCGTTGATCACCGGAGGCTCGGGTGGTATGGGCCGTGCGATCGCCAACGCCTTCAAGGCCACTGGTGCTCGCGTCGTCGCGACCGTGCCCTTGGGCCGCTACGGCAATGCGGATGACATCGCGCAGGCTGCACTTTTCCTGTCTTCTGCTTCTTCCAACTGGATTACGGGCACATCGTTGGATATCAGCGGCGGCATGTGGATGGATTGAAGGAACGGAGTCGCACGATGTCAGAGCAAACAGTTCCCGTGATTGGCTTCGTTGGTCTGGGTGTAATGGGCGGGCCAATGTGCCGAAACATTGCTGCCGCAATGATTGTCGGTACATCCATCTTTGGAAGTTCAAATGGCTCGTTTCACTCTCCGCCCATTGCAGTCCAGCGCTCTGGCGTCATCCACACATACTCCAGATAGTGACCAACGAAATCGCGCGCGTCGATGTAGATGTACTTCAGCATATCGCCGCCACCTTCGAGAACGACGCGATAGCCTTTCTGATCGACCCGAGCACGAAAATTGTCCCACTCGGGTACGCGCATGCAGATGTGATGGAGCTTCAGGCGGTCATCGTCAGGCAGTTCATCCCTATAGATATCAACGAGCCCGGAGACGGGCTGGATCAGCTCATATTGCAGGTTATTGATCCAGATGAAGGCGAGCTTGGATACCGCGGTTCCACGGGCCTTTGGAGTGGTGAGCTCGACGGGCCCCTCGAAACGAATGACCTTGCTCACTGCGCTGTGTGTGCGGAAAGCCTCAATGGCCTTCTCGATGTCGCGGGTGATGTAGGCGTTCTGGTAATGTTGCCCTTCGAGCATTTCTAAACTCCTGTGTTTGAATGGCCAAGCGCGACCTAAAGTCGGAATCGACAAAGAACCTTGCGCCCACGTTGCCGCCGACCGCGCCATCGCCATCAGCGCATCGCGGCGCGGCAGCGACAGGAGTCTGTCGAAGGTCGCACGATAGTATTCACTGCTGAGGAAGACGGGTCCGTTTTGTATGTTCTCCAACGTGAGCCGTGCCACCTCGTCTGCCCGCATGACATTCTGCAGCGTTGAAATGTCGATGCCCTGTTTGCCCGCCGCCTCCGATTCCGTTGCGCCAGGGCAGAGCGTCAGGACGTCAATTCCTTCCGGCTGCAGCTCTGCCCAAAGGCCTTCGCCGAGTGCGTTCACCAGCGCCTTGCTCGCCGAATAGGCCGCCGAGTAGGGGCAGCCGATCAGGGCTTCGATCGAGCTGGTGAAAATGATGCCGCCCTTCCGCCGCTTGCGCAGACGCGGAATAAAGCCATGGGCCAACTGCATTGGGACGTTGCAATTGACCATCAACATGTCGGCCATCGCCTGCGGGTCGTTGCGCGCGTGCTCGCCCTTCATACCGAAGCCTGCATTGCTGACCACCAGCCCGACATCGAACCCACTTGTGACGTCCAGGATCTGCTGCGCGGCGGTAGGCTGCGCAAGGTCTATCTGGTGTGCTTTTGCCTGCACGCCGTGTTCCTTCGCCAGCTTCGCGGCCAATTGCTCCAGCCGGTCCAACCGGCGAGCGACGAGCACAAGGTCCAGACCCATCGATGCCAACGTCTCGGCAAACGCTTTGCCTATACCGGATGAGGCGCCTGTAACAAGCGCCACCGGACCATATCGGTCTTTGAAATCATCGATGTTCATTGTCAAACCCAACTTCGTACAGACGATCTCGAATGCACCAAATATCGACGTCCGTCTAATCCAGCTGCGCGAGCAGGCGCCGGGCGTTTTCCACTACGGGCCCGAGTCGCTCGCGTGGGCCCAGGCCGGCCTGCGCCTGGCTTCGCAGCGGAACCTCGATGCCGACTGGGAGGTCCCTGGGTAGCGCTCGCAGCACGTCGAGGAGCGGCAGCTCGCCCGTCCCTGGAGGCATTCGCTCGAACATCGCTTCTTCGAAGTATGTGGAGTATCGGGGCGCGAGGGGCGCATCGGCGAGCTGTATATAACCAATCAGGTGCGGATCGATGGCGGCGAGGTCAATCGCTCCGGATCCCGAACGCACGAGGTGCATGGTGTCGATCAGCAGTCGGAAGTCCGGCCGCCCGACATGTCGCACCGCGGCCAGCGCTGTCGGCAGGTCGGCGACTGTCAACCCGGGCGCGAGCTCGGTAGTGACCTCCATACCGGCCGCGGCGGCCATCTCGACCAGCGCTGCGAACTGATCAAAAGTACGCGCAACGTCCGGATCCATGCTCACGGTGTTGATGCGCTTGACCCCAAGCTCGCACATCACCTCCAGGTCAGCGGCACGTTGCTGGCACACGTCGAGGCCCGGCCGGATCGTGAACCCTTCCCCCAAGGAAATCGAGACGCCGCGGTCGCGCATCGCAGCGACCATGCGACGCCGCAGCGCCTTGTCCTCACGGAGGGAAAATCTCGGGTAGCCCTGCGGGTTGTATTCAATCGGCATGACCCCGGTGGAGATGTAGCGGCACCCGAGGTCGGCGGCCAGGTTCACGAACTCGACCGGCGGCAATCCGAAGACGCTGATGTTTTCGATGCCCAATCTGTTCATCCCGCTGATCATATCTTGATCACCGGGCCGCTCTTCAGAGCGAGAGTGCATACTATGAGACTCAGCATCGATATACGGACATGTCTCATCAGGCGCCGATCCATACCGCAGTCAAAAGAAGTACCATGAATTCGTACCGGGTCTTGCGTCGGCGGGTCGATGCGGGGGTTGAGCGGCAACCTGGGAGACTTTGATGCGCGTCGCAGCTTTGGACCATGTAAATATCCGCACCAATGATGTGCCAGGCTCGGCGCGCTTCTATGCGGAGCTGCTCGGCCTCGAGCCGGCGAACACGCCGGCCTCCCTTCCACCGGACCAGGCACAGTGGCTCCTCGATGTTGAGGGCCGGGCGATCATCCATCTTTTCAGGGGCGATTACACACCCGGTTCCACCGGGCCGATTCATCATGTTGCGCTGCGTTGCTCGGGTAAGGCCGAGCTGCTCGAACGACTGACAAATCGCGGCGCGAAATTCGATGTGCACAAGGCCTCCGCGGAACTGACCCAGGTGTTCACCCGCGATCCGCACGGCATCCTGCTGGAGCTCAACTTTTCCGGCGAGTGATCCCTCTGTTGACTCTAAGAGTCTGCATGGCAGCACGATGGACCAGGGACTCCCGAACACTGGCCGCGCCCAGCGCCGAGAGCCTATTGTCCGAATTGAGTGCGGCGACGAAGTGCTCGAGGTTGGGCCGGAATGCGAGTTCCGAATCCGCAATGCCGGCTCGCTTCTCGATCTCGGCAAGGATGTCGGCGACGCTCAGCATTGCCGTGCAACTCTGCCGGCATCAGGCTCTGGCGCCGCGCGCGAACAGCCGGCTCGCGAGGCTCGTGTAGCTCGGGTCAGCAGCCGGCGACGGCATCGGGCCCGCGGGTGTGGGGGCAGTGCAAACGCTTTCGTGGTCGAACTCGACGGCGCGTCGGGCGAATTTCCAGCGGCCGTTTTCCTTGCGGTAGCGGTCGATGTAGCGAACCGCCTTGAAGTCCTCGACGTAGCCGCCGTTGCGGTCCGGTATGACGTGATACGCGAGTGCATAGATCTCGCCTTCGCCCTCGTCACCATCGACTGAGACAAGATGGTTGCAGATGAAATGCCCGCTCATGCGCATGTGCGGGAACGATTTCTCCAGAAAGCGCAGATAGTCCTCGGCGCCGCCGCTGAAATACTTGCCGTGATGGTCGGTGGCGTCCTGGGCGTAGAGAGTGCGTAGCAGTTCGATGTCCTT
>JAQGOF010000050.1 GCA_028293745.1 Gammaproteobacteria bacterium | reverse complement strand
GTACCTGGTCTTCCACACGCTGCAATACTGGAACGCCGGGCTGTTCGGGCTCGCGAAGCAATGGACACCGCTGATGTGTTCGGGTCTGTCGATGGCGGGCGAACCGCAGATCCCATTCATGTCCCTGGCAATGCTGCTCGGTTATGCGTTGGGACCCCTGTCGGGGGTCAAGTTATCGCTTGTCATCTATCTTACCCTGGGATGGATCGGCGCATCCCTGTACGCCGGCCTGTGGCTGCCTTTGAAGCTCCAACGTGCGCTCGCCGCTGCCCTGTCATTCACCTGATGCTCTGGGTGGGACTGTACGCGGTCGTGTTGGCATTCAGCGTTCGATCCGCCGCACCCGTCATTTTCTTCGGCTGCGGACTGCTCGTGGCCTCATTGTTGGACGCGGGCTATCTCTGGCCGATGCTCGAGGCGCAGGCCACCTTCCCCCGACACCCGCCTGACAGTTTCACCAGCGTACTGTCGTTGTTGTGGTTCGCGATTCTGCCCATGCGTGGCAAGGTGTTGCCCGCGAACGGCAACGGCCACGAGCTCAGCGTGTTCATAGGACCTGTGTTGGCCTGGTGCTTGTGGCGCGTACGCGCATCGAGGGCCACGCGCTTGCCGGCTTCAATGCGAACTCCGTTGTTGGTCGTGAGTATCGTCAGCATCGTGCTCGGCATGGGCAGCCTCAAAGGGCTTCACGTTCCAACCTGGCTGAGTCCCTTCGATTTGCTGCGTCCACTACCCGGATTCCGCTCGATCAATGTAACGGGCCGCTTTTGGGGATTTCTGGCGCTGCCGTTGAGCCTCGTCGGGGCCGCAGCGCTCTGGACTACCGTGGCCCGGATGAGCTCAACCTGGCGCCTGCAACTGCTGCTCGGCTCGCTGCTCGTGTTTCAGCTGGCATTCCAGGCTGAGACGCTCGGCTCGCACTGGTTCCGGTCGGCGGACTATCGCGATGCCTCGCTGTTCGACGATTTCGAGGATCCGGAATCGATCAACTATGTGGCCGTCGGGGAATCGCACCTGCAAGGCGAAGTACTCTCGCCCACGGTTGGCGTGTGCGACTGCTACGACATGGATGACTTCGTGCGTGCAAAAACGACCCCCGGAACGGACTTGATCCTGCAGACCCAGGCAAAGGGTCCGGGGGCAGGTCCGTTGCCCCATCTTCGGGCCGAATTTGCCTCCTGGAGCCGCATCCGGATCCAGGCTGATTGCAGGTACGCTCAAACGCCTGCGGCCTGCAATCCGCCACCCGGTTCGCGGCTGCGGATCATCCTCAAGCAGGCCTTCCACTCCAATTGGCGGGTTCCCTCCGAATGTGAGACCGGCGCTACCGGGTCCGGGAATCTCATTCTCGAATGTCCGGCGGAGCGCTTGCTGCACTCGCCGCTGCAGTTGGAGTTCCGCGATCCGCTGAGTGAATTGAGCGCCCGGGTCTCGCTTGTGGCCTGGAAGGCTTGGATATGTCCTGCCGCCGCAGCAGGGCTGCTCTTGCCAGGCTTCGCGGCATTTCGAGCGCGTCAGGCTGCCATTTAAGCACCCCGCAGCGTCGCTGCAGCGCAGCCGATTGATTACGTCGCTTTGTGACGACTAAGCTAGTATCGGGGGTTGCTGGGTGCTCAGGATGTTTCGGGATTGTACGACGCGGATCGAGCGTTAGTGGCCAGAATGGGCGCCGGTGAACAGCGCGCCTTCGACGAGTTTTACCACTCGAATGTCCCACGTTTGGTCGCATTTACTACGCGTCGCTCGCGTTTGGATCCAGCCAGCGTCGAGGACATCGTCCAGAACACGCTAATCAAGGCGATGCGAAATCTCAGCAGCTACCGGGGTGAGGCGTCACTGTTTACCTGGCTCACGCAGATCTGCCGGCACGAGCTTGCCGATGCCACGCGCAAAGCGGCACGGCGGCCTGCACACGTCAGTTTGGAAGAACCCGATCAGGTGGTGCGTTTGGCACACCAACTGCGACTGCCGCCGAACCGCGAGCCCTCGGCGCAGGTGGAGGCGGAGCTTCATGGCGCTGCAGTCCTACGGACGCTCAACTCGTTGCCTGAGCGTTACGCGGTGGCGCTGGAGGCGAAATACGGGGACGGTCTTTCCGTTGAGGAGATCGCGGCGATGCTGGGTGTGACTACGATTGCGGCGCAGTCGTTGCTCGCCCGTGCCCGTGAAGCGTTTCGCGACCTTTGGCTCGCCAACACGAGCGCACCACCTGATGTGGCTGGCCAGCATGAGTGAAGGCGGCCGCAACGGTAAAGACGAGGAGATGGGTGACCAAGTCGAACATGCACTGCGTGCGGCCTTGCGGGTGCCGCCACTGAGCGCGGATGCACTGGCGCGCATTCGAGCGGCGACGGAACGGGAGTGGGCGCAGGCGAGTGGGTCTGGCCGGAGCTCAAAAGGTTATCGCGGAGCGCTGTGGGGTTCGCTAGCTGCGGCCGTGGTCTTGTTGGCGTTCCTCGCTGCGTGGTACATCGCGCCGCCGGCCGGTTCGACCAACTTCGGCCTCGTCGTCCGGTCGGAAGTTGGAAATGCCGATATCCAGTTTCAGTTTGTACGTCGGCGCGCTTTGAAGAATGGAGACACCGTGCGAACCGGAGACAAGCTCGCCGCGCACGGTCCCCTGCTCATTTCACTGTCCGGTGGCGGCACCCTGCGGATCGCCGCTGGCACCATCCTGGACATTACCGGTGAGGCGCAGGCTCGGTTGCGCCGCGGCCAGGTCTACGTGGACCTGCCCCGCGGGCCGAGCTCACAGCACCCGTTCCGGATCCTGACGCGCGAAGGAAGCATCGAGCACGTCGGGACCGAGTTTGAAGTGCTCGAGAACAATCAGATCATGCGCCTGCGGGTTCGCGAGGGACGGGTGTTGCTACATCGCGACACCGAGCAGATCGTGGCGGACGCGGGTACGGAGCTCACTGCGGTGCCAGGTTCGCGCGTGTCACGCCGCGAGATCGACACGTATGGACGCGATTGGTTGTGGGTTGCCGCACTTGCGCCCGACTATGAAATCGAGGGGCGTCCTCTGCTGGGATTTCTCGAGTGGGCGAGCCGCGAGCTCGGACGCCCACTCAAGTTCTCCGATTTACATGCCCGCTCTGTGGCCGAACGGACGATCCTGCACGGCTCGGTTCGTGGCAGGGAACCGCTGGACGCCTTGTCGAGCGTGCTGGCAACCACTTCGCTCACCTATGAGATACGCGGCGACTCAATCTGGATACAATCCGGCCATGGGACCTGACTCAGTCTCGTTTGCCAGCCGGACTTGTGACTGCACAGCGCCGATGCCGTTGCTGGGCTAGCGCGCTCCTGTCCGCGGCCCTCGCGAGCAGTGTCGCGAGGGCGGCTCCAACATCCCTCGTGGACCTCCTGCGCTCGCTGTCCGCACGCGGGCTCGACATCCTATACAGCTCGGACCTGGTCACCCCGGATCTGACGGCGCCTGCCACCCTTCACGAGACGGATCCGCTCGGCCGGGCCCGTGAAGCGCTCGCAGCCAATCACCTCGAGCTGCGAAGGGACGGTCAGAAGCGCTACATCGTCGCCCGATCGGCAACGCCCGAGGCTCCCGCGCCCCCCGCCGCCTCGAGGAGCGAGCGATCCTTGGATGAAGTGACGGTGTTTGCGAGTCGTTACGTGCTCAAGGATGAGAGCACTCAGTCGGTCTCGTTTGGTCACCATGATCTCGAGGAAGTGCCCGGCGCGCACGACGATGTCATGCGGGCAATTCGCACCGTCCCCGGCCTCGCCGACAATCTCTCCTCCCGCCCCTATGTGCGTGGCGCATTCCTCGAGGACGTGTTGGTCCGCTTCGATGGCATTCCGATGGTCGATCCATTTCACTTCAAGAACTTCCAGAACCTGATCAGCGCGTTCGACCCGGCCACCGTCGATCGAATCGATGTCTACACGGGTGGCTTTCCCGTCAAATACGGCACCCGCTCGGCAGGCGTCATCGATATTGCACCCCGATCGGTGGACACCGGTTACGAGCACCGCGTGGGCGCAAACCTGTTGAGTTATGACCTGTCCACCGTCGGCCATGCCGACTCCCTGCCGATTGACTGGCTGGCCACGGCTCGCCTCAGCGGCCAAAACGTCGTGCTGCGGCCGCGGGGAGGGGATGTTGGGGAGCCCAGCTATTCCGACGTCCTGGGTCGCTTGCGATGGCAGGTCAACTCTGCCACTGCGCTCACAGTAGGTTGGATGCTCTTGGATGATCGGGTCAAGTCCTCATCAGATCCGACGACGGAGCAAGCAGTCGCGCACGACCGGGACTTATATTACTGGCTCACTGCGGAGTGGGCTGCGAGCAGTGCGGTCCACTCGCGGACCTCTGTAGCGGTGACCGATTCGGAGCGGGCAGTGGTGGGGAATCTCACACTTCCCGGGGCCGCCACAGGCCAATTGGACGAGCGGCGAGACATTATCACGCTGGACTTTCACACGGACTGGACCTACCTGCAGACCGATTCACTGCTGTGGGACTTCGGTGCGGAAACCACGTTCGAGCGGGCCGACCTGAATTTCTCTCGACGGGAGGACTTGAATGCAGCACTGGCAGCCAGCCTGAATCGAATGGCCGACGTGAGTCTCGATGACACGCAATCGCCGCGATCCACTACTTTTGGCCTCTACGCGTCCATGCGGCGACGGTGGCGCAAGTTCGAGGTGGAGCTGGGGACGCGGCTGGATCACCAGGACTATCGCGGTTTCCGCTCGCACGCCCAGCTGAGTCCAAGAATCAACCTGCGCTTCGATCCCACACCGGCGTGGCACGTGTACGGGTCGTGGGGTCACTTTCGGCAGGCGCAGCGCGTGGGAGAGTGGCGCGCGGAGCAACCGCAGGCGACTCCGGACCCGGCCACCCACGTCGTCGGCGTGATTGCGGGCGTCGCTCACGATAGCTCGCCCGCAACGCATTGGCGCCTCGAGCTGTATCAAAATCATTGGCTCGCAGTCCATCCATACTTTGACAACGCGCTCAACCGCCTGTCCCTGCTCCCGGAGTTGGGGCTGGACCGCGTTCTGATTACCGCTCGGGCCGGCGATAGCATGGGCATCGAGGCGAGTATTCGTCATAACTTTGCCGAACACTGGGTAGTCTCGGGTTCGTACGCGTTGTCGAGAGCCACGGACGATCTTGTCGTTGAGGACGTCCTGCGAAGCTGGGACCAGACTCATGCGTTCAACGGCGACCTCACCTGGCAACGTGGCCTGACGTCCGCGTCGCTAGTGATCGGGTGGCACACTGGCTGGCCGAAGACTCCTGTGAGTTACCTGCCGGCCAGTGGTACGACACCCGCTTACTTTCAAATTGGGGCGCGGAATACGTCCCGATGGGGAAGCTACTTGTCGGCCGATGTCCGCGTGGCCCGCACCGTGCCACTGCGGTTCGGCGACGTGCTCCTGTGGCTGGATACCACGAATGTGACCAATCGCGACAACGAGTGTTGCACGGCGTACGGACAGGTCGATTCCGCGGGTAATCTTACCATGCCGGCCAACAACAGCTGGTTTCCCCGCACCGTGAACGTGGGCTTCGAGTTGCGATTACGGCCGGGCCGATGAGGCGGGGTTGATGCACGTCGTCCGGTTGATTTTGTGCCCTCGTGACGTCCGTGTAGGCGAGTCGCGCGCCTGCCACAACGGGCGGGCGACGCACTTTTCCCTGGAGGTCCTGCGAGATGTACGTTGAGATGATCTCGGACACGGCTCGCTGGATCGCCTACATGCGAGCGGTCGAATCAGAGCGGCCGGATGCGCTGTTTCGCGACATCTACTCGCGCAGGCTCGCAGGAGCCGCAGGTGAGGCGATCGCGCACGATCTCGGCAGCATCGAGATGATCAGCAACAGCATCGCAGTGCGCACTGCGGTTCTCGACCGGTTGATCCTCGACAGGGTCAATCGTGACGAAGTGGATTTCGTTCTGAACATCGGCACGGGATTCGACACGCGCCCATGGCGGCTTGGCCTGCCCGCCAAACTGCAGTGGTTGGATGTGGACTTGCCGCGCATTCTCGATCACAAAGCCGAGATACTGCGCGGGCGCAGTACCACCTGCCAGTACGAGGCGCTGCCGGCGGACATACTGGATGCCAGCCAGCGTGCTGCGGTGCTCTCAGCATTTCCGGCCACCCGCCGGGTGTTGGTCGTGACCGAAGGCCTGCTCGTGTACCTGAAACCGACCCAGGTCCGCGAATTGGCCGAGGACTTGTGGAACCGGCCGTCGTGCAAGTGGTGGTTCACGGATCTGGTCGGTCCGCGCGCTCTGCAGCTATTGCGCCAGGTCTGGTCGGTGAAATTGCGCGCGGATGCATTTCACTTCGGTCCTGCTGACAGCGTCCGTTTCTTTGGCAAATTGGGCTGGCAGGAGGAGTCGTTTCACTCATCCCAGGAGGAAGCCCGGCGGCTGAACCGTGTTCCCCGTAACGCCTGGCTCGTCCGTTTGTTGTCGCTGTTGTCCACGCCCTCAACTCGCGAGGAATTGCGCAGGCTGTCGGGCGTGGCGGTCATGGCGCGCGATCCCGCCGTGCATTCGGCCGGCCGGACTGAATCCCTGTAGGATTGGATCATTCGGCATGGATGGAAGCCTCCAGGGCTGGCTGACGCTGGAACACTTGGACCGCCCGCGCGTTTCAGCTACAGCTTTGGAGGTACGCTATGAGAACCCGAGGTTGCTTGCGTCTCTCGTTTGGCGTGTATCTGCTCGCCTTGTCCGCTGCTGCTGCCACGCAGAACGCGGTTACGACCCAGCCTGTCGATGTCTATGCGGGTCCTGACGACAGCTATCCAGTGGTTGCGCAGCTCGATGCCGATGAGCCTGTCCAAGTGATGGGCTGCCTCAATGATTGGAGCTGGTGTGATGTGGCGCTTGGAGATAATCGCGGATGGCTCTACGCACCGGATATCACTTACAACTATGAGGGCGGTTACGTGCCGTTCTACACGTACGCCCCGAGCTTCGGCGTCCCTGTCGTGCAGTTCACGATCGGAGACTATTGGGACCGGTATTACCACGGGCGTTCCTGGTATGCGCAGCGGGAGGAGTGGGAACACCGCGAGCTGCCAAATCATCGCAGACCCCCGGGACCGCCGCCGAGTGCCGGCCCGCCTCCGCGTTCCGCGCGAGTGGACAGGCCATCCCGTGAAGGTCAGCCTGAACGGTCCCTGCGACTTGGCCGGGCGGAGGGCAGTGCCGAGCCGCCGCACCGGGAGGCAGAGCGGCGTGGCGGAGCCAGAGATAACGGCGAGGTGAGGGCGCCTGATGTGCGACGGCCTGACGGCAGACCGGCTGAGGCGGGACCGTCCGAAGCGAGACCGCCCGCGGCGAGACCACCCGAGCCCCGCTCGGCTGAGCACGAGCGCGTCGGACCCGCACCGCACGAGGAACATCCGGCTCACGCGGAACCTCCGCGTCAGGAGCAACGTCAGGAGCAACGCGCTGTCCCGCCGCATCAGGCAGAAGGACCCCGTCGCGATGAGCCACGCCGCGGAGAGAAAGCAGGCGATCGTCCCAATGACAGTCCTCACTGAAGAATGACGGTGCCGACTAAAGTAGTGCCTGCCCAGCCGGTGGGCGGTTGAGCAACGATCCCTGCAATCTTCAGCGCTTCGTGGACGCTCAGAACGAACCTACAGCGAAAGATACATATGGTGGTCGCGTTGTGACTGTGTGCCAACCCGGATCGCATCGGGCTCTATACCCCATGTCTCGAACCCGGCGCTCTCATATAAGCGTTGCGCCCCAATAGCCGAGTCGCTGACGCTCAGATGCACGGAGGTGATGCCGTCTAAAGTTCGGGCGTATCGGATCGCCGCCTCGAGCAGGCGCTCGGCCAGCCCTCGTCGTCGGTGCGTTGCCTGGACGAACATGCCCCACAGATGCGCCTTGTGCGCAGCCTTCCTCAGATTCTCCCGATACAAGCCCAACATCCCGACAAGCTGCGGTGCATACGCTCCAAACACGACGGAATCGGGCTGACGCCGCAAGAGCTCGCGGACAGCCGTTTCTGATGATGCCCAGTCATCTTCCGGAGAAGCGAGGAACGATCCCGGTGAGTCGACAAGCGCGGTGCGCCGTAACCCGACGAGGTCGGGGGCGTCCGCTTCGTCTATTGTCCTGATTTGGGGCGTCATTGTTCGGTCCGCGCGCCACGTGCCAACTCGGCCGATTATGCGCCGGGATCTGAAGAGCCGTCCGACATCGAAGACTCGCGCTGCCAGCGTAGTAAGCCGACGGCATACGTAACGTAGTAGCCTGCGAGCGTGCCGAAGATGAGCAATGTCAGCGGCGTTGTCGCAGAGTTGATATCCGCGCCCGCGGCTGATCCGGATGACCAGTACACCTGTGCGAGGCGGTAAATGATCCGGCCCATCAGCAGGGCGGAGAGCGCGATACCGAGATGGGCATTCGGTGTGTAGAAAAGTCCCTGCGGCGTCTTCTCAAATCGGGTCATACGCAAGCCGTAGACACCCAGGCAGACCCCAACCACGATACCCCCCGCGAGGGCCAGTGGCGAGATCGGCTGCGCAATGGACGCAGTCGCCAGCAGTACGGTGAGTATCGGGAAGGCACAGACCGTGACCCACGGCCTGACGTTCGACAGCCGCTGCCGGCCCACCATCCGCCGGGCCCGCGAGTAGAATCGCCATAGGATGAGCGCCCCGATCCCTATCGGAACCACCAGTGACGACGGGTTGAAGGGTGCGGTCATAAATGCCTCGTTCCCTGGCTCAGGAAAGTAAGCACATTCTACCGAACGCAATACCGCGGCGCAGGCGCAGACTACGCCGCCTGATGGTTGCCGCGCTCGCGGGTCGCTGCTAAAGCATTGGAGAGTGGAGTATGAAGAAACTCAAGCACGAGGCGGAATTGTTCAAAGCGGCATTGCTTGCCGGCATCGAATATGCCGAAGGGCGCAAGGCTGTCGAGTTCGAGTTGACCGATTCGGCGAAAGACAAGGCGCTATACATATATCGCCTGCTCGTGCACGACAGGCTCATCTCGCCGATGCCGGAAGAGCAGCTTGGCGAGAAGACGGTCAGGCATCGGCTCGCGACCTGGTATGCGCATAGTTTGCCCGAGGGACATCCTCTGTTGGAATAGGCATCTGTTGGAACGGGCATCGCCGCGCTGCCAAAGTGCTCAGCGCGGCCCACTGGTCAATCGCGCTCTCGTCAGCTCAACGTCATCGCGACAACTCGCAAATCCAATTGACTTCCCAGGTCTTGCCACCGTCGGGTGAGAAGGACTGTTCCATGCGGGCCGACTTTGGCGAAATGTCGGACCAGACATAGCGAACCAGGATCGCGCGGCCCTTGTAGTCCTCCTGATCGTAGAACTCGCCGTGCTGACCCGTGAAGTCGCCCACGACAGGAGGAGTGCCCAGAGTTCCCTTGTCGAGGTCCAGCAGATAGATGCTCCACTGATGCGAGTCTGGATTGTACAGCCGCAGTGTCTGCGCCTTGATATGCAGCCCCTGCGTGCGATTCTCTACAGAGAACTCCTCGAAGTTGGCGTTGCTGTCGAGCAGCTTCTTGTGTCGGGATATCCCGTCATATTCGATCCAGTGGGTCGAGCCCACCAGCCGCTCAGGCAGGCGCTTGACATGAGCTTTCCAATCCCCGATCAGGAAGTCAAAATCGTGCGCTCCGTCGCGCCTGGGTGCGGGTTGGGGCGGTTCTGCACTTGCCTGCAGGCACGTAAGCAGCATCACTGCTGCCAGCAACTGGAGCCGCATCGGTCTGTGTTTTGCCGGCATTCTTCTCGCTCCTTGGATAAGAACCCGCATGCTAGCTGTGCCCGGACGGGCGGCAAGGGCCATTTACGCATGTCGAGTTAGGCCACTGACAAGAGCTCACTCTCGCCCGGATGGGTCCTCCAACTCGCGCACGGTCAGCCGCTTGAATGTCTCGACGAGTGCTCGCCCTTCCTTTGGCGGCACGGAGATGGCCAGGCGTACCGTGGCTTCGCCCAACTCCCAAATCAGAAAGGCGGACTCATCCATGCGCCTGCGGTTGGCCTTGGGATGCACCCGCCGCATGGCGGAGGCCAGCATTTCGCCGCAGGTCCGGCTTTCGGCCAGCTGCAGTGCCATCAGTTGCTTGTCCGCTTGCATGCCGGTCATGGCAAATGGAAGCGAGAATTCGGGCGGGAGAATCCTGGTCCTGGGGGTCCAATGGCAAGACGGGTAGCCGCATCCTGGAGCACCTGCGGGCTGCCGGAAATGAGGTCCGGCTGGGGTCGCGCTCGGCACCGGTCCCGAGGCCATCACATTTGCGGAAGCGATGGCGATCATTGGCCGTGCTCTGGGACGTGAGATCCAGTTTCAGACGGTGCCCATGGATGTCTATCGGCAGGCTCTCCTGGATGCCCAACTCCCCGGTGAAATCGTCGATCTGATCGTTTACCTGTTCACCACGGTGCTTGATGGCCGCAACACCCCGCTGACCGACGGCGTTCAACGCGCACTGGGCCGTGGTCCGAGGAAGTTTTCAGACTATGTCGAGCGCACCGTGGCGAGCGGCGTCTGGGGAGCCAGCTGATCTCACCAACCTGCCGCTTGGATCAAAGCATCAGGTACTCATGTCCGCGAGCGGCCTCCGCGCATTCGCTGCCGATTGGCACAGCCAGTCGGCAGCTGATAGCGGGGCCGACGTGGCATCGAACCCCCGGGATCGCGCGTGTCGTTCTCTGACCTCGTTGCACTCGTCACGGGCCTGCAGCTTTTCCATGGCATATGCCCGGGACGTACCCAGCAGTTGATAGACGGCCTGATCCTCATTGATGCGTACCGTCAGGAGCGATTTGGACACGAGGTCGGTCAGAAGATCGACCACGTCCTCGAGGTCAGCTTCGTCATTTGTGATCACCATGCGCGCAGCAGCAGCATCGAAGCTGCCGGCAAACACACTCAGTCGGCACAATGCAACCTGCTCAGCGCGAGGCAGGATCGCGTAGCTCCAGTCGAGCGTCGCCCTCAGGGTTCTGTGCCGGGGTATGGCTGTACGATGACCTCTCGTCAGAATGCCCAGGCAATCGTGCAGCCGCGCGGCCAATCCACGGAGGCCAAACACGTCCATCCTTGTTGCGGCAAGCTCGATAGCGAGCGGCAGACCGTCCAGCTTTCGGCAGATGTCCGCCACCACGGGTACGTCGGCATCGTTCAGCTCGAACAGGTGCGCACTGGCCATGGCGCGCTCTACGAACAGCTGAACGGCTGAAAACTCCAACGCCTCCGCCGCCGTCATCACAGCCGAGGACGGCGGAATCTCGAGCGGCGCTAGCCGAAACACCGATTCGTTCATTGCACGCAGGGGCTCGCGGCTGGTGGCAAGGATACGCACGTTCGCAGCAGCCCCGAGCACTGTCTGCGCGAGAACCGCGGCTGTCTCGATGACATGCTCGCAATTGTCCAGCACGATCAGCATGCGCCTGTGCGTGAGGAGCCGAAGTATGCCGGGCACGGGATTGGAAGTGTCGCTCGCAACTCCGAGTGCTGCTGCCAACGCGCCGGATATCGCTGCGGAAGTTGATACCGATCCCAGGTCCACGAAACAAACGCCGTGCTCATACGAGGATTGCAGGTAATGGGCTGTTGCGATCGCAAGGCTCGTCTTGCCGATGCCTCCGGGACCTGCGACGGTCATGAACCGTTGCTCTTGCAGCCGGGACGACAGTGTCTCCAGCGCCTGCATCCGCCCGATCAGACGCACAGGGGTTGAGGGAAGGGCAGGCGGTTGCAGGTTGGGTTCCACCTGCACCGGCTGGACCTCGGCATGGGTGAGTGCGCTGAGGGGAGCTACAAACCGATAGCCATGACCCGTCACATTTTCGATGTAGCGCATCGCGCCTTTCCCGTCATCCAGGGCTTTGCGCAGCGCCGCTATGTGCACACGCAGAGTGCCTTCCTCCACCACCGTGTCGGGCCACACACGTTTGATCAGCTCGTTTTTCTTGACGATCCTGCCGGCGCGCTCCACGAGGAAGAAGAGAATCTCCCGCGCGCGGCTGCCAAGGCGCACGGGCTCGCCACCTTTCAACAACATCCGCGCTTGCGGCAACAGCCGGAACGGCCCGAATTGAAGCACGTTATCGCTCGAAGTCATGTCAGGAACCCTGGTTCAACGGGAAAGAGGAATTGCGGCACGCGAACACCCCATCGGGGTCGAATCGTTTCTTGAGTCTGCGCAGGCGCAGAGCATTGCACCCGTAGGCAGCATCAACCTGTTCGTACGCGTCGGCGGCGAGAAGATTCGCATAGCCGCCTGCAATGGCGCTGGGCTCGAGCGAGGAGGACAGACTGCGCGCCCACTGCCGATGCGCGGCGCCGTCATCCGCGACCGGGTCCCACGAGGCGACAATCCCGATCATGAAGTGGCGGCGGCGCAGGCCAAAGGCGGTCGAGGAAGTAGCAATCCTGGTGCCGGCCCCGTGGAAATGCTGCAGAGCGATTATCGAGGTAGTCGAAGAGCGCGATTTTCCGGCGGCCATCAGCGCGTCCACAGTGTCGCTCGACAGGTCGGCCATCCACCGTGTTTGTACGGCGTAACTGCGACCCTTGATGAGGTGGGCGTCAAACCTCGCCAGCATGTCAGCGTAACTCATCATTCCGACATTGCTGAACAGCGGGCTGCCCAGGGAACGGAGTTCCGCGATGACCGGCTGTCCCCGCGCCGGATCGCCGCACCAGGCAGGTGCCAGAAACAGGGCCGGCTGACCGTCGAGTGTTGGAAATATGCCGCCCAGGACGGATAGCTCGTCAGGCGCCGAAGACATCAGCGCGCAGTAGGCGTGTAATACCGTTCGCGCCTCGGA
This sequence comes from Gammaproteobacteria bacterium, assembly GCA_028293745.1. Taxonomy (GTDB): domain Bacteria; phylum Pseudomonadota; class Gammaproteobacteria; order Steroidobacterales; family Steroidobacteraceae; genus 13-2-20CM-66-19. The sequence goes on along the minus strand of JAQGOF010000050.1, from coordinate 30,317 downwards.
CCAGGGAAACGCGATCACCCCGCCGAGCACCTCGCTGAGCGGGTGAAGCCGGATACGCATCGACACCACGACGCCGAAATTCCCGCCGCCGCCGCGCAGCGCCCAGAACAACTCCCCGTTGGTCGTACAATCAGCCATAACGAGGCTGCCGTCCTCGAGGACTACGTCCGCGTTGAGCAGGTTATCCAGCGCCAGCCCGAATTTCGGGGTCAGCGGTCCATACCCGCCGCCGAGTGTCAGTCCCGCCATGCCGACTGCGCCAATGTTTCCGGTGACGGCCACGAGCCCATACTGCCGGGCAGCGCCGATCACATCCGCGGCTGTGGCGCCTCCCTCGACTGTTGCAATCCGGGTGATGGGATCCACATTGACGTGCCGCATTGCGGACAGGTCGATCACCATGCCGTCGTGGCGCACTGACTGGCCCACCCAATCATGGCCCGCGCCGCGTACGGACAGCGGAAAGTTGCGCAAGCGCGCCGCGCGCACGGCCAATCTGACCTCGTCGGCGTTTCGACATTTGACAACCACGGCGGGCCTTCGATCCACGGCGCCGTTACATATTGCGGGGCCGCGCGCGGATTCGTCTGCACCTGGCAGATGTACGCTGCCACCGACCGAGGCGATCAGGTCGTGCAACACGTTGGCGCTATTGACTCGCGGATTCATCGTACTCACCCGTCAGATCGTTTCGCTTCGGATAGAGAGGTTGCCGGGTTTGCGCTACAGACCAGTTTCACGCAGCGCGAAAGCGTTACTTCAGTAACAAACAGCTGGCGAGCGCGCCCGCGAGCTCTCCGGAGGTGAGCGGCTGCCGGATGATCTCGGAGATTCCGGCGCCTGCGAGAAACGGCGCCGTGATCTCGCGGGCCGAAGGTGTGGCCACGATCAACGGCAGACTGGGAACGCTTTCACGTAGCGCCGCGGCCTGCGTGGCCAATGCCGGTCCTCCATGCAGATGACAACACAGCACGGCTGCGTCGAAACGTGTCGGCGTCGTGCGACATGCAGCCACAGCCTCCGCCGTGTCGGTGAATCCGACTGGCTCGTAACCAAGGGCTGCGAGTATTTCCTCGTGCCGCAGCAGCCGATCGCGATCCGCTTCGAGGACCAGCACCGTCTCACCCGACCCGCGGCCGGATGCATCATGCGATTCTTCGGGCACTTCAATGTTGGCCGCACACGGCAGCCAGACTTCAAAGTGTGTTCCGACCCCCGGTGCGCTGCGGACCTTCACGGCGCCCGAGTGTTGGAGCACGATCTCGCGGACAGTGGCGAGGCCCAGTCCATTGCCGCCCACCCGTGTAGAGAAAAAAGGTTCGAAAATTCGTTCGAGCGTGATTTCGTCCATGCCGCGCCCGGAATCGGTCACCAGGATGACGACGTGCCGCCCGGGAGCGAGAGTCCCATGCTCCCCATGAGCGGCCTGTTCCACCTCCTGTACACAGACGTCGACTTCTATCGCACCGGGCGCATCCATCGCCTGCGCTGCGTTGTTGCCCACATTCAGGATCACCTGCTGTAGCTGGGCAGCCTCGCCGACAACGGTCGTATTCTGCTCCGCTGTCCGCACGATCACGCTCACATAGGGGCTGAGCGAGGCATCCAGCAGGGACTTCGCTTCCATCACCAGCGAATTGATGGAGACCCGGGCCTTACGCGCATCGCTGCGCCGGCCGAATGTCAGGATCTGATGCACCAGGTCGCGCGCGCGCTCGGCTGCGCGGCGAATTTCCGTAAGACTCTCAACCGGCCTGCTACCCGGGCGCACGTGCGACTGGGCCGTCTCGGCGTAGCCGAGAATTGCCCCGATGATGTTGTTGAAGTTGTGTGCAATCCCGCTGGCGAAGGCGCCGATGGTCTCCATCCGCCGCGCACGCTGCAGGTTTTCCTGCAATCGCTCACGGTCTGTCTCGAGGGATTCTCTGCCCAGGGCATTGGCGATAGCGTCAAAGGCCATGCGCAGCAGACCCGCCTCATCCCAGGCAAGCAGGGCGCCCGGCTGGACGGAGTCGAATCCGAGCACGGATCGCAGAGGTACCTTGCAGCTACCGGCAATGCAAAGCCATCCGTGCAGGCCCGCGCCTCGCAGAGCGTACGAAGCACCTGCATTTGCGAGCTTGCTGACGTCGTGAACCTGGATGACTCCATCGGCGTCCCGCTCGAGGCCGGCGGCAACGCCCGGAGCCGCATCCGGCCAGCCTGATGGGAACTGCTGCCCGGAGCGGCACCATGTGTAGGCGTTGGACGAGTTTGCCACCGCGACAAAATAGGCCCGGTCCGCGCCCATCCACTGCGCAATCTCCGCCAGGGCATCCTGGACGAGGGGGCCGATTTCGTGCGGCCGCGAGTTGATGAATCGAGTTGAAATGGCCGCAATCGCCCGCTCGATTTCCACGCGGCGTTTGAGAATGCGTGTGCGCGACTGCCAGCCGATACCCGCATACATGAGCGAGCCGAACAGCAGCAGCGACACCCCGTAGAGGGTGTACCGATAGGGCTCGGCTCCCTTCTTCGCCGCGAACCTGCGCAACTGCCACTGTGCGCGCAGGGTTGCCCACCGGGAGACGGTAGGAAGCACGAATAACATCTTGACGGATTCGTCAGTCTCCGGAAGCAGTTTGCGAACCATTCGCGCGTGGGCGAGGAGCGCTGCAACCAGCTTGGAATGCGGGCCGTGCGCATCGTCTGGCGATATGTTGGCCAGCCGCGCATCGACAGCCGCCATAGCTTCGGGTGAGGTATCAGTGCTGAGACGAAGCAGAGCCGCGGCTAGATCGCTGATCCGGCGGCTCAACATCTCGCTGCCATCGTCCGCATTCAGTCGTCCACTGAAGAGTTCGAAATAGGCCAGCGAGTTCTGCAGGAGGGCATTGTCAGTCTTGAACTGTTCAGTCCAGTGTTCCTGTTCCCGAACCGCTCGCGTCAGCAGATCCAATTCTGCGTCGAGCTCGGCATCTGTATCGGCCACCGAGCGCAGTTGATCGATTGCTTCGTACAGCGAGCGTGCTTCCTGCACCAGGGGATCGTAGTTGCGCAACATGCCGGCTCGCGCGCGCAGCACGTCTCGGTGCAGGCTACTCTCGGCAATGGCGAATGTGTCCAGTGTCTGCAGGGCCTCGTCCATGTCATGGGTTCCGGTGTTCATGCCGCGCAGCCAGAGCCAGGTCAGCAGCAGCAGACTTGCCGCCGCCGCAGCAACGATCTGCGCCACTCTCATTCGGCAGCACCGACCAGGTGGTCGCGGTAGCGGCCGGTGAGAGTGCGGAGGAATGCAACAACGGCGGTGATCTGAGAGTCGCTCAGATCCGCATTCAACTGCGCAGCGCCCATCTTGCGCACCGCCTCCTCGAGCGTGGCAGCGCTTCCATCGTGAAAGTATGGAGGGGTTACCGCGACGTTGCGCAGACTGGGTACGCGCAGGACCGCGGGTTCGGCGCTCGCGAGCGGGCGGAAGATTCCGTGGCGCTGGAAGAGATTGCCGCCAATGTTGACGCCTTGATGACATGAGATGCAGCCGAGCGATTTGAATAGCCGATACCCTTCGAGCTCCTGCGGGGACAGCGCCGCGGTATCTCCCGTCAGCCAGCGGTCAAACCGACTGCCCGGCGTCAATAGGGAGCGCTCGAAAGTAGCGATCGCGTCGACGACGCTGGGTCCGTCCGGTCCATGTCCGTACGCAGCCCGGAACTCGGCAACCGCGATCGGGTCCAGGCGCAGTTTCGCGGCAATCGCATCCGGGCTGCTGTCCATGGTGCTCGGACTGGTCAATGAAGCTACGACCGCGGACTCCAGCGTGCGATAAATGCCTTCCCAGGAGAAACGGAAGGAGAGTGTGGCGTTGAAAACGGTGAGAACGTCGCGCTGGTGAGCTGGCGCTGTCGCCGGTCTCGGAGTCCTGCTCGCCCCATTGAAACTGACATCGTGGCAGGACGAGCAGGCGCGCGCGTTGTCGTAGGATAGCCGGACATCCTTGAACAGCCGTTCACCCAGCCTGATCTTGACGGGATCGGCGGCGGACGGTTGTGGAATAGGAGTGATGGGCTCATCGGCGGCCGCGGCTGAGCCGTGCGACGCATGCGTCGCATTGCGCTGAGCAAGGACCGCCATGCCCGGAACCGCCATGCCCGGAATCAGCAGCATGCCTGCAGCGACCCAGGCCCACCGCCACTTCAAACCCGGTGCGTTCGAGACTGTCATGGACTGTGATACATGCGTCCGCATTTTCTGCGGGCGGCGCAGTCTGTCCGGGCTTCGCTACCGATCAATTGCGGAGTATTACAGGCGTAACAGGGAGGGGCCCGCACATTCAGAGGGGCTCGACTGGCAATGCGAATAAGTAGCCGACCCCCCGCTCAGTCTGGATCACGCGCGGGGCGCTCGCATCAGTCTCCAGTTTCCGCCGCAACCGCAGCACCTGAACGTCGATACTTCTGTCGAAGATATCCTCGTGCACTCGTGTGGCTTGTAGCAATTGCTCGCGGCTGAGGGGGCGTTGGGGGGACTCCAGGAATGCGACCAGCAGCGCGTACTCGCCCTTTGTCAAGGTGATGGGACTTCCGTCGGCGGCCAGCAAGCGCCGGCCTTGCCGTTCGAGACGCCAGCTGCCGAATTTGTAACCACCACGCTGAGGCTCGCGCGCGCGCGCCAGCCGTCCCAGCTCGTGACGTCGCAGAACCGCACGCACACGAGCGAGTAACTCCCTGAGTCCAAATGGCTTGGTGACATAGTCGTCCGCGCCAAGCTCGAGGCCCACCACACGGTCGATCTCGTCGAGCCGGTGGCCCGTAGTAATGATCACCGGCACATCGGAGTTGGAGCGGATCTCACGCAGCAGATCCAGTCCATCATCCTGGCCGAGCCGCAAGTCCAACAGTATCAGGCTGGGCTCGTTCAGCTGCAGCTGGCGCCCAAAGTCGTGGCGTCCGCCGGCCGAGCTGGCGGGAATGTCATGCTCTTCGAAGAACCGGGTGACCATCCGGCGAGTGGCGGGATCGTCATCGACAACGAGAATGTGGGGCGCTTTGCTGTCCGAAAAAGATACCGCTTCCATGTCAGACCATGCAATGAGTGCGAACCACACCAGTATATCCCGGCAGCGGCCCCCATGGAGCTTCGCTGCAGCTGCGGGAACGCTCGCGAGATTTTCATCTCTTAACGGACATTGCGAACGGCTTTGATCACCATCGTAGCCCAACGATGCCAGGGGCATCGACAAATGGAAGATCGAGCTATGAAGATTGTAACAATGGCTGGCGTGTGTGTAGTGGCAACATTCACGGCCGCCGCGCATGCAGTTTCCTTTGGCGACCCACCCAGTATGAAAGTCGCCTACAGTGATTTGAATTTGACAACCCGGCCGGGGAAGGATGCCTTGCTACGGCGCATACAGTGGGCAGCCGATTTGGTTTGCGGCGCACCGGGACCGCGCGAGCTCGCGCAGTCAACCTCGTACCGTAACTGTGTGACAAATGCCACCAACGGTGCATTGTCGCAGGTCAAGTGGCCGCAGAGCTGACGGGCCAGAGAGGCGGTAGCGGCGAAAAAGACCGTGCGGGTCGAGGTCCAACTGCTTGATCGACAGCGTTGGTGGAGTATTCACGGGCGATGTCCAAGTTCAGCTGTGACCGCAAAGTTGCGCGCCTGCAGATATTCGAAAACGGCGATCAACTCTTCGTCATCCATTGTTCCCAGGGCTCGCCAGGGCATCAGCTCGCTGAGCGGGCGGCCAGTGGGGTCCAGCCCGGTACGCATGGTGTGTATGAAGTCGTCTTTGTTCCAGTCCCTGACAACCTGCAGGTTGGGCCCTATCGGTGCAATCTGACCGGGGACCCCGCCGGCGAGGTTGGCACCGTGGCATGCGCGGCAGTCCTGGTAAGACAGGATGTACTCCCCATAGCTCGCCGTTGGGCCCTTGGGAGGTGCGCTCAGATGACCCGTGAATACCGGGTTTCCCGCCGGCAGCAGGCCCGCCCCGAGCATGGCCAGGCCCAACAGGTTGAGATGATCGGGAGGCTGCGCCGTCATCGATCCCGCCGGCGGCCGGCTGCGGATATACGCGATCACCGCGTGAGTGTCCGCATCACTCAGTTTGCCGGCATTCGTGTACGACATGATTGTCAGCCAGTTCCCCTTGGCATCGATGCCGTTGCGGATGGCGCGGAAAATCTCGCCATCCGACCAGTCGCTGAGCGCCCCGGCAGGCGTGAGATTCGAAGCGATGAAGGAGCCGACCGGTGCTGTGAGATCCTTGCCGATGTCCATGCCACCGGTCAGCGGCCCGTACTTGGAATGACAGGCGGCGCAGAAGCTGTCGACGATGGCCTGGCCGCGCAGAATCTGGTCTGGAGTGCCCGCAATCTGTACCTCGGGAATCGGGGCACTCCGGCCGTGCTGCTTGATATTTCCAGCGCTGGCCAGGACGAGGAAGGCCCATGCCACAGCCGCCAGCGCTGCGGCCGTGAATATGCCGCCCCATTTCAGGACGCGGTTGCGGAGGCGCCGTGCCCTGATGCCCAACCAAACAAGAGCAATTGCTGCCGTGATCAGCAGTAGCAACCCGACCAGGTCTTGCATGCGAAGTTCTCACCGATGTTGGCTACGATTCGTTCCCACGAATCGTAGCCACCCGGTTGAGCAACACCTGTTAAGATCCGCTTTGGCGGTTGGTCAGACGGCAAGACCGTCAGGCCCGCGGCCCGAAGGTGGATGATCACGTCGCCGATCTCGTGGACGATGTTGGGCTGGATACCTTCTGCCGGCTCATCGAGAATCAGTAGAGTGGGGTCGATGACCAGCGCTCTGCCGATCGCCAGGTACCGACGGCCATGAGCTCGTTGGATCGGCTTCTTTTTGCACAAGACTGGTGCGCGTCAGCCGAGTTGCGTGCTAAAACGGTGCATCAGCGTGAGATCATCCCGCGAATGGGTGAACCTTGAATGCCGCGGCGTTGACACATGAGAGGGCTTGCGGAGCCGCGCGAATCGAATTCAAAGCGCGGCCGGACGGGCATACGGTTCTTGCTGACCTTTATCAGCGTGCGCCGTGCCGTGTTCTGTTTCCCGAGCCGGAAGCCAATGATCTCGTCCAGGCGGTGCTACTCACGACGAGTGGCGGCCTCACGGGAGGGGATAGGGTCCGCATCGACGTCGAGGTGCGGCCCGGAGCGCGTGTCACGGTCACAACTCAAGCGGCCGAAAAGATTTACCGGGCCCTGGCGCACGACAGCGCAGCGAAGATTGATATCGGCATGACAGTTGAAGCCGGGTCCTGGGGGGAATGGCTTGCGCAGGAGACGATCCTTTTCAATGGCGCGCGCCTGCGACGCGGATTTCAGGCTGAAGTCTCGCGCCGGGGGCGGTTGCTTGCCGTGGAGAGCCTGGTTCTGGGCCGGACCGCGATGGGCGAGTGCTTCGACACGGGCTTTCTTCATGATGCCTGGCGCATCCGTCGCGACGGCCGTCTCATCTGGGCCGATGCGCTCCATATGCCCTCAGGCATAACAGGGTTGCGGGCGGACCGGTTCGGATTTGGCACAGCGGTTGCTTGCTCTACTCTTGTATACGTCGGAGACGACATCGCGCGGCAGCTCGCCGCAGCACGCCAGCTACTGAGCGATAGCAGGATCCTGCGGGAGAACCCAAGGTCGATCACCGCGGCGGCCACGGCGCTGGATGGATTGCTCCTCGTGCGACTGCTCGCCGACGATCCTGCCCGGTTGCGCTCTGCCGTGATGGAGCTGATTTGCGGCATTCGACAGTCCGCCGGCGGGTTGCCGCCGCGTCTGCCGCGTGTCTGGCACTGTTAGGAACGAACAAATATAAGTTGGGGGTTCGACGAATGCGACTGACGCCTCGGGAAAAGGACAAACTGCTGGTGGCAGCTGCCGCGATGGTGGCACGCAGGCGCCTGGAACGGGGCGTCAAACTGAATCATCCCGAGGCTGTTGCATTGATTACTGACGCGGTTGTCGAAGGGGCTCGCGACGGCAACACGGTGGCGGACCTGATGCAGGCCGGCGCGAAAGTGTTGACTCGCGAGCAGGTCATGGACGGCGTGGCCGAGATGATCGAGGAGATCCAGGTCGAGGCGACCTTCCCGGACGGAACCAAGCTCGTCACCGTTCATCAGCCCATTCGCTTCAGGAGCCCGGATGATTCCCGGTGAAATCCTCACGCTCGATGGCGAGATCACGTTGAACGCCGATCGCGCCAGCATCGAGCTCTCTGTTGCCAATACGGGCGACCGCCCCATTCAGGTCGGCAGTCACTACCATTTCTTCGAGGTGAATCCGGCACTCGGCTTCGATCGCGGCGCGAGCCGCGGAATGCGCCTGGACATTCCCTCGGGGACGGCCATCCGCTTCGAGCCGGGGCAGACGCGGCAGGTCAGGCTCATACCGTACTCCGGGATGCGGCAGGTCATCGGCTTTCGCGCTCAGGTCATGGGGCCGCTGGATACCGCGGGTCAGGACCCGCCGCGCACGTAGGGCTGCCGCAATGCCAACCACAATCAGTCGCCGCTCTTACGCAGCCATGTACGGTCCCACGACGGGCGATCGTATCCGTCTCGCCGACACGGAGCTGTTGATCCAAGTAGAGAAGGATCTGACTCACTACGGCGAGGAAGTGAAATTTGGCGGTGGCAAAGTCATTCGCGACGGAATGGGCCAGAGTCAGCGCACCCGTGCAGAAGGTGCGGTGGACACCGTGATCACCAATGCGGTCATTCTGGATCATTGGGGAGTAGTGAAAGCCGACATCGGTATCCGCGACGGATTCATTACCCACATTGGGAAGGCAGGCAACCCGGACGTGCAGCCAGGGGTGGATATTGTCATCGGCCCGGGAACGGAGGTGATTGCCGCCGAGGGCAAGATCGTCACCGCCGGTGGCATCGATGCACACATCCACTTCATATGTCCGCAACAGGTCGAGCATGCTATCAACGCAGGAATCACGACAATGCTCGGTGGCGGGACGGGCCCCGCACACGGGACTCTCGCAACGACGTGCACGCCGGGCCCGTGGCACCTGTCACGAATGCTGCAGGCAGCCGAATCCTTTCCCATGAACATCGGCTTATTCGGCAAAGGCAACGCGAGCCGGCCCGCGGCGCTCGTGGAAATGGTCAACGCCGGTGCCTGTGGGCTGAAGCTTCACGAGGATTGGGGTACCACTCCCGCCGCGATCGACTGTTGCATGTCGGTCGCCGACGAGTTGGACGTGCAGGTCACACTTCACACTGACACGCTCAATGAGTCGGGTTTCGTCGAGAGCACCATTTCCGCGTTCAAGGGACGCACTGTCCATGCGTTCCATACAGAGGGAGCCGGTGGTGGCCATGCACCGGATATCATACGTGTCTGCGGCCTGCCGAACGTGTTGCCGTCGAGTACCAACCCGACGCGGCCGTATACTGCCAACACTCTCGATGAGCATCTCGACATGCTCATGGTGTGCCACCATCTGGACCCGCGGATCGCGGAGGACGTCGCGTTCGCGGAGAGCCGCATCCGCAAGGAGACGATCGCGGCGGAAGACATCCTGCACGATCTAGGCGCGTTCTCGATGATGAGCTCGGACAGTCAGGCCATGGGCCGGATTGGCGAGACCGTCATCCGCTGCTGGCAGACGGCCCACAAGATGAAATGTCAGCGTGGGCCGCTGGCACCCGACTCGCAGATTGCGGATAACTTTCGCGCGCGACGTTACATCGCCAAGTACACCATCAATCCTGCCATTGCACATGGCATTTCCCCTTACGTGGGTTCGGTTGAAGTTGGAAAAATGGCTGACCTGGTGGTGTGGTCGCCGGCGTTTTTCGCAGTCAAGCCGGATCTAGTTATAAAGGCGGGCTCGATCGCAGCGGCGCCGATGGGCGACCCCAACGCCAGCATCCCTACGCCTCAGCCTGTTCACTACCAACCGATGTTTGGCGCTTTGGGCGCTGCGGGTATTCAGTCGTCACTGCTGTTCGTCAGCGGCGCGTTCATCGACAACGGCGGCCCGGCACGTCTGGGTCTCAGTCGAAAAGCGGTTGCCGTAGCGAATACGCGCGGCGGAATCGGAAAGCGAAGCATGGTCCTGAACGATGCAACGCCGCAAATCGAGGTGGATGCCGAGACCTACGAGGTCCGGGCCGACGGCAACCTTCTGACCTGTGCGCCGGCAACTGTGCTGCCGATGGCCCAGCGTTACTTCCTGTTCTGAGGCCACCCATGACAGTTTTGGCACGCGTTACGGAAATCATGCGAGCAGGTAGCTGGGCGCCGGAGACCGCGATCGACTCGCTGTGCCTCACGTACGATGAGAGGCATCGCCGCCGCCTGCGGTACATTGCATCCCGAGGGACGACCTTTCTGTTGGATCTTCCCCGCGCCACTGTCCTCGCAGCAGGTGACGGGTTGCGGCTCGACGACGGCCGCGTCATACACGTGGACGCCGCGCCCGAGGCGCTCGTGGAAGTTACGGCTCCTGATACCGCCACGCTGATCAGATTGGCATGGCACATCGGAAACAGACATCTTGCCGCGCAGCTGGAAGCTGACAGGATCGTGATCCGCGACGACCCGGTCATCACGAACATGCTGTTGGGTCTGGGCGCGGCGGTCGCACCATTACAAGAGGCTTTCTCGCCGGAGTCCGGCGCATACCAGCACAGCAGCGGCCCGATGGATCACCTTGCGCATGGGCACGGCCATGCAGGTGAATGACCCTTCGCTGCACCGGCTGCTGGCATGGCTCTCGCCGTCCTACCCCACAGGAGCGTTCAGCTACAGCCACGGACTCGAATGGGCCGTCGAAGCACAGTCGGTGCGCGGGTTGCAGGATTTGCTCGACTATGTCGAGACCGCTGTCACGAGAGGCGGAGGGTGGATAGACGCGGTTCTGTTCGTTCACATATGGCGCAATGTGAGCGGAAACCGCGCATGGGCGAAGCTCGATGAGCTGGTCGAACTGTCCGGCGCCTTCCGCGCAAGTGCGGAGACAGCCCTGGAAAGCCGACAACAAGGATCCGCCTTTCTGCAGGTCACGCGCAACGCGTGGCCGCATCCTTTTCTCGATTTCTTTGCCGAGGCGTGGGGTGAGCGACCGTTATCGCATTGCGCGGCGGTCGCCCTGACATGCGCCGCGCAGAACGTCGCTCTCGAACCCGCACTCCAGGCGTACCTGCACGCGTTTGCTGCAAATCTCGTGTCCGCCGGCGCGAGACTGATCCCGTTGGGGCAGACCGATGCGCAGATTGCGATAGCACGCCTGGCTCCCGTGCTGGATCGGGTGTGCCTCCAGGCCATGGCAGGCGAAATCGAGGATCTGGGCACGGCGGCGCCCGTTCTGGAGCTCGGATCGCTGCTGCACGAAACCCAGTACACGAGGTTGTTCAGATCATGACGGGTCCATTGCGAGTAGGTATCGGCGGTCCGGTCGGATCCGGAAAGACAGCACTGACGGAGCGGCTCTGTAAGCTGCTGTCACAGTGTTATGACGTGGCCGCAATCACGAACGACATCTATACGAAGGAAGATGCCGAATTCCTGACCCGCGCCGGGGCGCTGGTGCCCGAGCGGATCATGGGGGTGGAGACAGGAGGGTGCCCTCACACCGCAATCCGCGAAGACGCCAGTATCAACCTTGCTGCGGTGGCCGAGATGGTCAAGCGCTTCCCGAAGCTCGAGTTGATCTTTGTCGAGAGCGGGGGCGACAACCTGGCGGCGACCTTCAGCCCGGAGCTGGCGGACCTTACGATCTACGTGATCGATGTATCCGCGGGCGACAAGATTCCGCGCAAGGGCGGCCCGGGCATTACCCGCTCCGACCTGCTGGTCATCAACAAGATCGACCTCGCGCCGCTGGTGGACGCCTCGCTGGAAGTGATGGACCGCGATGCGCGCAAGATGCGCGGCAGCCGGCCGTTCGTATTCACCAACATGAAGAAGAATGCCGGTGTACGCAACATCGCTCAATTCATCGTTGACATGGGGGGCTTGGCGCCGCAAGTGCTTCCGGAGATAACGACCGTGAGCTGACGAGAATCGAGCCGCCGCTCGCGCCGTGAGCTGCCTCTCCTGGTCGTCACAGCGCCGGCCCGACAGCCTGGGGCTGCGCAGGGCCATCGCAACGCGGCTGAAGGCGAAGGGCATCAAACTGGCCCCTTATCCGTGGCCCTGGACTCCTTGCGCTCAATGGGTCTTGAATGGCGGCCGCGGCACCGCGTCGCATTGCGAGACTTGAAATCCCTGCACGGACCCACTGCGGACAAACTGCTCGTACATCTTGTATCAGCCAGGGCAGGCTCGCAGCACTGCGGGGCCTGTATAACTTCGACCGAAACCACTCGGCGACGCGGCCCCGACCGAGCACGGTGGTGTCTGTACCGCCCGGAATGGTTACGCGCGCCTGGCTTGAATCGAGCCGAAGCACCATCTGCCGGAACTCTGCGCGCAGATTCGGAAAGGCAGCCTTGCAGTCGGGATCGGTTAAGCACGCATCCAGCATCCTCTCGAGCGCCGCTTGCAATGTGGCCGCAAAAGGCCCCGGAATGGCGATGTCGATCGGTACCACGCTGCCGAGATATGCGGTGCGAACGCTGTTTGGGAAAGCCCGCATGAATATTTGCGCAGCTCGCGTCCCGTACGATCCGCCCGAGAGATTCAGTGGCCCATAACCCAACGCGCGCCGAACCTGCTCGAGATCGTTGGCGAAGTGGGTGTAGGTGTACTGGGTCAGGTCGGCACGCTCACTCAACTGCTGCTCACACCTTTTGACGGCGTCGATGGGGAATAAGTCGCGCAGGCTGGCCGTAGGGTTCTGCGGTGAATACAAATCACAGCGCAACGCGCCTGACCGGCCCGTTCCGCGCTGATCCACGAGCAGCAGGTCATGATCCTTGCGCAGGTCCGCAAACTGTGCCGCGAGATCCGCAGCTGCCCCGATGGCATCTTCCCCCGGACCGCCCATCACTACGGCGATTGGATCTGGACGCACCGGCGCAGCAGTTGCGGGAATCATTACGACGCTGATAGAGAGGTGGCGTCCCTTAGGCCGTTGCGGATTCTCGGGCACATCGAGCGCGCCACACCGCGCCGGCTCGGTAAGACCCGTGATGTTGCAGGGGGTCAACGAGAGAGAGGCGGCATGCCCGACGGCACAGCTCAAAAGAATGGGAGTGAGGAACAATGGCTTCATGCTGAGTACCTCCTTACCACCAGGTCAGCGTCTGCAGGCACCGGCCGGGTCTCGAGCACAAGCGCGGTATTCTACGAGAATGGCCAAGCAGGCAAGCTCCGTGTTCTCGATCGATGTCACTGGCCTCGAAGGGGCCGTGGACCAGCCCACTTATGTCCGAATTTGCGAGCGGATCCGGGTGGCAATCGCCGGCGGCGCACTGGCACCGAATGCCCGGCTGCCTTCCAGCCGCGTGCTCGCGAAGGACCTGGGAGTCGCCCGGAACACGGTTGATGAGGCGCTGAGCCAGCTGGTCGCCGATGGCTACGTCTTGCGCCGCCGTGGCGCTGGGACTTTTGTGGTTGGACGTCTTCCCGAGCGCGATGCTCTGCCGCTGCTGAGCGCGCCCGTGGTCGCTACAAAGCGCGCGGTTGCGCAAAGACACCCATCCCGGCTTGCAAGCGATCTGAAGAGCTACCCCGGTCACTACCGGCCGCTGGCTGCAATCCCATTCACGCCTTCACTGCCGCCCATCAACCTGTTTCCGCGCAAGGTCTGGAACCGCCTTCTGAATCGCGAGGCCGCCCGGCCTGGCAATGACTACTGGGCCTATGGGGCCAGTAACGGCTTGCCGGCATTGCGCGAGGCCATTGCCGCACACGCATCGGCCATGCGGGCCACTCGCTGTTCGCCGGACCAGGTCATCGTCGTGACCAGCACTCAGCAGGCCGTCGAGCTGGCCGGCAAGGTTCTTGCTGACCAGGGTGACAAGGCTTGGGTCGAGACACCGGGCTATCAGCCAGCTGTGCATTGCTTGCGGGCCGCGGGCCTGCAGGTGGTGCCTGTGCCCGTCGATGAACAGGGCCTCGATGTGAGCAAGGGGCGAAGACTGGGTCCTCATGCACGCCTGGCGTACGTCACCCCGGCACATCAGTACCCGCTGGGTTACGAGATGTCGCTGGAACGGCGCAGAGAGCTTCTCGGCTGGGCTTTGGAGGCGGATGCCTACGTCGTCGAAGACGACTATGACGGCGACTACAGGTACGAGGGTCGTCCAATCGCCTCTTTACAAGGAATAGATGGAAGTGGACGTGTCATATACGTGGGAAGTTTCAACAAGATTCTCTTCCCCGCACTGCGGATTGCCTATGCCATCGTGCCGGAATCTCTCGTTGGCGCGTTTGTCGATGCGAAACATGTTGCCGACGGACACACTGCGATGCTGACCCAGGGGGTGCTGGCGGCATTCATACAGGAGGGCCACTTGGCACGCCATCTTCGCAAGACCCGCGCTATCTACGACGAGCGGCGGCGCGCTTTTCTCGAAGAGGCGCAGGTTCTAGCCGATGTGTTGGAGTTGGGGCCGGCGCGGGCCGGCTTGCATGTGACGGGGCTTTTCAAGGCTGCCGGTGCTCGGCGGGTGGATGATCGTGCGGTGGCGGGGGAGTGCGCCCGTGCGGGGATCGAGGTACATCCGCTCTCCAAGTATGGCGCCACGGATCGCGGCGGGTTGGTTTTCGGATTCGCGGGTGCTTCCCGCGCTGCCGCACGGCTGGGCCTGCAGATCGTGCGGCGGGCAATCACGGCATAACGTGCCCGAGGTAGATGCGCTCATGCAGACATCCAGTGAAGCAGCAATCACGGCCGGCGCAAGCAGGCGCCGCGGGTATGACACGGCCGTGCAAATGGCGCTGGTCAGCACGTACGCTCATCCAACTCGCGACAGCATCGAGCGGATGCTGACGGCGGCCTTTCCGGAATTCCAGGTCGAGAATTTCTCGGTCACCGAGGTCCTGAAGCGCCACCGGGAATGGATCGCTCCGAATCTGTGGCACGTTGCGGCGGAATTTGGCGGGGAGATCGCGCGCCGGCGGCTCAGCCTGCGGGAGGGCTACTTCCGGACGACTTACGCGTTCACGCGGCTGCACGACGCAATGCGGCAGCTCATCGACCCGCAGCGCCACGCATTCTCGTTTCAGATGCAGTCGCTATATGACACGAGCGTGCCCGGAGTACCGCATTTCATCTATACGGATCACACCCACCTCTCGAATCTGCACTATCCGGGCTTCGATCGCAGGTCACTTCGGTCGCCCGCATGGCTCGCCCTCGAGCGCACGGTCTATGAGAACGCAGCGGTCGTGTTCACCCGCAGCACTGATGTCGCAGCAGACCTGACCCGGTTCTACAACATACCGGCCAGCAAGGTTGAGTGTGTCTACGCCGGAAGCAACGTCGACGTCAGCCATTGCGGCCCGCCGGATAACGCGGGCTACAGCAATCAGCGAATCTTGTTTGTCGGTGTGGACTGGAAACGCAAGGGAGGACCGGAGCTCCTCGATGCCTTCAAAGAAGTGCTGCGTCGCTACCCAAAGGCACATCTCACCATTGCCGGCGCGGACGTTAGCGTGGATCTTCCAAACTGCACGGTGCTGGGGCAGGTGTCAGCGCAGCAGTTGGCGCGGCACTACGCGCAGTCATCTATCTTCTGCCTCCCCACTCGTCACGAGCCGTTTGGCATTGCTTTCGTCGAGGCGATGATGCACCGGCTACCCGTGGTCGCAACGCGCGTGGGGGCCGTACCGGACATGGTGGATGAGGGGGTAAACGGTTACCTCGTGAGTCCGGGAGATGCTCGCGCCCTCGCACAGGCCCTCTGCAAACTTCTTGCGGACCCCACCCATTGCGAGGCTCTGGGAGGCCGCAGCTACCAGAAGGCCACCCATCTCTACACTTGGCCGAGCACCGGTCAGCGGATCCGGGCGCGGATCATGCGGATTCTCGCCGCGAGGGGCCGGGAGGATGCCAGTGACCGCCACGCGCTCGCCTGACGCACGCAGCAGCGTTTCAAGCGGTTTTCCATAGGGGCCGCGCTCGCGGCCCCCCTGGGGCACTGCGGGCATGAGGGCTGGCGCAGGCAGTGACTCAGCGAGCCAGCGACTTCCACCAGCGCATGAGGCCCGTACCGAGCGCGCAGGCCACCAATCCAACAACTCCGAACCGCTTCACGGCGCTGACCATGGCGGGATGGGGTTCGTCGGCTAACGGGTTGGCGCAGATTCCCTGGATGTCTTCAGGTTGCAGTTTTCCCGAGTCGGGGAGTGAGTCCGGGTAGGCCGTATCGGACAGCCTGACGACGGCCAGCATGTCCGCGACCCGCCTGTCCGCGACCAGCTTGTCCACGGTGGCTTCGATGCCATGCGGGGCACCGATCGGCTCATCGAGTGAGTATTCTGCTACCGACCGTTCCACCACACGTATCCTGATTCACGTGGGCGCCGATCCTACGCCTCCAATGTTGCAAACCTCAAGTGGCATCGCGTCAACTTGCCTTGCATGCTCATTACTGTCCCACTTTGTGCGGTTGCAATGTTAGTGCCAGCTCCAGTTTCAGGTCGAGGAGGGCGAGTCTTCCGGGAGTGCATGGAGTGGCTTAAAACAAGCCATTTGGCGCTGACTGTCGCCATTTGTAGACAGTTCTCGATTTAATGCTTTTGGGTGCCCGCGCAACGATCTGTCACGCAGTTGCGGGCGCGGGTGTTGGAATTTGCCGCCGCGGGATGTTGTTGGCGGTAAAAATGAGCCGCAGGCCGCGTGTGGCGGAGAATTTCCGTTCAGGCGCTGTTCAGCCGTTATCCGAGTTTCGCGCGGGCCTGGGCGCCGGCCGTGGGGTAAAACCCCCATACGCAAGCTAGGCCGTCACCACGCAGGGCCATCGCCAGCGCTGTCTGCTCAACGCTGCGTTGATGATCGATATCACGTAGCGGGCACGAGTGGTGGGTTGCTCGGAGTAGTCCGCCAGCAGCCGCATTGCCTCCGGCTCTGCCTCCTCGCCCGCGCTTTGCGCAAACACGACGAATGCCGGCTCGAGGTAGTCGGGGCGTTCGCGCAGGAGTTGCCGGCATTCGGTGGGCTCGAGCGGCTCGCCGGAGCCGGCTGCCGCAATGTACTTCTGCCAGAAGCGAACTTCAGCGCTGCCGGCAAAGCGCTGGCTGGCGGCTGCCAGCAGCGCGGGGAGCCGGCGGCCCGCGTGCTCCCTGAATTCGGCGGGCACCCCGCCGCAGGTGCAAGTGCCATCGCCGGCCGCCTGCCAGTACAACACCACGAGGTTCACGGTGGCCTCGAGATCCGCCGGGTCCGACAGCAGCGCGGCTTCGTACCCCGCGGCTGCCTGCTGGAACCAGCCATTCTCATCGGCAGTCAAGGCGTAGGCTCGCGTCATATCCTCACCAATGCGAAACACAACTCAACCTGTGTTGGTAGCTCACTTGCCGAAGAACCGTGCCAGCATGTCGTAGATCTGCGGCAAGTTGATATCGGAATGCTGGCCGCCCCAGTTGCCTGCGCCGCCGTAGGCTGCCGCGGTCGACTGGTGCAGCGGTGTCAGGTTGGCAACCCCGAGCCGCCCGGTGAAGGTCGGCACGATCGCGCTGGTGACATCGAAGCGTTGGTCCACCGGGATTGCGAGGTCGCCCGTCGGTCCCTTCGATCCCATGGCCTCGATCGGGCCGGAAAACAGATGCGCAATCCGCTGCGCTTCCGGATACCACCTGCCCAGCGCCGTGTCGTTGGCCGAAGTGGTGACCAGCATGCGCAGATTCGGAATGCACTTCTGTACCTTGCCGTACAGCTGCCCCGGGGCCAGGGAATCGGTGTCGGCCGCCGCCTGTATCAGGGCAACGTTGAATTCATTCCCCGCCAGCTTGCCGGCGGTGACCGGATCCTCGGCGAGCGCTGCGAGCGCGGAAGCCAGCACCCGGCAGCCGAAACTGTGGCCGATGAAATTGAAGCGGTAGGGCTGGCCGGCCTTCTGCCGCTCGATCATCAACCGCAACAGCGAATAGCCGGCATGCCGGCCGACGCTGTCAGCGCGCTGCTGCATGGTGAAGAACGAGGTGGCCTCGAGGAAATTGACCACCGAGTCCTGGTTCTCGGACAGCATCGAGGGCCAGTGAATGGCCAGGGCCAGCGGCTGGAACGCGGCGCCGATCTTCGGCCACTGCGCGTGACTCGCGCACACCAGGCCCTGCAGGGCCTTGGCAAAGCCGAGCGAGAATATGTTGTACTCGGCCGAGGCGCTGGAGGCCGTGTTCCACCAGCCGTGCGAGTACAGGAATACGTCGGTGAATCCGAATGGGTCGGTTGCAGCCGTCTGCAGCTCTTCCTGGAACCGCTCGTCGAGGATGATCCCGTTTTCGTTGATCGGAATGGTCAGAAAGTGGCTCATGGGTCCTTCAGATGACCGGTTCCATGAGGATCTGTAATGACCTGCAAGGCTATCGCAGGGTGACAGATGCGCGCGCTACTGAATGCGCGTCCCGATGCGGCCCAGGCGGGGCCAGCCTGGAATCCGCCAGTTCATCCAGATACGCACGGCGTGTCCCACCAGGTGGTCCTCCGGCACGAATCCAACCTGTTCGAACCGGCTGTCCTCACTGTCGTTGCGGTTGTCGCCCATGAAGAAATAGTGCCCGGCCGGCACGATCGCGTCGAAGTCGACGGCCAGGCCCTGCGGGGCCAGCATTATCTCGTGATCGGCCCGGCCCAGCCGCTCCCGCTGCAACGGGGCGCCCGTGAACCCATAGCCGTCCGCATATCGCCCATCGGGGGTGAGGGGAGCCGGCATCCCGTTGATCGTGACGTGATTGTCGCGAACGACCACATGGTCTCCGGGCAACCCAACGAGGCGTTTGATCAGGTTGATGGGCGGCCCCGAAGTTGACCTGAACACGACCACATCCCCGCGCTGCGGCTCCCACGTTGACAGCACTTTCGTGTTGGTCAGCGGCAGCCGCAGACCGTATCTGAATTTGTCCACGAGGATGAAGTCCCCGTCCACCAGCCCCGGCATCATCGATGCGGAGGGAATGTGAAACGGCTCGAACAGGAACGAGCGGAACAACACCACGGCGAGCAGCACCGGAAACAGGCTGCGCGCGTAAGCCACAGCGACCGGTTGGTGAGCGGCCGCGGAGGGGCCGGCCGCCGTGCGCCGGGGCTTCAGTATGAAAACATCAATGAGCAGGATGGCGCCAGCGATTGCGAGCGCTGCCAGGAGGAGGGTAGGGATGTCAGCGCCCACCGGCTTGCCCGTCCAACCCTGCGCAGCCTGGAACAATCGATGGCTTGCCTTGCGGCGAGTCGCTCTGAAGCGTGCATCCTTGCGGCATGGGCATGGGCGTGCGCGGCGCCGCGCACGCCCACGTCAGAGTTCCGGCACCGAGTGCTGTAACCGCGAATACGCCCAGTAACCGCCTGATAGGTGTGTTTCTTCGCGGCACGGACGTTCCTCGAAACGCTGCAAATTGCCGCAGCATCCTGCGCAGGCTGATCGATCGCCCGATGACGATTGAAACGAACGCTTGCTGCCAATACCAGGCTCGCGTGCGATCCCGCTGGTATTCCTCGAACAAATCCCCGACCAGCGACTCGTTCAGGTAGCCCGGGCCGAGGTGTTCGAGCAGCCACGTTGCAATCAGGGGTGGAACTCTGGGGGTCATGCGGTTTCAACTTGCAGCGCGGGTAGATCCGCGCTGAGCCGCAGGAGGGTTGCATGAGCCTCGCGGGCTTCCCGAACGCCCGTCGCAGTAGCTTTGAAGTACGTGCGCGCCTTGCCACCCCGTTCGGCCGTGGGCTGGCCCAGGGATGAGGTCAGGAATCCCTTGTGCTCCAGCCGTTCCAATGCGGCATAAACGCTCGCGAGCGCGACCTCTCGGCCGCTCTTATCCGCAATATCGCGCGCTATGAGTACACCGTACGCGTCGCCACGCGGACGCATCACGGCGAGCAGCACCATCAGCTCCAGCTGTCCCAGGTATTCACGCCTTCTCATTAATTCTATAATAATGAAGATATGGGCGTTTGCAACTCCTGGGAAGGGGATTTGCAGCCTACGCGGCTGCTTGAGCGGCGATTGTGTCCTCGCTCAATGTCACCTCGCTGGCCGTTTCCGGACAGGCGGCATATTCGGGCGAGTCGTATGGATTCCTGCCCGGGCACGTGCTCGCGTACGCGAACGCTTCGCTCACAGTGATACGCCCGCTCCCGGCTCGACCAGCATGGGTCGCAATCGGACTGCCATCTACATCGCGTCCGGCGAGCGCGGCGATCCAATTTCGCTGAAAGGAGTCCCAGTTCCTGTCGTTGAATGCCATGAAAGACGGCCGGGTCTCGGAAGTCGCGGAGGCGATGAACGTCGATGCAGCACGGCTCGCATCGACCACCGCACGGTTGAAACCCCCGGAGAAGCACTGCGCCATCAGTACCACCAGTGATCGGTGTGGCGGCAGAGTCGCAAGATCGGCGCAGAAATCGCGCCGCTTGTAACGCTCGCCATGCGGATAGGTGATGAGATCCGGACCACGGCCGTCCCCGTGGTGCCCTCCGTGGCCCGTGGTGTTGATGAAAACCTGGTCGTCCCGAGTCAGCTTCTCGCGAATTGCACGCAGCGCAAGTTGAAACGCCGCGCGGCTGCCCGCGGCGCTCACGACCATACGGTATGCAGTATTGTCGCCCGGCCATGCTTCACATGGCGTGTGTTCGGAATCGCCGCAGGCCCGCAACGAAGCATCGTAGTTCAGTATGTGAATGTTGTCGGTTGCGAAGCCAAGATCGACCAGGGTGCGATAACAAAACTCCAGGCCATTGATATGCCGCCTGAAGGACATGCCGGAAAACAGGATGGCGTAACGCACGGCAGGTCCTCACGACACGGGCGACATTGGCCAGCGTGTGAACCGAACGAGCACCGGCACCGTGTCGTGTGCCGGCGGCCTCATTTGGCTATGCCAATGGCTGTACCGTCGCCGTTGGTCGGGCAGAGAGGCGAGAGAGGTGCCCGGAACAGCAGCAAAGGCCCATCCCCATTTACAACGTTGTTGAACTGGTAGACATGAATAAGGGTCTTGATCCAGAAGGGCGAGTGATCTGCAAGGACATCGTCCGCAAGCTGCGCGCCGTGTGCATGGCACGGGACCTTGACCACTCCCTCGAGTCGTTGCACCTCGAGATCCTGGTCCATGAACGTGTCGACTTTCGCGGAGACGTCGGCATATACAGATGCCGAGCTCGTGTCATAGGCCGGCAGCGTCTTGAGTTGTGCAATTTGTTCGAATGTGGGCCTGCTGCTTCCCGCAGGACGCAGGACCATGTCGGCAAAACAGTCCGGCTGAGGCGCCTGGTAAGTATGAACGATCGTGTAGCCGTTGCCTGCGGCTGCAGGCTCGAATTTAAAACCGCTCAGCGGCATGAATACGTGCGCGAGACCGAGATCGGCCCTGACTATCTGCCAGGGACGGTCGGTCTGCCACGGGTCGCGGGTTGGGTCTGTCATGATAGCAATCCTCGTTTTTAGTGTGTTGTTCCACAATGGCGCGGCTCAAATCGAGTTCACGTCTTCGACGTGACTCAGTGTCAGCATGAAGGCCCCCCAGATCCCTGGATCGCCGTACGGTCCTTCCAGAGCCGTACGACTTGCGGCACTCCATGCTGAAATCACGGTAGAGCGCTGGTGTAGCAGCGCTGAATAGAACTTGACCATCACTTCTGCCGTGACTTGATCTATTGCCGGCCACAAGGAGGACACGACCGACCGCGCGCCGCGTGCGAGCACGACGTATTGCAAGCCGATCAATCCTTCACCAGCAACGCTTTTACCCAGGGCTGTATCGCACGCGCTCAGAACGACCGTGTCGGCATGGAGGCGGACGCCCATGAAATCTGCCGCGAGCACCCGGCCTTCAATTTCCTTGCCGGCTCCGTTTACAGTGCTCAGGATGAGCGCAGAAGCCTGTGGAATCTCCGGATCGGTCGTTGCATGGGATGCGATGTGAATCAACCGGTAGTGGTCGAGTCCCGACTTCAGGAATTGCTCGCGGCTCGCCGCGAATCCATCGAGGCGATCGACGCTGCCTGCAGGCATCAATGCTGCGATCGCGGTCGCCTCTTTGGCTGCGCCCGGTAGTCGCGGAAGATACCGGCCCGCGCCAGCTCCCCGCACCAGGGCCAATGCGGGGCCATATGCTTTGAAATCCGGGGCGGGAGAGGGTGACGACGAGCTTGCAACCCGCGGGTCGGCGGGGTCGTAAACCGGGTCATCAACCAGCAGCATCTGTTTCGCAGCGGCGGATGTTGAATGCTGGGACTGCGGTCGCAGGAACATCTGGATTGAAGGCGTGACGGCAATGTCGTGATTCTCGACGAGGAACACTTTTCGTCCCGCCTCGATGCACCTCAGCGTTGCAAATGGCACATAGTGCAGAGCGCCGTCCGGCGCGAATATCAACGTATGCATCCCTGAAACCTGCGCTTCGAGCGGTTCGAGCACCAGCAGGTAGAGGCGTTCGCCGGCATCGAGGCGCTGCGCTTTGGAAACGGATCCGAAACTGCGCAGTGCGGTATGCAGCGAGGTTGCCGCGGCGTTGATGCGCGAGCTCGAGTCCAGGCGGCTCATCGTCACCCCGTTGCGAGTGACGACCCAGGCATACGACTCCTCGTCGCCCAACCAATACTCGATCACTGCCACGCCCGCGGGAATGTTGCCCAGTTGCAGTGCTGTTGGTCTCTGAGGGGCCAGATGGCGGACAACGGCGGTTTGCGATGCAGCGCCGATCTTCGCGTCGATCTGATCCAGGTCCTGGCGCAACGTTGTGATTTCCGAGCGAATGACCTGGCTCTGGCTGTCGCCGGTTCCGGTTTGATCCAGGCGCGCCTCGAGTTGGAAACGGCGCGCCGCCAGCTCCCGGTAGAGCGCCTGCCGGCGCTCGAGCAGGGTGGGATCCAGGCCCGGAGCGGTGATGTCCAGAGTCTGATAGTCGGCCAGCGCCCGGGCACGTGCCTGCTCGGCTGTCTCCAGGGCACGCTCGGCAAGCAGTTCCTGCTCCCTGAGATTGCCTTTCGCCGCGACGTATTGCTCGGACAACATCGAGATCTTCAGGTCGAACGCCGGCCGCAGCGGTTGCAACAGGGTAGATCGCAACTCAGGATTGGCACTCTGCAGGCGCACCTCTTCCGCCAGTGCAAGTGCCTGATCGACCGCCGCAAACGCATCTGTCATTGCTCCACGGCGACGCATCAGCTGTGCCAGCGCGACCCAGATTTCGAACTTCTCGGTCGGCAGCTCGTAGGTCTTGAAAGTGGCGAGCGCGACTTTCAAGTCAGACTCCGCGGCTGCAATCTCCCCGGCAGCGGCGCGCAGCCGGGCGCGCTCCTGGAGGGCCCGCGCCCGATCCACTTCATCGCTCGCAGCGCTTTCATTCAGGACAGTCGCGAGATTCTCCGCGGCCTCCCTGGACCTGCCGAGCTCGATGAGATCCTTGGCAATCTGGACTGTGATCCGCGGTTTGTCGGAGGACGGGGCGAGCGACACGGCCTCCCGGTCCATCCGCAACGCTTCTTCGGCATGCCCCTGTTGTCGCAGGATGTTGGCCATTGCACGCAGCGTTGCAGTTCGGATACGGAAGTTCTGCGAGGTGTCCAGAAGAGCCAGGGTCTGCCGGTAGAAATCCAGGGCACGCGACTGGTCGCCCAGGGTGGCGTAAACGGCCGCAATGTTGTTGATGTCGACGATTTGCTGCGGGATATCCAGGATCGCGCGTGTCAATGCCAGCGACTCGCCCAACTGGCGCAGCGCCAGGTCATCGTTGCCGCTCGCCCAGTTCGCCAGCGCGTAATTGCTGAGGGCGGTCGCAAACATCTTCGGATCTTCTTCGGACTTGATGAAGCTCAGAGCCTGGCGGAAATGGGGCAGCGAGTCGGACATGCGCCCGAGCTCGTATTCGACCAGGGCGACGTTCTGGAGAACCTGGGCCTGGCGCCTGCGCTCGTGCACCCGCCCATAAAGCGGCAGCGCCTTCTGATAGGAGTGAATCGCCTCGTCGTAGCGGCCCTGGTAATAGAAAGCCAGTCCGATGTTGTTTTGCGCCCAGGCTGCGTCGTAAAACTCCTGCCGCCTGATGTGGAAGCCGACGACGGAATCGAGCTGATTGCGTGTCTCTGTCAGCATTGCGTCCGCATGCTTTGCAGCATCACTGGTGCCGGATTTTTTGACCGTCAACGCGAGGTCGACGGCGGCTGCAGCCTCGATCGATTGCGCCCGCGCCTTGCCGTAGTCATCACCCACGGATGCGTACGTCTGAGCAGCTCGGGCTGCCCACGCCTTGGACTCCACGTAGTCATCAAGTTCCAGATTGAGCAGCGAGGCTTGGGCCAGCTGCGCCTCGGCCAGCAGCGGCGAGGGTCCCGAGACTTCGAGTTTGGCCGCCGCATCCCGGTATCCACCCGAGGCAACCTGATACGACTTCTCCGCGCTGGGCCCTGACGTGCTCGCAACCGCACGTGCTACAGCCTGGCCCGCGGCGTAAGCGGCATCCGCACGCGCGAGCAGCTTTTGCGCATCGAGGCATGCCGAGGTAACTGCCCGATGCGAGTCAACGACTCGCAACTCGACAAGTCCATTGGCATCGCCGCGAGCCTTGCCCGCGACGACGATGTGGTAACTTTGTTCCGCTCCTCCGGACCACTCGATGCGTTGCACTGCTGTGCGGCGGATCGGGCTGTCGCCGCGGCCGAGCATGTGTCCGGCCGAATCCTGCAACTCGAGAGTGATGTCCACGCCCCGCTCGCGGGCAAACACCATGAATTGCGAAGTTCCGCGGATCGTGATCGGCCGCTTTACGGGAGCCTGGCCGCGGATCTGGACGGTCGCCTCGTAAAGGGCCGGCTCGCCCGCCATGTTGGAATCACAGCCGCTGGCAAAACAGTGGCTGGGGAGAACGAAGGCGAGGAGGAGGGCCGCGGCGATCAACGCGCGCAGCGCTGCCGGTACACGATGACGAGCCTTGTTGAGCAAGCGTATTTCCCGATTTTCCATGCGCGCTGGTTGCGCCGGTTGCCCCGGTCTGTAGCGCTGCCTCTCCCGGAAGGCCGCTGGCCCCAGTCCCAAGATCTGTTGCCACGTCCGGAACTATCGCATCCGCCGGCCACCGACCCCGGTCGCGTCCGGCGCCAAAAACGGGCAACCGGCAGACCGTGCGAATTACCCGTCAATGATGGCCGTTCACCTTGATTACGAAGGTGTCGCTCTCCCCGCCGGCGGCTCCTGCCGCCGCGCGCGTGAGAATGAGCCGATATCGTCCCGGCGCCAAGAGCGCGCTATCCGCATACACATCGACGAAGCCGTCTTCCGCGCTCGGCTGCAGGTCGCCAATGGCGACGATCCGCTCCGAGGAATCGTCATCCCTGATACGCGCCAGCGAAGCCTCGTATCGGGCCGACTCGGCGGGGCTCGAAGGAAGAACGCGCAATTTGATCGCGCCCCGGGTCTGCGGCAGCTCGATGACCGCGTCATACTTCTCGGCCCGGGTACGAAACAGAGGAGCGGTGGCGAGAACGGACAGGGAATGACCGTTGTGGTCCCTGAAAGCCGTCAGAGCGGAGGCGAGAACCGGCGACGAGGGCGTGCCCGAGCGCGGAAACCACAGGCCTATGCCGATCGCGATGGCTGCAAGACTCGCCGCCATTGCGAGCACCCAGGTCCGGTTCGGATGAGGCACGCCCGTGCCTGCGATCAACTCGCTCAATTCGCCATTGCGGCGCAGCCGCTCGAGCCCGATCTTGAGCCGGGCCGTGGCTTCGAGCTCGGCCACCGCCTCCGGGTCCTCGATGAAGCGGGCCTCGTACTCGGCGCATTCCGCTTCGCTGAGTTGGTCCGCCAGGTAGCGGCTGGCGCGGGTGGGGTCGTCAATCACGCTCTGCATTCTCGTCTTCCGTCGTTCGGGTGTACCCGTGTTGCATCTGCCTTCAAAGGAATGGACACAGGCACAGCAGATCAGACCGTCCGAGTCCACCGGATTCGAGCAGCTTGCGCAGCCGCCCACGCGCCCTGTGCAGGATCTTGTCGAACTGCAAAGGGCTCAACCCGAGGTCACGGCAGATCGTCTCCTTATCCTCTTCATCCAGGTAGAACCGCACCAAAATGGCGCGGTCACGTTGCGAGGACATTCCTCGGATCACGTTCTTCACTTGAATCGCGATTTCCCGCTCGATCGTCTCGTCGCTGGGCTCGGTATCGCTCGCAAGGTCCTGCAGCTTTGCGGCATCCGCGCGCTTCTCCGGGCGCTCTGCGATGGCACGGCGATGGTTGCGTAGCAGGTTCATCGTGACTTGCAACACGTAGCCGGCAATCTGTTCGGGGCGCTCAATCTTGCCCGCCTGCCACTTTGCCCAGGTCGTACACACGGCATCATTGAGGAGATCGGCGGCCACTTGGGGATCACGACAGCGGCGCGCCACGAGAAGGCGTAAGCCGACATAGTTCTGCTCGATGAGGGCTCCGACGTCCGCCTGCGAGAGAGGTGCCGCGCTGCGCCCGCGGGCCGCGTGCGGTGATACGGGCGGCGACTGCGATGCACCCGGCGGCGCTGAGGATCTGCCACTGACCATGCCGGCAGACGCGGGACGCGCTAGCTCGTTGACGGCCGTCAGAGGTCCCGCATCGAGTCTCCGTGCAGACTCTCCGTCCATTCGGCCCTCGATTCGGTCCTCTTTCATGACGCGTCAATTTGCTGGTCAAAGACGCGATTGGCGCCCTCGACGAATTGAGCACGTGAGCTATGCAAATTGCAATCGCACTGTGCCGCAAGCGTGGTCCAACGGGTGGTCCTAAGCCATCCGTTTTCGGGATTGCTGCTGTCCATTGATGCGCCGCGCCACTGCGTTGAACGAAGGCGGCGGCTGTTACCATGGAAGCGGCCCGCGCGCCAAATCCCACGCAGGCCAATCGCGCTTTCGCCCCGGGGTGGTGAGACAAATGCCACCTCATAGTCCCGCAGTGGGGGAGGGCCCACTCCGGGACGGACCCGGCTACACAACGGCGTGGCCCGGTTAGGGCTTCTTCTGCCGTATGGAGCAAACTGGGCGCCGGCTGTCGGCTTTGTCTCGTCATCAGTGCTCCCGGAACGAGCGATGCTGGCTTCCTTGCCTATATCTGTCACGACTCCTGAGTTCATCGCGTGCCGGCGAGTCACTTGCGGCAATTCCGGGAATTGGGGGATTTGGGAGGGCTCGAGTGCGATGGGGCAAGCCGGGCCCGCAGTTCGACTGTAGCCGGAGCGCATCAGCCGCGCTTGGGAATGTCCAGCCCCCTGGCAACGGCCGGCCGCGACAGGAATGCCTCCAGCACGCGGTTGACGTGCGTGAAGCTCTGAGCACCCACGAGCTCTGCGGCCTCGTAGAAGCCAAGCAGCGTGCGCACCCACGGAAAGATGGCCATATCGACGATGGTGTACGTGTCACCCATCATCCAGGTCCGGCCCTCGAGGCGTTTGTCTATCACCCCCAGCAGGCGCCTGGCCTCGGCAACATAGCGGTCGCGCGGGCGTTTGTCTTCGTACTGCCTGCCAGCGAACTTGTGGAAGAAGCCGACCTGGCCAAACATCGGGCCTACACCGCCCATCTGGAACATCAGCCATTGAATCGTTTCGTAACGTCCGCCAGCCGTGGGAAGCATGAACCGGCCCGTCTTTTCAGCCAGGTATAACAGGATGGCGCCTGACTCGAACAACGCGAGCGGGCGTCCATCCGGGCCGTCGGGATCGAGGATCGCGGGAATCTTGTTGTTGGGATTGAGCGAGAGGAACTCCGGCGAGAGCTGGTCGTTGCTGTCGAAGCTCACCAGGTGGGGCTCATACGGCAGGCCGGTTTCCTCGAGCATCACCGCCACCTTGATGCCGTTGGGAGTGGGCAGCGAGTAGAGCTGGAGCCGGTCCGGATGTTGTGCGGGCCACTTGCGGGTGACGGGGAATATGCTCAGATCTGTCATGGTGATCCTTCGCGTCGTACGTCGCGAAACTGACCGGGCGCGAAGCCTACCATGTACCTATTTCCTCGCTGCATCCCCCTTTCGATTGGTGAAGCAGGCGTTGCCCAGGCCCGTGCCGATCGTCAACACGCCCCAGTGATCGACGTCCTGCATGAACGGCAGCTCGCTCAATCCCTGCACCACGGCATCGTTGTGCATCACTATGACCGTATCGTGGCCGCCGATCTGGGGAATCGCTTCGCGCAGCAGGCGGGGCAGGTTGAAGCTCTTGTGCTCCCAGTTACCCGGCAGGTTCTGGCCACCCCGGTCGATCGAGCCATCCGGCTCGATCACCCCCGGACAGCCGATGCCGATGAACGGTGCGAGCTTCAGGCCGTCCTTGTCCGCGCCCTTGATCAGGCCCTTCAGCATTGAAATCAGCCGTTCGACCGCATCCTCGCGCTTGGGGTTGTCATCGGTGTGCCGCCACAGCTCGAAACGTCCCACCCCGGCATCGCAGAAATCAGCCGCCTCACCGGTGGCCTTTTTCTTCGTGCGCAGCTCGACGATGCCGGCGCGGATGTTGCTGCCACCGATATCAACAGCAAGAATGCTGTCGTGCCCCGCCAGGATCCACCCTGGAACCAGGTGTATACAACCGATCAGCCCGGCATGGTCCGGGTCGTGGCGGATGGGCTTCAGCTCGATGTCGTGACCGTCCGCCTTCAGCAGGACTGCGGTCCTGCCGACGGCAAGCTCCCCGATCCGGCTCTGCCGTAAACCTCCTCCCACCACGATACGCTCGGCGTCCTTCCAACATTTCAGGCGCACGAAGCGCCGGATCACAGCGGCGAACTCCTGCGCAAACTCCTCGATGGCTCCCTGGATGACTCCGGCCGCCTCCGCGTCGCCGTCCGCCAGGAGTTTGTCGAGCCGCTTCTTGGTGATCTCCTCGCTGGGCGCGTCGCCCAACGGGTCGTCGCCCACCTTGCGCAGCCGTTCACGCCAGTCATCCAGGATAGCCTGGAAGGCCCGTTTGCTGGCGCGATCGCCGATGAAGCCGTCCGCAGTCCGCAGCTCCGCATTGTACGTTTCGACGGTGACACGGCTCAGGTGCTCGGCGCCATGGGCCAGCAGCGGAGGAGCTTCGGATTCCGGGGTCTCTGCCATGAGTCAATCTCGAGAAAGCGACCTAATGAAAATACGCGGGTCGAGGCTGCGTTCCCTCGCCTTGGCATTATTCATGTTCGAGAGCTTCGCCGGCCGCTCGATGCAACATTGCTGGGAGCAGGTTGCCCGCATGTTGGGTAGAGTTGCCGCCAAGCTTCCCGCACTGCTCCGGGGCCCGTATACTGAATCAAGATGAAGTCGAGTCATGGCACATTCGCGGCGATCGTGTGGATCGTCGCCGGAGCACTGCTGTACAACAGTGAGCCGGAGGCGAAACTGTTCTCCTGGCAGACGCCCGTATTCTTCGTTCTGGGCATGTTCGTGGCAGCGGCCGTCCTGGGGAGCCTCTCTTACGCGGGTGTTCGCGGGCTCACCCACGCCCTGGTCAGTGCAAGGATCGTAACTGCACCAACGCGGCGCGCGCAGATTGGCCTCACGGTGGCCGGCTACGTGCTCTTTGGCGCCCAGGGTGCACTGATCTACCTGGTGGCCAGGTGGACCATTCGGGCCATGTTCCAGATCGACGGGCCGGACTAGGCTAGGCCTGGCGATGGCCGAGGAGCCGTGCGGGCAGCATCAGGATGGCTCTGAGTAGTGCGAATATGGCATCGAATGTGATGCCCACCAGCCGAAAAGGCAGTGAAATCAGCCACGCCAGCGGCCACAGAACCAGTGCCAGCAACGCCACCGGCCAGCACAGGATCAGCAACAGGAACCAGGCCACCAACACGAACAAGGGTCTCATTGCGCGGCTCTTTCGGCGGACGAGCCCGGATTATGTCACCGGGCGCGTACCAAGGCCAGGAGCCGGCTGAGGGTGGGGTTGGAGGTTGGCTCCGCTACTAGCGCTGTGTGAAGCGGTTGCGCACGATGATTACGAAGTGTGCAACCAACAATGCCACGGTGGCGCCAACTTCAATTGCAATGATGTCCATGACTCTCTCCTTCTGCGCAGGCGTTGCCTGCTATGTGCTTCTCTATCAGAGGCGCGCAGTCTACGGATTGCCCGCTGCGGCGATAGAGTTCTGGAGAGACGCTCCCCGTACATAATTAGGGGGATTGCAATACGGCCGCTCAGCCCATACAAAGGTGAGAAGAAGTAGTCAGGTCTTGGGGCCCGCCGCCTTGGCACGTGCCCGCTCGATCGAACGTACGATGTACTCCCGCGCCTCGTGCATGTCGCC
>JAQGOF010000017.1 GCA_028293745.1 Gammaproteobacteria bacterium | reverse complement strand
TTGACTGGGCGTCGTTCGATATCGCCCTGTTGCGCTCGGCGTGGGACTACGCCGAGCGCGTGTCTGAATTCCTGGTGTGGGTGGAGAAGGCTTCGAAGCTGACCCACGTCGTGAATCCGCTCGCCGTCGTTCGATGGAACACGGACAAGCATTATCTCGCCCAACTTAGTAAGGCTGGGGTAGCGATAGTACCGAGCACGTTTGTCGAACCGGGTGCGGATGCCGGTGGGGCAATACGGACGTTTCTCGCGTTGCATGCGCATGCGGAGCTCGTGGTGAAGCCCGCGATCGGCGCCGGCTCACGGGATACCGCGCGTCACCGACGTGGTGAGCCGGGGCCGGCTGTGGCTCATGTGCGGCGACTGCTCGAAGACCACCGCAGTGTCTTGTTGCAGCCGTACCTGGAGCGTGTGGATCGCGATGGCGAAACGGCACTCATGTTCTTTGAGGGGCGTTTCAGTCACGCGATCCGTAAGGGGCCGCTTCTTCCTCCGGGTGGGACGGCGACCACAGGGTTGTTTGCGGCGGAGACTATTGCGCCTCGGGTACCGGGGGCGGATGAGATGCGGCTGGCGGAACAGGTGGTGGCGGCGGTTCCGTTCGGTACTCCGTTATATGCGCGCATCGATCTGATTCGCGATGACAAGGGTGCGCCGTGTCTGCTGGAGTTGGAGCTGACCGAGCCGTCGCTATTTTTTGCTCATGCGGCGGAGTCGGCCGAGAAGTTCACCGCAGCGGTGCTGCGGTGGTTCCAGCGGCAGGGGAGAGTAGGAGACGCCTAGCGGCGTGCTACTTCTGCAGCCACTTCCCGCTGCTGTCCTGGTAGTACCAGCCGGGTTGGGCGCCGCGCTCGACCCAGCGGCGGGCGAAGGTGCGGCGGATGTCGGGCTCCCATTCGGGATGCTTGTTCGCCCTTGCGATCTCGGCGTACAGGGTTGCCCGGTCGCGGTTGTCTTCCGCGACCAGCCTTGCGACGACGGCGCGCTCGGCCAGGGGGATGGCGTTCTGGTCGCGGATTGCGACCTGTCCATCGGCGGTGAGGCCGATCACTCCGGAGTCGAAGTACTTCTTCAGCTCGCCGAAGCGCTGCTGCATCGAGGCGGTCACGGCGCGAGTCTGCGGGTCGGAGACGTCGAGATTCGGACTCGCCTGGGCCTCGGCCGCCGGAATCAGGAGGTTCAGGAGCGCGCCGGCGGCTGCGAGCAGCACGGGCTGACCAGCGGGCTGATTGGCTACGGCACGATCGGCTACGGCAGGATCGGCTGCGGCGTGATCGGCCAGGGCGCGATTGGCCACGGCGCGATCGGCTGCGGCCCGAGTACCCACGGGCCGATTGCTCACGAGCCTGTCACCCATGGACCTATCACCATTGGGTGTCAGGCGGGAGTTGGGTGGCGTCTTTGTTCGGTCAGTCTCGTTATTGGGCTTGGTGCCGCCGGGCTGGCTGGTCACTGTGTCAATGATGCGGTCCGCGGCCTGTTCTGCTGCGGCAGCGGGGAAGTAGACATTGACAGTGACACAGGCGGCCAGCAGGCCGAGGAGCAGCGACGGTATTAGCCGTTTCATGGTATGGGCGTTCCTCAACGGACAATGATGTTCTGTGAGTGCATGCTAGCGGCAATCTGTCCCATGAGCTGTGTCCAGTCGACACGTCCCGCGTTGCCAATGATATCGATGCGCGGCAGGCCACTTCCCTTGACCAGGTAGTAGCCGGTTCGTGCCGGCTCGAGTCCGTTCATCAGGCAGACTTCGTCGCGCAGCTGGCAGCTGATACCGATGCGGTCATAGTGGAAATTGTGGAAGAACTTCAGCACGCCTGATTGCAGCGCAGCGGTGACACTCCCTCCTCCGCCACCCACGCTGGAGATGCTGGTGATCGCTCGTTGGCTGATGAGGTGCTTCGAGCGATCTTCCGGAGTGGTCTGCAGGCGGGCATCGAATGCGACCGGCGACCAGTTGAACAGCTCGAGTCCCTTGATGTCAGCATCCAGCCGCCCGGTAATCGAGCCGATTGAAAATGTATGGGTCAGCAGATCGAGGTCCAGGTGCCTGGCGGTCACGTCGGCATCCAGCCTGGGCCAGGGTCCCCACGGATCGCGCAGCTTGATACGGCTGCCCGTGATGGTCCCGTCGAAGACGTTTGCGATGAGGTCGCCCTCTGCCGCGAGAACGTGTTCCCGGTAGGTTACTCCCGGGATTCTGCCGGCGAGCTGACCCGACAGGATTGGCCAGCCGAATGCCTTGGACAGCAGCGGCATGCTGATGGGCTCGAGGTGTGCGTCGAAATCCAGCTCGGCATCCGGGGCGCCCCACTTTCTGATGGCGAGTGTGTGCACGACCAGCGCGCCATCGAATATCGGGAAGCGCGTGTTGGGTGCGAGCGCGAAATCCTTTCCACGGGTGGTAAAGCCCATCTCGACCGGACCGCCCATCAATCCGTAGGCGCTGCTGCTGCTCCAGGAGAGTTGTGACGGTTGGATCGTTGCTCCGGGAGCTGCTGCCCAGTGCACCTCGCCGTTGGTATTCGCAAGGGACAGGCGGGTCGTGGAATCGGCCATGCTGACATTCTGAAGATATGCGCTGACTTTGCTGATCGCATCGTTGGTGAAGTCCAGCTGCCCGCTGGCGCGGCCACCCACCTTCAACTTCCCGAAGTCAGTCGTAGCGAGCGTCAGTTGCAGGAAGCTGCGGTAGGCCGCCGCAAATTCGAGCCGTTGCACGTCGAAGTGGGCCTGTTGGAGGATGAATGGCCCCTTGACGGCAATCTGCGCTTCCCCGGAGGCGTCGACCAGATCTTTCTGGGCGAGGCGGATCTGCGTGATGGCGAGGCCGTTGTCGGTTGATGCGATGTGCGCCTGCAGATTCAGGGGGTTTTTTGCGAAATCCAACAGGACGGGTCCGGCCAGGGCCTGGCCGCTCGAGCTCTGTAGTTGCAGGTCCGAGATCAGCTTGCCGCGATCGCGGGTGATGGTGCCCGTCAGAGCAGCCGCGAGGTTTTGTGCCACCGTCGTGCCGGCTTCGTTTGAATAGTTGAGGTCGGAGGTGTTTGCGGTGAGGCGGGTCTGCACCGGGCCGACCTGTTGGTTCGCATGCAGGCGGCCCGTTGACTGCAGGTGAAACTTCAGGTGTCCGGCGAGCGAGTCGTTGGGCGGAAGTTGGAGCCAGGGCTCGGCGAGCTTGCGCGCGGGGACGATATCCAACCCGTCGCCTTCAACATCCAACGCCCAGGTGCCTGACTCCAGTCTGCCGTTCAATCGCGTGGTGGCTCCGGCCAGTTTGAGCCCGGAGCCGCTGAAGGAGACCGCCCCGTTTGCGGAGTCGTAGGTGAGGGCAGCGTTCATTGCAATCTGGCCGGTGGGTCCTCCACGAGCGGCGATGGTTCCCTGGTTGCATGCGAATTGTGGTTGCCTGACGAGGAGGTCAGTGCAGCCGATATCGATGTCACTGTACGTAGTGCCAGCTGCGGGGACGCGCAATTGCGCGATCTGGGTGCGCAGGGTCGGTGAGCTCGAGTCGGGTTTGGGTGCGACATCCAGAGTAATAGTGGCGCCGGTCGCCTGAACGCCGGCTGTCGAGACCTGTCCCACTTCGAGAATGACCCGATCGACCGCATCGCAGTCGTAGGCGGCGCAGCAGGCGACCAGGGCGCCCAGGGTTCTCAGGTACCAGGGCCTATCTCTTTTGGGCCGCTCCCCCCGCGCCGTGCGTTGTCGTACCATGCTTTTCACATCAATCAGTGTACCGACTTGGATTTGATGAGGTGGAACGCACGGAAAAGCGCCCAAGTCCCTGTCGCAATGAAACTTTCACACTTCCGTCATCGACCCGACGTGCTGGGGATACAAGCTGTTGCGCTAAGAAGCCATGTGCACTCGCACCGCCGTGGCTCGGAAGGCTCACATGAAGGCGAGCGGTTTTAATGCACTGATCGCCCGCTTCGATGCGGTCGAATACGGAATTTGCCGTCAGCTGAACCGTGGCGCATCGCTGCCGGTTCCGTGCCGGGTGTTCCAGATTGCCAGCCGGTTGGGCGACGGCATCATCTGGTATGTCCTCATTTTCAGCTTGCCCCTGCTCTACGGGGCCACTGCGGTGAAGCCCGCCATCATCATGGCGCTGACGGGCATCCTGGGTGTGGTTCTGTACAAGCTGCTCAAGCGTGTATTCGTCCGCGAGCGGCCGTTCATTACGCACTCGTCGATTGCGCTGGCGGGTTCACCGCTCGACCGTTACAGCTTCCCTTCTGGACATACCCTGCACGCGGTGTCGTTCGCGTGGCAGGCGTCGGCTCACTTCCCGGAGCTGTCCTGGGTGCTGGTGCCGCTGGCTGCGCTCATCGCCGGCTCCCGCGTCGTGCTCGGTCTTCACTATCCAACTGACGTGCTGGTCGGTGCAGTGATCGGTGCGTCGTTGGCGGAGCTGGGCTTATCGCTCGGCTAACACATAGGGCGTTTCGGTAGCCGTGCGAGTTCTATTCGTATCAGACGTCTACTTTCCGCGGGTCAACGGCGTCTCTACGTCGATACGTACTTTTCGACAGGATCTGTCGGCGTGTGGTGTGGACACGCTGCTCGTTGTGCCGAGTTATGACCAATCGGCCACGTCCGACGAACGGGCTGGGGATGAACCGGGAATTCTGCGCGTGGCGTCGGCCGGGGTTCCTAAGGATCCCGAGGACCGCCGGATGCGTTGGGGCCCTCTGAATCGCGTGCTCGCCGGCATTCCGCGAGGTCACGTGGATATGGTTCATATCCACACGCCATTCGTTGCGCACTATGCAGGTGCTCGGTACTCACGCAGTGCTGGCATTCCTTGCGTCGCGACGTATCACACGTTCTTCGAGGAGTACCTGCATCACTACGTGCCGGTATTGCCGCGGCGTATCGGCCGGTTCCTGGCTCGAAACTTTACGCGCTCTCAGTGCGCTGATGTGCAGGCGTTGATCGCGCCGTCCGATCCCATGCGTGATGTGTTACTCGAGTACGGCGTTTCAACGCCCATTCACGTGTTGCCGACCGGGTTGCCGGCGGATCGTTTCAATCCGGGTAATGCCGAGCGGTTCCGGTCGCTGGCACGGATTCCCACGGGTAGACCGCTTGTGACATATGTCGGGCGCGTTGCGCACGAGAAGAATATTGAGTTCCTGGTGAAGGTATTCGTTGAGGTGCGTCGGACGGTACCTGATGCGATGCTCGTCATCGCGGGGGAAGGGCCCGCACGTGAGTCGTTGCGGCAGATGGTTGTGCGGCTCGGGTTGGAGCGCGACGTGCACTTTGCTGGGTACCTCGATCGCAACACCGTGCTCCTCGATTGCTACGCTGCGGCGAACGTCTTTGTGTTCGCATCGCGCACGGAGACCCAAGGTCTCGTGCTGCTCGAGGCAATGGCCCAAGGTGCGCCTATCGTTTCTACAGCAGAGCTGGGGACGCGCTCAGTCCTCAAGGCCGGTTGCGGCGCATTGGTGGTCGAGGAGAAGCTGCAACCTTTCTCGGAAGCCGTAATCCGGCTGCTGCAGGACGAGAACCTGCGGAACGATCTCGCACAGCGTGGTCGAACCTATGCAAAGACCTGGTCGTCAGCCGTGATGGCTCGGCGGCTCGCAGACCTGTATCAATCTCTGCGGCCCTCTCCAGGGTCGGAGCGCGTGGCTGCCTGAAGCGGTCGCTCGGCTCGGTGTCGCCAGCCGCTCGTCGCACGCGTGCGACAGCACTGGAACATGGAGCATTCTGCGCTACACTTTCCACGGTAATTGAATACCGGGTGTTGGAGCAGGCATGGGGGCCAAGCGCGCGCTGATCGTCGATGACTCCAAGTCTGCACGTCTATTTCTCGCCCGGATCCTCGAGAAATACGAGATCGATGTCGACAACGCGGAGAACGCCGAAGCAGCCATCGAATACCTGACGAGCCACCGGCCGGATGTGATCTTCATGGATCACCTCATGCCGGGCATGGACGGTTTTCAGGCAGTCCAGGCGATCAAGAACAATCCGCTGACCGCGACCATCCCGATCATGATGTATACCTCCCAGGAGGGTGAGCTGTACCTGGGTCAGGCGCGGGCGCTGGGTGCCGTGGGTGTGCTGCCCAAGCAGATCAAGCCCACGGATGTGTCGAAGGTCCTGTACCAGCTGCACTTGCTTACGGATCGCCGCAGCGCCTTCCAGGCAAGCTTTCGCCCCGTCAACGTGCCGCCGGCCAGTGAGGAGCAGGGTGACCAGAGCGCCGCGAATGATTCGGGTGTGCTGCCCAAGGTTCTGACCGAGACGGCTTTGCGGGAACAGTTCGCTGAGCTGCGCAGGGCCCTGGTCGCGGGCGTCGATACGCAAACCGAACGGATCACAGCGGAAGTTCGGGCGCTGCTGCTCGAGGCTCTTCCGCCTGCCGCCCCGGTTGCCGAGAAAAGTGCTACGCCGCCGCCTCGTTCAGGCCTGCAGTGGGCGTGGATCGTTGCCAGCATTGCGTTGGGCATTGCGCTGGCGACCACGGCTTTGTGGTGGCAGCAGGTCAACCAACTTCGGGCCTTGAGAGGCGAGATAGCGCAGCTGCGACAGGACGTTACGGGGGCTCCGGACGAGACCAGCGCGGGGGCTGTCGCGGGTCCGGGTTTGAGCGATAACCCCGGCACAGGTAACGGCAGCACAGCGGACAGGGTCAACGCGGCCAAGCGGGCAAGCGCGCTCGACGGCGAGGGAGTGAAGGTCGCCGAAGCCGGGTCTGGCGCTACTACCAATGTAAGTGGTGGACCACCCCCAAGGGCTCTCCCCACGTATGCGAAGCCCTTGGTAATCTCGGTGCCGTATGGTGCCGACGCCCTCGGCGGCTCCCGGCTCGAATTGATCCGCCAGCTACTGGACCGACTGGTCAAGGAAAACCACGGTGGCGTGGTGGATATCAAATCGTTTCCCGGGCGTTTCTGCCTGGTGGGCAATGTTAACGATGGATTTTCTCTTGCTCCGGACGAGACGCCCTTTTCCAAATGCGATGCTGTCGGAAACCCGTCTGACGACGCGCTCTCGCCTGCGCAACGAACGCCTCTCCCGTTCGCCAATCTCGCTGGTACGGTTCGTAACACTTCACACGGAGCCCTCAACGTGCAGGCTTCAATGGGAGATGCGACTACGACCATTGCGCAATACCCCCCGGTATCACCGGAACTCACCGCCGGCGAATGGAATCGCGCGGGCGGCGCCAACAATCGCGTCGAGATCCGGGTTCGCTGAAGGATTCCTCGCTTTGCGCCGTGCTATTTCGACCTGACGAAGATTTTCGGCCACCGCGCTGGCTGCGCAACCGGCACGTGCAATCGATGCTGGCGAGCACCAGTGCGCGTCGCGGTTCGATAATGCGGCGCACCGGCGGCG
Source organism: Gammaproteobacteria bacterium (assembly GCA_028293745.1). Classification (GTDB taxonomy): domain Bacteria; phylum Pseudomonadota; class Gammaproteobacteria; order Steroidobacterales; family Steroidobacteraceae; genus 13-2-20CM-66-19. Next base: position 14,394 of record JAQGOF010000017.1, on the reverse strand, counting down.
TCGTAACGGCCGAAAAGGAACTGCTGCTCGACTGCGGCGACGGGGTGCGGCTGCAGGGCTTCCTGTCGAGTCCCGCCAACAGCACCGGGCGGCCCGCGGTCATATTGCATGGTTGGGAGGGCAGTGCGCAGTCGCTGTATATCCTCTCACTGGCGCAGCAGCTGTTTGATCGGGGCTTCGAGGTCGTGCGGCTGAATCTGCGCGATCACGGTGAAACCCACCACCTCAATCGCGACCTGTTCCATTCGTGCCGCCTGTCGGATGTCATCGGGGCTTTGCGCGCGCTCCAGGCTCTGTTTCCTGGCCGGCCGCTCAGCCTCGCCGGGTTCTCGCTCGGTGGAAACTTCCTCTTGCGGGCGGCCGCGCAGGCGAGCGATGCCGGGTTGAGTATCGCGAAGGTGGTGGCGGTCTCGCCCGTGCTCGACCCCGGTGAGACCCTGGTTGCGCTGGAGCGGTCGTTCCCGGGGTATCAGCTGTATTTCGTGCGCAAGTGGATGCGCTCGCTGCTCAAGAAGCAGGCGGTGTGGCCGGACGCGTATGACTTCAGGGAGCTCGGCCGGATGGCGGACCTTCGCCGCATGACGGCCGAACTGGTGCGGCGCTTCACTGACTTCCCGAGTCTCGAGCACTATCTCAATGGTTACTCCATTACGGAGGGTGGGCTCGAGCACCTCAAGGTACCGGCCAGGATCATCACCTCGCTGGATGATCCCATCATTCCCGCGCACAGCTTGCAGCGTCTTGCGCGCGCGGCGTCGTTGCAACTTACGGTGACTCGCCACGGTGGGCATTGTGGGTTTCTCGAACGGTTGTCCGGGCCCAGCTGGGTGGAGCGGAGGATTGTTGAGGAGTTCGAGAGTGGGGTACTGGCGCGGGAGGGGCGGGCGCCGGTGTTGGAGGGTGCTTAGGCCTCCGCGGCCATGATCACGCGGTCGGTTTCGCGGTGCACGTCGTCTTCGTCGGTGCCGCGCGGAGCTGTGTCTGTACGGACGGGCGGTGCGGCACGCGGGCTGATGTCTCGTCGGGTGATGTCGCCGACACCGATTCGTGTGCTGACGTCTGCGCGGCTGATTCCCTCGGAGCGGAAAACGGCGTTGGCTGTTGCTATTGATGCTGCGTGTGCAGCTCGCGCTGCGGCGTGTGCGCGCATCGCCTCGCCCAGCGATCGCACGTTGCGTGTGACTACGAAATCAGCTCCACGGTTGGCCAGTTCCATTGCCGTGTTGAGATCGGACACGTCGGAGACGGCCCAGCGCCATGGGCCGCGCCAAAGAGCTCCGTGCGCTGGTAGAAGAGCGCGGTCACAAAACAGGTACTCCGGCTTGAATGCTTCGAACTTCAGTCGCGTGTGCGCGTCATAGGCGGGTATCACCCATCCGACGGGATATTCGGCGCGTGTGCGTGCGGTGTGTATGGTCGCGAGATCTTTCGAAACCAACACGCAGCGTGAGCGGAACGGTCTCAATGCGCGTACGACCTGCGAGATCACCTGATCGTGGCCCATGCGGGCGACGCTTGCACGGCCTAGTACTACGAACACCGTGATTTCCGGGCGCCCTTCGAGCAGGCGCAACGTCGTCGTCAAGGACGGTATCAGCGTGCCTAAAAATCGCTCGCCGAAGCGGTTGGTTTGACTGACGTCGAGCGCCGACATTTGCGCTCCAGAGATGTCAGCATCGTCGTCGCCGGTAACACGCGCGAGCTGATGTTCGTCGCAGACCATCGGAACGCCATCGGTTGACAGGTGTACGTCGAGCTCAATGAAGCGCACGCCCAGCGCGATCGCAGAGCGCAATGCTGGAAGGGTGTTCTCGGGAAACTCTGCCGAGTTTCCTCGATATCCCACCAGATGTAACAACCTCATCGCTTTCACTGGAGCGCACACGAAGACGAACCTCGGACGAGTATAGACACGTTGAACGCAATCGCCTCTATGTCGCCGTGTAGCGCCAGTGTTGATTGGGAACGGTGCTCTGCGGGAACGCTGTATGGCTGGACAGTCGGCCATGTCGGTGCAAGGTGAAGCACGCCGCTGAAGGCGAAACGTGCCGCCGAAGGCGAAGGGCGGGTGGCCCAAGGCTTAGTTCAAGGTCGTGGGCCGGAGGCTGCGGCGACGCAGGCTCACCGGCTCTTGCGGGCAGCTTCGGCGGCTGAGGCCGATTTGACGTCCTTCTTTTCCTCGGGCGGCGGCAGGACCGCTTTCAGTCCGAGGGATTTCAACCAGAGCTCCCGGCACCATCCTTGGGCGTGGTAGAGGTGCTCATCCTCCTCGTCCTCGATCTCCTCATGAGCCGCGGCCAGGGTCGCGGCGGCTTCGCCCTCGAGCGCTTTCGCACACTCGCCAAGCAACTCCCAGTCGGCGTGATCTTTGGTTTCGGCGAGCAGGACGGATTCGCAAGCGACCAGCTCGGCGGCGGCGGGATTGCCCTCGGCCAGGGCCATCCGGATGGCGATGACCAGAGATTTCCCGGTGTGCTGAACGATCACGCAGCCCGGGGTCATTTCACCTGCATCGATACCCAGACAGTCGCAGACGCCTGTCAGTACCTCAACGTGCTTCTGTGTCTGGGCCAGGTACTTTTCCCACTCCTTGCGCAGATCCTTGTTGACCGCACATTCCAGTGCTGCCTGATATACGAGTGCTCCACCCCGTTCATGAACCAACGATTGGAGCAATAACTCTTTGAGCTGCGCTGTGACCATATTGGCTCCTACTTTTGCCGCAGGCGTCAAACCAGTGGCGGATCAGTTTCCCGTTCGAATTGCCGATGTTTTGTCAGCGCACCGACAAACGCATCCACGGCCGCATCCACCTGGCCCTCATCAAACAGCAGCAGTCCGGGATCCTCCTCGCCGGTTGTCAACTGAGGCGGGATGCCAGCCTCGCTCAGCAGCTCGCTGCTGGCACCCATGAGCAGAATGGGCTTGCAGTGGCGATATTGATCCTTGAGGAACTCGAGCGCATGGCCGCTTTCTGCCAGCGTGGCGGTGCACGTATCCCCGGCGGGAATGATCAGTGCATCCCAGAGAACCGCCGGTGCCGCCTCCATTGATACCTCCACGTCCAGCGAATCACCTGCCGCTCCAACAACCTGCCCCAGCTTGATGCCGACAAAGCGCGGGACGGCGCCCCGCTGCAGCAATGCGGCATGCAGCATCGAGGCCTGTTCCGTATCCACACCGTCTGCAACCAGGATTGCCACGCGCCGGGTCCTGATGCCCTCGAAGCCGGGGCGAGCAAACAATGACAGGGCCTCGGATCGCTCCAATTCGGGTTTGGGCGCACGCTTGAGGGTCGGAGGCAGCGGCTCCGGAAGCTCGGTGAGGCCGATGCCATCTGCCACCGCTCGTGCTAATTCCCCTGCTACGTTGAGCAGCTGCGCGATGACGCGCTGGCGTACCGCACCGACTTGCACTTTCGTCAGCTCGAAACGAAACGCGCGAATGATGTGTTGCTTCTCGATGTCTGTCTGGCTGTTCCAGAACAGCGTCGCCTGGTTGTAGGCTTCAGCGAACTTCTCAGGCTTACCCCGTACCTTGTCATCTTCGACAGGCTGTGGAAAGGACATGAAGCCCTGGGCGCCCGCCTGGAACGGGCAGCCGCCACCGAGTGAATTCGGCTCGTAAGCGACGCGGCCGCGGGGAATGGCCTGGCGATGCATGCCGTCGCGCTGGTTGTTGTGAACCTGGGCCAGCGGCGAGTTGATCGGAATCTCGTGAAAGTTGGGGCCACCCAGCCGCGAGATCTGTGTATCGACATACGAGTGGATGCGGCCCGCCAGCAGCGGATCGTTGCTGAAATCGAGTCCCGGGACGATGTGCGCCGTACAGAAGGCAACCTGTTCGGTTTCCGCGAAGAAATTGTCCGGGTTGCGGTTGAGCACCAGCCGGCCTGCGGGCTGCAGCGGAACCAGCTCTTCGGGAATCAGCTTGGTGGGATCGAGCACATCGAAGCTGAATTTCTCGGCCTGTGCCTCCGTGAAGACCTGCAGGCCCAGCTCCCATTGTGGATACGCCCCGGCCTCGATCGCCTCCCACAGATCACGCCGATGGAAGTCCGGATCGGCTCCTGAGATCTTGACGGCCTCGTCCCAGGCGAGCGAGTGGGTGCCGGCGAGTGGAGTCCAGTGGAACTTCACGAAGCGCGACTCGCCTTGCGCATTGATGAATCGGAAGGTGTGGACTCCGAATCCCTGCATCATGCGGTAACTGCGCGGAATCGCCCGGTCCGACATGATCCACATCAGCATGTGCGTGGATTCGGGCATCAGGGACACGAAGTCCCAGAAGGTGTCGTGCGCGGAGGCCGCCTGCGGCATGCCATGGTGCGGTTCCGGCTTGACCGCATGGATGACATCGGGAAACTTCATCGCGTCCTGGATGAAGAAGACCGGAATGTTGTTGCCCACGAGATCCCAGTTACCTTCATCCGTGTAGAACTTCACGGCGAAGCCGCGAACATCGCGAGCCGTATCGGCGGAGCCGCGCTCGCCGGCCACTGTTGAGAAGCGCACGAACACCGGCGTTCGCTTACCCGATTCCGCAAACAGCGAAGCTCGGGTCAGCTGCGTCAGGGGCCGATAACACTCGAAATAACCGTGCGCTGCGGAGCCTCGGGCATGGACGATGCGCTCAGGGATGCGCTCGTGGTCGAAATGAGTGATTTTCTCGCGGAGGATGAAGTCCTCCATCAGGGTGGGGCCGCGCAAACCGGCCTTCAGGGAATTCTGGTTGTCGCTGACCGGCACTCCTTGGTTCGTCGTCAGCGCGCGCCCACTGGAATCCACGCGCACGCGATTCAGCGAAGCCGCGGCGGGATTGAAGCTCAGCGGGGGCGTGCCCGAGCCGACTTTCGGTGATGGGTTGGTTTCCGTCAGCGTGCTGCCTGCCACCAGGGGGTCGGGTGGCTCGATGCACTGGCCGACGGCCGGCGAGTCGCCCGAAAACTCCGAAGGTTTTGCGGCATTGAACGCAAATGCAGCAGCGAGTGCCTCTGTGCCTGCCAGTTTCGCGGTGGCGGCATCTGTTACCTGCTCGGGGGCCGGTCGCTGAGCGGGCGCGCTCACGGTGGACTTGGCGGAAGTCGTGGCTTCGCGGCCTGGAATGCCAGAGCGGTGCGGACTCCTGGCGGGGGGCTTGGCGGGGCTCTTGGCGCGCGCAGGCCGTTTGGGGGCCGGTGTGCGTCGGGTTGCGCTCTTCTTCTTTCGACTTGCCATGGGGCGTCCTTTTTCGAAGCCGGGTCTTCCGCGATGGGGTACGCGAGACTACGAGCACCCGGCATTTCAAAGGAACGCAGACAGTCCTGTTATGTTGTAGGACGAAGGCGCTCAGACAGATAGGCGCGCGCGCCGGCACTGAGGCCGGAGCCTTCAGTCATTTCCCGGAGGGCGTCGCCGACGCTTCCTTCAAGTCACGCACCATGTAGCGGATGGCATGAGTCCATGCGGCATCGTTGTCGCCTCTGAAGTCGTAGGATTTCCTGCCAACGATCTGGCCCGAGGCCACGTCGTGAATCTCGTAAGTCAGCGACAGGATGAGGCCGCTCACCCGATCAACCCAGGTGACCAGAACCTGGCTCGCTCCGAGTGCCTTGCCCACCTCGAGGTCACAGCCGTTGCAGTCATGAAGGTGGGCTTGCTGAGCTGCCAGACGGCTGATCAATGGCAGCGCGGGAGTGAGATCCAGCACCCGGTAGAGCCCGCTGTCGCGTAGCTCCTGGCGCAGTCGATCGCTTTCCATCTTCAGCCGCGCGTCGTGCTCCGCAGCAAACTGTGGGCCGCCCGTATCCCCGATCAATTCGATGTTCAGAACCGCAAGGGCTGGTGGTGGCTCGGCGCCCGCGGCAGCTGCCGGGTATGCCGCTGCCGCTGCGAGAACGGCGAAGACCAAGCAGGGCGAATTCAACTTGAATGGTGACATTGACATTCTCGAGGGTTGGTAAGTTGTTGCCTGAGCCTTCGCTGGACGTGCCAGCGCTTTTGCTGGATCCTTGCGCGTCCGGCAGCCGTCTCGCAAGAGGGGCACGCGTGAATAAAGAAATATCTCCAGGGGGTACGACCCCGCCTTCACGCGTGAAGCCGCTTTCCAACAGGCCGGCATCCCGCCGTGAGCGGAAATTGTTGGCCGACACTCAGGCGGCGAAGCAGCGCCTTGCAACCGTGCTCGAGAGCATCAGCGACGGCTTCATCGCCCTCGACCGCAACTGGGCCTACACGGCGCTCAACAACCAGGCGTGTGAAAGCATGGGGATGAGCCGCAGCGAGACTCTGGGCCGCAGGATCTGGGATGTCTATTCCGACACCCTCGGCACGCCCTTCGAGGCGCAATTGCGGCGCGCCGTGGAGCAGCAGGAAACCGTGCGGTTCGATTACTTTTATCCACCGCGAAACCGCTGGTATGAGAACCGCGTCTACCCGTCGGCGGACGGCATCTCTATATTTTTTGCCGACGTGACCGAGCGCAAGCGGACCGAGGAGGCACTGATCGCGAGTGAGCAAGATCTGGCCGCGGATCTGGCCCTCATGAAGAGTGTCCAGGAGGTCAGCACCCGGTTAGTGCGGGATGGCGACGCCGACCCACCTCTGCTGGAAATCGTGGATGCGGCGATTGCCATTACGCGTGCCGACATGGGCAACATCCAATTGCTCGATCACGCCTCGGGCGGGCTCAAGATCGCGGCCAGCCGGGGTTTTGACCGTCCCTTCCTCGAGTTCTTCAACACGGTTCACGACGGTGACGCTGCCTGTGGCAAAGCAGTGCAGCGCGCCGCGCGAGTCGTGGTCGGTGACGTCACCACGGACCCGGTGTTTGCAGGTTCGCCGGCACTGGATGTGTTGCTAACCGCCGGCGTCCGTGCTGTGCAGTCCACGCCCTTGGTCTGCCGTTCCGCCCAGCTGCTGGGCGTGCTCTCCACGCACTACCGCACGCCACGCGTGCCGACGGACCGAGAGCTCGATCTCCTTGATGTACTGGTACGCCAGGCCGCCGACTGGGTCGAGCGGACCCAGTCCCAGAAGGAGCTACGGCTTGCGAAGACGGCGCTGGAAGAGGCCGATCGACGCAAGGATGAGTTTCTGGCAGTGCTCGCCCACGAGCTGCGCAATCCGCTCGCTTCCATCATGACCGGGTCTCGGCTGTTGCGTCGCTCGAACTCGTCGGCGATTGAAGCCGAGCGGACGCGCGATATGATCGAGCACGAGGTCGGACAGCTCTCACGGTTGGTCGATGATCTGCTCGACGTGTCTCGCATCGCCACTGGAAGGGTCGTCCTGCGCCGGGAGGCTGTCGATCTTCGAAAAGTCCTCAATCGTGCGCTCGAAGCGACCAGGCCGTTGTTTGAAGCACGCAAGCACCGATTGCAGTCCGACCTTCCGCGCGAACCGCTCCGTGTCAGCGGCGATGCAGTGCGCCTGGTGCAGGTGTTCTCGAACCTTTTGGCCAATGCCGCCAAGTACACGCCCACAGAGGGGACGATCTCTCTCACTGCCGGGATGAGGGGAGGGCAGGCAGTCGTGCGTATCTTGGACAGCGGCATCGGCATCGCGCCCGCAGACCTTCCGCGCATCTTCGACTTGTTCAACCGCATCGAGCGGTCGCGGGATCACGCCGAGGGCGGCCTCGGCATCGGGCTCACCATCTCTCGACGGCTGGTCGACATGCATAAGGGCTCGCTAGTGGCCTTCAGCGACGGACCGGGTTGCGGCAGCGAGTTCGTCGTGCGGTTGCCATTGGTTGATGCCTTGCCCAAGCAAGAACGGGTGACATCGCCAGCAGTCCTTGCGCGAGGCCTCCCGCGTAGCCGCCGTATCCTGCTCGTTGACGATAACGAGGCATTCGCGACAGCCATGACCAGTCTTCTGAACGCGATGGGCCACGACGTGCAGGCCATTCACGACGGTGGTGCCGCTATCGCCGCGGCCCGCGCGCTGCGACCGCAGGTCGTGCTCCTCGACATCAACCTGCCGGGCAAGCGAGGGTACGACATCGCGCGGGAAATTCGCGCCGAGCCGGCGCTCGCCGGCACACTCCTCATCGCTGTGACGGGCTACGGCCAGGAACGGGACAAGCACCATGCACAGCAGGCGGGCTTCGATCACCACCTCACCAAGCCGGTGGACGAGAACGTGCTGGAGAGGCTGATCAACGAGGCGCTGTGCGAGTGACCGGCGTGGGACGCCAGGACGCTGGTGGTCGGGCCGCGGTGTTGGGGCGGTGGACGGGTGTTGGCCGTGGGCGGCGCTGTGGGCGAATCAGGCCGGGCCGCGCTTCTCTTCGAAGCGAACGACGGGTTGGCCGCTTGTGACGGTGACTTCACCGTCGATTACGGCGCCCTTCGCGATGGCGATGCTGCGGGCGACGATGTCAGCTTGGATGACGGCGGTTGCGCCTACTTCTAATTTCTGCTCGACGACCAGCTTGCCGGAGATGCGTCCGGCTATGACGGCTGCTTGTGCGTGGATCTCGCCGTCCCACTGCGAGCGCGCGGCCATGCTCAGTGCACCGCCGACGCGACCATCGCCACGTATCGCGCCGCAAACGACCAATGGGCCACCGGTTTCGACGTCGCCGGTCAGGTGGCACCCCTCAGCTACAAATGTCGGTGAGCTTCCGAGCTGATCAATCAGTCGTCGCTTCGGCATGTCGCTCATCATTACTCCAATCGAGACGGCGTTCGGCCCCTTCGGGGCGCCGGTACAATATCCAGTAGCCGCGAGGGGAAGGTGCTGACGATGATCACAATCCGGGCGGGAAATGGTGCGATTGGTGTCTGTTTACTGCTGCTGATGTCGGGGTGCAGCCGGGAACAGCAGGATTGGCGCTCTGCGGAGGCCGCTGACACGATCGAGGGATACGGTCAGTTCATTCAACGGCATCCGGAGAGTGAGCTGGCGACGCAGGCGCGTACGCGTGTCGCGCAGCTTGGCGAGGATCGCGACTGGCAGCATGCCGGCAGCGCGGACACCGTGGACGCATATCGTGACTTCATTGCGCAGCATCCCAATGGAAAGTGGGCGCAGGAGGCGCGGATTCGCATTGAGAATTTTTCGCTAGGGGAGCAAGCGGGGACTGATGCGGGTAGCAGAGGGTCCGCTGGCACGGGAACGGGCGCGGGGGCTCGCGTTGGGCACGCGGGTGCGGGTGGCAGTCCGGGTGCGGGTGGTAGCGCGGGTGGGGGTGGCAGTGCGGGCGGGAGTGGCAGTGCAGGCGCTGAAGGCAGTGCGGGTGCGGATGCCGGCGGAGCGCGCAGCGGTGGTTTGGCGTCGCCTGGTGAAGCGGCTGTGCCGGTGGCGCCATTGGCCAGCGCGGCGGGCGGGTCGTCGGGTGGCGGTGGGGGCGCGATGTCGGCCAGTGGTACCCAAGGTGCATCGGGTAGCGGAGCAGCAGCAGCGGGCGGCGGACGTGGGGCGTCAAGCAGCGCACTGGGAACAGCCGGCAGCCAGGGTGCGTCGGGTCGTGGGTCCGCCGCGTTAGGCGATGCGCAGGTGGCGTCCGGATCGGCGGCGGTTGGCGCTTCTTCGACTGTCGCGCGAGCGGGTGGCACTACGGCAGCGGGTGGGTTCGGCATTCAGCTTGGTGCGTTCAGCAGCGAGGCCGGGGCCAATAATGAGTGGCGTGTGCTGACGAGTCGCTTCGGGCCCCAGCTGCTGGGGCTACAGGAGCATGTGGTGTCGGCCGACACGCCTTCTGGGCGCATCTATCGCCTTCAGGCCATCGTTGGGGACGAGGCGCGGGCACGGGCCATCTGTGATTCCCTGCGTAAGCAGGCACAAGGCTGCGTCGCCGTATTGCCACACTGACGAACAAGGTGGCTCTTGGGTGGCCGCCGGCCTGAAGGTGACAATTCTCGTCACCCGGAACAGGTTCTCACTTGGGGCCTAAGTCATTGTTTTGGCTAGGGGTGCATGGGCTGGCACGCACCTTGCTCTAGCTTGAGCGTGTAAGGCTTGAATAGCGAACCTCTTCCCCGGTGTTCGCTTCTGCGCGCCGCGATGCGTCTTCCCCCGCTCGCGGCGCCTTTTTTTTGCCTGTGTCTCGAGCTGCACAGGCGGATTGCGATGTCTCTTGCAGCCCCTGGCCTTCGTACCCATTGTCCTAGCTCGTGGCCTAGGAGTGGTCACCAAAGTACGAAAAAAGCGGACTTTTGTTCTCTTAAGGCTTTCTAGGTGGCTGGACCGGTAGACTGGGGCTATGAACAAAAACTTTGGCTCGCATTTCCTCGCCGTGGGCTCGCTGACCGCGGCCGTTGAGCCGGCGGTGTCCCGCGTGCCTGGCCGTGAGTCCGTGCGCGCGACGACTCTGGCCAACGGCCTGAAGATTATTGTCTGGCCGGTCCACGATATCCCGAACGTCGCGCTCAACAACTGGGTGCGCGCCGGCAGCCGCAACGAGGCGCCGGGGATCACGGGCCTGGCGCATTTCTTCGAGCACATGATGTTCAACGGCACGACGCGCCGTCAGCCCGGAGAGTTCGACCGGTTGATGGAGGCGCAAGGGGGTGCCAACAACGCGTTTACCAGCGACGACGTGACGGTGTACCAGGACTGGTTCCCCCGCAACGCACTCGAGCTGGTGCTCGATCTGGAATCCGATCGCGTTGCAAACCTCGCATTCGTGCCGACCGTGATCGAGAGCGAGCGGGGCGTTGTCTATTCCGAGCGCCGCCTGCGGGTTGAGGACAACAACCAGGGCATGCTCAGCGAGCAGGTGCAGGCGACAGCGTTTGTGGCGCATCCATACCGGTTTCCGACGATCGGTTGGCCGGCGGACATTCAGTCCTGGCGCATGGAGGACTTGCAGAAGTTCTTCAAGACATATTACGCGCCGAACAATCTGACACTGGTGCTCGCCGGCGATCTGGTGCCTGAGCGGGTATTCGAGCTTGCGAGGCGGTATTTCGAGGCGATTCCGCGCCAGGAGCCGCCAGTCGAGGTTCGGACGCAAGAACCTGAGCAACTGGGCGAACGGCAGTTTGTCATCCGGCGCAAGGCGCAGACCCCGCTGCTGCAATACGCGTACAAGGCACCTGCCGGTGCCGACGCGCGTGGACCTGCAGTGAATCTACTTCTGTCGATTCTCGTCGACGGCGATTCGTCCCGCTTGCATAGGGCGTTGGTCGAGGAGAAGCAGCTCGCAATCGAGGTTGGCGGGCACTGGCAGGAAGGTTTCGACCCCGGATTGCTGTGGCTTTTCCTGACACTGCCTGAGGGGTCCGAGGTCAATGAGGTTCAGTCTGCCGTTGACGCGGAGCTCGAGGGCATTGCCGAGCACGGGGTCACGGATGCCGAGTTGGCCCGTGCGAAGAACATGACCGCCGCAGGCTTCTGGAAGAAGCTCGCCACAATCGACGGCAAGGCGCAGCTCCTCGGCGAGTACGAGGTGTTTCACGGGGATTGGCTGAAGTTGTTCGATGCCCCTGCACAGGTTGACAGGGTCACTCTTGCAGAGGTGCAGGCCGTTGCGCGCGAGATTCTCGATAAGCGCCGCCGCACGGTTGGCGTGCTTCTGCCCGAAGAAGGTGATCTGACCCAAGAGGAAGAGGCCGCGTGAGCATCGCCGGTGGAAACGTGGGCTCTTACGGCGGCAGCGTCATTGCACCCCCTGGACTCGTCAACGCACATGTTAATGGCGTAAACGTTCCGGCTCACGAGCGGGTCGTGCTGGCAAACGGCATGACACTGATCGTCATGCCGCGGCACGACATACCTCTGGTTTCGTTCAATGCCGTGTTGCGCGGCGGTGAGTCCGCAGGCGCTCCGGGTAAATCCGGTGTCGCCTCACTGGTTGCGGGACTGTTGGAAAAGGGCGCGGGCAAACGGGATGCCTTCGCGTTCGTCGATGCGGTGGAAGGTGTGGGTGGAACCTTCAACGCCGCGGCCGGCCCCGAATCCATCGCGGTCAGAGGGCAGTTCCTGGCGCGCGACCAACGGTTGATGCTGGAGCTGCTCGCGGATGCCCTGTTGCGGCCCCGGTTCAAGCTCGAGGAGCTGGAGAACCTGCGGGCACGGCAGATCGAGCTGATCAAGGCGGCAAAAGACTCCGATCCTGCTGAGCTCATTGGTACTTACGGGCGCGCGTACCTCTTCCGTGGACATCCCTTCGCGCGACCCGTGATTGGCAGCGAAGCTTCGCTCGCCGGCATCACGCACCGGGATATCGTCGACTACTATCACGCTCACTTTCGCGCCGACCAACTGACGCTGGTGGTGGCTGGCGACGTCGACTCTGCGTGGCTCAAGCGGGCTGTTGCGAAGGCATTCTCTGACTGGCCGAGATCCAACCGGCCGATGGCGACGCTGCCGCAACCCGCGCGTATCCGCGAGCGCAGTGTGCTTCTCGTGGACTCGCCCGGCTCCGTGCAGACCTATTTCTGGATCGGCAATGTGGGCGTAGATCGGCATTACGCGGATCGAGCTGCCCTGGATCTGGCGAACACTCTCTACGGAGGGCGGTTCACTTCCATCCTGAACACTGAATTGCGGGTGAAGTCAGGGCTTTCGTACGGCGCGCGCTCGGGCTTCACGCGCGGCAGCGTAGCCGGAGAATTCGCGATCCGCTCGTTCGCGCAGACACAGGACACGGGCAAAGCTCTGGATCTTGCCCTGCAGACGCTGGCGCAGCTGAAGAACGGCGCCGTGACGGCGGAGATGTTGGATTCCGCGCGTGCCTATGTACTGGGGCAGTATCCGCTCGACTTCGAGACGGCGATGGATTGGACCGTGGCCCTCGGGGAGATCGAGCTTTATGGTCTCGGTTCCGGTTACATCGAGGACTACGGCGCGCAACTGCAGAGTGTGACGTTGCCGCAGATGCAGTCGGTCATTGAAACTGCATTCCCGCCGCCGGATGAAGTGGCGATCGTCCTGATCGGCGATGCAGCCGAGTTGCGTGAGCAGGTGGGACGTTACGGGCCCATCACCGAGATGCCGCTCACTCACTCTGACTTCGATGGGAACGCCCGCCGGGCTTGAGATCAGCCCGCCGGTAAAATCATCCCTGCAATGCCCGAGCTGCCGGACATCGCGGTTTACCTCGAGGCGCTGCAGTCGCGCATTTTCGGCGCCAGACTCGAGTCCACCCGCATCGCCCATCCTTTTCTGCTGCGGACCTTCGAGCCCCCGCTTGACTCACTACACGGCCGCCGTGTCGTTGAATTGCGGCGGGTGGGCAAGCGGGTCGCCGTGGGATTCGAGGGCGATCACTGGCTGGTGTTGCATCTCATGATTGCCGGCCGGCTGCATTGGTTTGCGGCGGGGGCGCGCAAGACCGGCAGAGCCGCGCTGGCCTACTTCGTCTTTGACACCGGCACGCTCACCCTCACTGAAGCGGGATCCAAGCGAAGAGCTTCGCTTTACGTGTTTGGCAGCACCCAGGAGCTGACACAGCACGATCCCGGAGGACTGGAAGCTCTCGAGGCTCCCTACGAGGAGTTTCGCAAGCGGCTGCTGGCCGAGAATCACACTCTCAAGCGATCCCTCACGGATCCACACACCTTCAGCGGCATCGGCAACGCCTACTCGGACGAGATCCTGCACCGCGCCCGGCTGTCACCAATCGCGCTCACCCAGAAGCTCGACGAGCCGTCGTTACGAGCTCTGTACGAGGCCATTCGCACCGTGCTACCGGAGTGGACCGAGCGCTTGCGCGCCAGCGCGGGGGCTGACTTTCCGGAAGGTGTCACCGCGTTTCGTCCCGAGATGGCTGTGCACGGCCGCTTCGGGAAGCCCTGTCCGGTGTGCGCAGCGCCTGTGCAGCGTATCCGCTACGCCGAAAACGAGACCAACTACTGCCCGGGATGTCAGACCGGAGGGCGAATTCTCGCCGACCGGTCCTTGTCGCGGCTGCTCAAGGATGACTGGCCGCGGACGATCGATGAGTTAGGCTGAAGCCGCTCAATTTCCCGCGGTGCCGCCCGAGCTCGGGGCGACCGAAACCTGGGCTACCGCCGGGTTGCTGTGGGAGTGCTCCAGCGCCTCGCGGTTGCGCGTCACGAAATCGGCCTTCGGGGACAGCGTCTCGGCTCTCTTCAGGTCGTTCGCTGCGCCCGCCCTGTCTGATGACATCCAATGGAGCACTGCTCGGTTGGACAGCGCCAGCGCGAGGTAGTCATTTTTAGCTTTGCGCGCCCAATACTGGTACGAGGGCAACAATGCCTTCTCCTGCTGGGCATCGCGTACGGCCTGGTCACAGGCCTTATGGGCGGAATCCCACTGTTTGGTCATGGCGAGCGCAACGCAACGGTTGTTGCTGGTCGTGCTCGCATCGAACGTGGAGATGGCCGGCTGGTAGTGTAAAAGTTCCGCCGCCGCCGCGTAGTTGCCGCTGATCAGCTCCGCGCCGCCCTGCCCATTGCTGTAGGCAGTCAGTACGAAGTTGTGGGTCGGGTCGGCGGCCTGG
>JAQGOF010000249.1 GCA_028293745.1 Gammaproteobacteria bacterium | reverse complement strand
AACATAAACTTTTTCAACCACTTCTGTTATGCATTTTAGAGGGGGTATCGGCATCTGCCGAAAGGGAGGGAACGGGCCCGGACTACCGCTCATGAAAATCGCAAAACCCTTAGCTCCTGGTAAGTACGCCTCGGAGCCATCTCGCCTCACGGCGTAGGCTGAACCGGCTCAGGTATGATGCGGCGGCAGGTACACCTTGCCGCCCATGAAGCTCTACAAGCAGCTCGCCGCCGACCTCACCGTCCTCAGCCGGCAAGACGCGCTCAAGCCCGGAGACCGCCTCCCCTCTGTGCGCGAGACATGCAGCCATCAAGACCCTGGGGGTCATCGTGCGATCATAGCGGTAGCGGAGGGGTACGCTTACGCTTGAGCTTCATGGGATGAAAACGTTTGTCACCAGGCGCATCGTCATCCGGCTACTTTGGGTCGTAGGCTTTGGAGTGGCCGGGTTTGTGGTGTACGCATGGCAATCCGCAATACCCCCAGCCGACCCTCCATCCGCCGACAGCTTCGATGCGGATACGCTTCGGCGTGGTGCACAGCTCGCGGCCCTCGGAGATTGCGCCACTTGTCACACGGCCCCGGGCGGGGAGACGTTCGCAGGCGGACGGCCGGTGCCCACGCCATTCGGCACGATCTATTCGACTAACATCACGCCGGATCTCACTACCGGAATCGGGCGTTGGTCACGAGCTGCCTTCGAGCGCGCGATGCGCGAAGGTGTGGATCGCGAAGGCGCCCACCTCTACCCTGCCTTCCCATATGACCATTTCACACTTCTCAATGACGCAGACAGCGCGGCGCTCTACGCCTTCATGATGACGCGGCAGCCAGTTGAGGCGCGGCCACCGGAAAACCACCTGCCGTTTCCACTCAATATGCGATTCATCCTCGCCGGGTGGAAGCTCTTGTTCTTTCGTCAAGGGCCCTATCAGCCGGATGCGAAGCAGGACGGGCAGTGGAATCGCGGCGCCTATCTTGCGAACGGCATCGGCCATTGCGGCGCCTGTCACACTCCACGCAACAGCCTCGGCGCGGAAATCCGCACCCGGCACTTTGCAGGAGGTGAGGCGGAAGGTTGGTATGCTTATGCAATCAACTCTGATTCGCAGTCGTACGAGGCTTGGAACGCGGATGCCTTGCACACCTTTCTGCGCAACGGCTGGCACGAGCAGCATGGCGACGCGCATGGGCCCATGGCGCCGGTTTCCCAAAATCTCGCCTCAGCAGCGGATTCCGACGTACAGGCGATCGCAGCGTATGTCGCATCCGTAATGGGCAAGCCGGTTCCGAGACAACATGACAATGCCGCTGCCGATCCGCCGAGCAATGATACTGGCGCCGCCCTTTACGCCACCTCATGCGCGAGCTGCCACGACGGCACACGGCCCCTTCCCTTCGGAGGCGTTAAGCTGACACTGAGCACTGCGGCAACGGGTGAGACGCCGACCAATCTCATCAAGGTCATTCTGGATGGCCTGCATCCGCCTGAAGGACCTGCCGGTGCGATCATGCCCGGCTTCTCCGGCACCCTCACTGACGGGCAGCTGGAATCGTTGGTCTCTTACGTTCGGGCCAATTTCGGTGCCAGGCCCCCGTGGACGGGTGTGGAGAGCAGCGTGCGCGAGGCCAGGAGTCGCGGCGGTGATTGAGTTGAAGGTCAACGGTCACTCGCACAACGTGAGCGCGGAACCCGAAACCCCGCTGCTTTACGTTTTGCGTGACGACTTGCAGCTCAATGCCGCCAAGTTTGGCTGTGGCCTCGGTCAATGCGGCTCATGCACCGTGCTGGTCGACGGCGCTCCAACCTTGTCGTGCGTTACACCGATCATGCTGCTGGAAGGACGGCAGATTACGACTCTCGAGGGGCTGGGCAGTCTCGAGGATCCAGGCCCGATGCAGCGGGCCTTCATCGAGGAACAGGCTGCGCAGTGTGGGTACTGCATCCCCGGGATGATGATGCGCGCGCAAGCGCTGCTACAAAGAAATCCGCGCGCCTCAGACGCTGAGATTCGCGCCAATCTGGAGCCAAACCTGTGTCGCTGTGGCACTCATATGCGAATTTTGCGGGCCGTACGCCGCGCCGCCACCTTGATCGCCGGTCCGGGCTCCTCACCAGGCACACCCGGCACGCACGCGGCGTCGGCCGCGGGCCCGCAGCTTGACACCTCGGATACCGATAACGATGCCCAAGGAGACGCGAGGAGCCGCCCCGCACACTCGGAAAAACGAGAGCGCCCGGAGCGGTGAGCAGAATCCTGTCCCACAAGATATCGCGCCGCGCGGTCCTTCGCGGCACGGGGGCCCTGGTTCTCAGTTTTTCACTGTCGCCGCAAGCGTGGTCGCAGGAAGGCAGCGGCGCACAATCCGCCCGCCGTGCGGCAGCACCAAAGCCTCTTCCCGGTAGCCTGACAAAAAATCCGCTGCTCGATGCGTGGATCCGGGTCGACGCCAATGGCCGCGTAACCGCATTCACAGGCAAGGCCGAGCTGGGACAAGGCATCAAGACCGCGTTGCTGCAGGTGGTGGCCGAGGAGCTCGAAGTTCCGCTCGAACAGGTGAGCCTGGTCACCGCGGACACGAGCAGGACTGCCGACGAGGGTTACACAGCCGGCAGCCACTCGGTTCAGGACAGCGGTACTGCACTGCGCAACGCCGCCGCACAGGTTCGCGAGATACTGATTGCAGAGGCCGCCCGCCGTCTGAAAGCGCCTGGCGAGCAACTGCGCGCCGCCGCAGGCGCGGTGATCGGACCCAACGAAGCCCGAATCACCTATGCGGAGTTGGTTTCACCCAACCTGCTGCATGTCGAAGCGCAACCGGTTTCAAAATTGAAGGACCCTACCCTCTTCAGGGTCATGGACAGACCGGTGCAGCGCATTGACATCCCTGCCAAGGTGACAGGCGGTGCGGCCTATGTTCAGGACATGAGGCTACCGGGGATGCTGCACGCGCGCGTCATCCGTCCGCCCAGCTATGGCGCGAGGCTCGTGCAGCTCGACGTCGGCAACATCGAAAAGATGACCGGTGTGGTGAAGGTGCTGCGCGATGGCAATTTCCTCGCGGTCGTGGCCTATCGCGAGTTCCAGGCAGTCAAAGCCATGCGCGCGCTGAGCCTCGCAGCCCGATGGCAGGAAGACGCCGTCCTGCCGAAACAGGCGCGCCTCCATGAGACTCTCCTTGGGCTACCGGCCCAGGACCAGGTGATCCTCGAGAAGCACGAGTCCGGCGACCGCCCTTCCCAGACACTCGAAGCGACCTACACGCGTCCTTACCTTTCACACGGATCGGTGGGTCCCTCTTGCGCTGTCGCACAACTGACTGAGGGTGCCATGACGATCTGGACGCACACACAAGGCGTGTATCCCGATCGTGAGGCAATCGCGGAGATGCTGCGAATGCCGCAGGACAGAGTGCACTGTATTCATGTTGAAGGCTCGGGATGTTATGGTCACAACGGCGCCGACGACGCGGCAGCGGACGCAGCCCTCATTGCAAACTCGCTGCCCGATCGACCCATCCGGTTGCAGTGGATGCGCGAACAGGAACACAGCTGGGAGCCGTTCGGACCGGCGATGATTGCCAAGGCCCGCGCGTCCCTGGATTCTGCCGGCCGCATCGTCGATTGGGAGTACGGCGTCTGGAGCAACACTCACACGATGAGGCCGGGCCCGGCAGGCGCCCTCCTCGCGGCCCAACACATGGAGCGCTCGTTCCCGGTTCCGGAGCCCAAGCCCATACCTCAACCCGAAGGCGGTGGCGACCGTAACTCGATTCCGCTCTACACGCTACCCAGCGCGAAGATCACGCATCACTTCCTGCGCGACATGCCCGTGCGTGTTTCCGCCTTGAGATCGCTTGGCGCGCAGATGAACGTCTTTGCGATCGAGAGTTTCATGGACGAACTGGCGCTTGCGGCCGGCTCCGATCCGGTTGCATTCCGCCTCGCGCACCTCGAAGACCCGCGGGCACGCGATGTGGTCACCGCGGCGGCCGATGATTTCCGTTGGGATGCCCGGCCTGTGCCGGCGGGCGGGCACGGCTACGGATTTGCGTTTGCCCGCTATAAAAATCTCGCTGCGTATTGCGCAGTCGCCATGCAGGTCCGCGTGGATCACGAAACGGGGCGAACCCGGATCCTGCGAGTCGCGGCAGCGGTTGACACGGGTCAGGTCATCAATCCGGATGGCGTGCGCAACCAGGTAGAGGGTGCGATCCTCCAGTCCCTGAGTTGGTCTCTGTTTGAAAGTGTCAGCTTCGATGCGACGCGCATCACATCCATCGATTGGGCAACCTATCCCATCCTGCGCTTCAGCTCAGTCCCGGAGAGTGTCACGGTCAGAATTCTCGACCGCCCCGGCACACCGTTTCTCGGTTGTGGCGAAGCGGGTCAGGGACCTGCGTCGGCGGCGCTGGCGAACGCAATCGCCAACGCCACCGGAAAGCGTGTCCGTGACCTGCCGCTGAATGCCGCCCGCGTGAAAGCGGCGATTGGTGTTTAGTCGTAGCGTTTAGCCGTAAAACACCAAGGTACGCAACTCGATACTTTCCCGAGGTGGCGCTCCCGCCGGTGTAGTCGGGTCCACGAACGCCGAATGCGGCACGAATCGCGCACGCCCATCATCAACAGAATCGTAACACTTGATCAACATGATCTCGTCGTCACGCATCGCCGGCGCGTAGAACCACTTATGTTCCGGGTTGAACTTCACGTAATAGACTTCGCCGGTGCGGTCTGGATAGATGAGGTCGGTGGCAACCAGATCCTGGTCACGGACGCTGCGTGCATCGCTGACAGCCAACGGTGAATCCTGCACAGGGCCGCGGATCGGCCGCCACACGTTGATCACCGAGAAGCGCTTCTGCAGCAGGGTGTCAGCCTCCTCACCGAGCAGATCACGTACGCGCTGCGGTCCTGATTTCACGGTGTAGTCGTTGTGAACGCGAGGAACAGGCTGGCGTGGTATGCCAGTGGTACGATCCGTCGCGCCCGGCATGCGGCGGCGAATCGTGTGATCAAACACCACCACTCTCGATGCCCCGGTCAATTCCTCGAGCAACGATATTGTCTCGGCATAGTACCGCGTGCGAATGGATTCCTCGTCATCGAAATCTCTGACGCTGCTGGGCGCGGTCAGCAGCTGAAATCCTTCACGCTCCAGCGACAGGGTCGATGCCACCGGCCGCACATCCCGGATGGCAACGGTATGCTCACGATAGACGGCAGTGGTCCGCGGCACGCCCGCAGGCGGCTCGAATTCGAGCCAGTGCGGCTTCCCGGCTGGAGGCTCGAGATAATGTAGTCCCGCCTCGACGCGGGGTAGATGTTCGATAGCTGCAGTGTTCATAGTTCAATTCCGCCAATATTCTTTCGCTCTGGCCGCCGCCGCCAGATGAGCAACTACGGCCGCCGCAAAAACCAGGACAGCGTGGCCGGTGGCCAGTCTCGGTCCGGGACCGCGAATCGCCTGGGCGACTTCGATTTCACGGCGTCTGTTATCCCGGCATCCTTCGGGTCGAACCAATAGCTTCCATCGACAGGGACGGCTCCGAAGCTGATGCGCGCCAGAACCGCCTGAAAAAGAGTCCGTTTGGGGGTGTTCATTGGTGTCTCCCGTCCGATGTTTCCGAATGGGTGACAGACTGCGCCTGCGGAGGTGCGGCAACAAACGGAAGTTGTTTAGCCCGGTTTAGTTTTTCTATACGCCCGCGCGGTGCGCGCGCCTACCGCGGCTCAGTCGGCCGGACTCAGTCGATGAATATCGTGGCCGGATGCTCGATGCGCTCTTTCAGAGCCTGAATCATGGCTGCTGCGTCATGGCCGTCTACGAAGCGGTGATCGAACGAGGAAGACAGGTTCATCATGCGCCGGATGGCTATTGCGCCCTCGTACACCGTCGGGCGCTCAACTGCGCGGTTGATGCCGATGATCGAGACCTCGGGCGCGTTAATGATGGGCGTCGATGCGATCCCACCCAGCTTGCCCAGGCTCGTCACGGTGATCGTCGATCCTGACAACTCATCACGAGTCGCCTTGTTGGCACGCGCAGCGTCCGTGACCCGGCGCATCTGCGCCGCTAGGTCCCACAACGATAGAGATTGAGCGTCGCGAACAACGGGGACCTTCAAGCCCTCGGGAGTCTGTGTCGCCACGCCAACATGCACGGCACGGTGACGGATGATGACGCCGCGCTCGGAGTCATACTGCGCATTGCATTGCGGGAAGTCACGCAGCACGCGCACCAGCGCGCTGACAATAAAGGGAAGGTACGTTAGAGCCGGTGTACCCGACCCGAGTTTGCCGTTGAGATGATGGCGCAATGACTCGAGCTCGGTGACATCAAACTCTTCGACATAGGCGAAGTGCGGAATGTTGCGTTTCGCCTCGCTCATACGCTGGGCGATCACGCGACGTACGCCGATAACTTTGATCTCTTCCGTCGCAGTCTCGGGAGTGGGCACACGGTGCTCGGCAGGCCGCGAGCGCACGAGCTTCGGTCCGGATCGGCTCGAGACGAAGGCCTCGAAATCCTGCCGCAGAATGCGTCCGTTGGGGCCCGAGCCAGAGAGCTGCGACAGATCGACGCCCGCCTCGTGCGCGCGTCTGCGAATTGCCGGCGAAGTCGCGACGCGATCCGGGCGGTCATTACGTGCGTGGCCGTTCGTCGCGTTGGCGCGGGTCGCGCCACCCGAGCCCGCCGTCGTCGCGCGTGTCGATGCGCCGCCTCGGGAAGCCGAGGCAGCGTGCGCGCCAGCAGCCACGCCAGGGTCGCC
>JAQGOF010000226.1 GCA_028293745.1 Gammaproteobacteria bacterium | reverse complement strand
CGGGTGTGCGGCCGAACTGGGTACAGCGAACCGCATCTGGCCATGTACGCTCGTACGCGGCGCAGAGTCGCACGACTTCGTCGTAACGACCGGTTCGCAAAAAGTGGGACTGCTCCGCGACCGTTTGTAGAGCAGGTTCTTTTGAAGGGGCGGCCAACGCCGGCGCAACAGACACGCCGGCAGCGAAGAGTGACAGAACCGCTGTCACCAGGCGGGTATGGGAACGCATAGGCGGCGCATGATACCGGCACGCGCCACCCGCGACAGGGCCACTAAGCCGAAAAGGTCAGCGAGATTCCGAAGCCACCGGAGGCGCGCTGTGCAGCTTTGCGAACACCTGCGCCACGATACGGTCGCAGCGTTCGGACGTGAGCTCGAAGATGTTGAACGGCTCCGAGCGCAACCTGCGGGCCACATCCACCTTCAGTCTCTGCTGAGCCCGGTACAGACGTGTGCGCACAGTCGTCTCGTTCAAGCCGAGACAGACGGCCACCTCGACGCCGCTGAGATCCTCGACGACGCGCAACACCAGCACCGTGCGAAACACTTCCGGTAACGCATCGATGGCGTCCTCCAGTTGCTGCCTGGTGGCGACCGCATCGGGGGCCTCGGCGCCCGGCGCTGCGGAACTCTGCTGAACAAAAGCGAGTGGTATTCCAGCAGGCGAATGCCGGCGCAACGCGAGTGCTTCATTGAATGCGAGCCGCGCCAGCCAGCTGCCGAATTTTCCGGCGGGCTCGTAGCGGTCGAGATTCGCGAAGGCGCGCGAATACGCCGCCCGCACGGCCTCTTCTGCCGCATCATCGTTGCTCAGGATGCTGCGTGCGATCCGGTACAAGCGCCGGTTGTAGCGGCGCATGAGCGTCTCGAAGGCACGGGTGTCGCGCCCGCGAGTGCGCTCGACGAGCAGCAGATCCGGCAGGTCGCTAAAGCTCGCCACCGAGTCTACGGCGCGTTTCGCCTGCAATCCGTCCGAGGCATGAGAAAGTCTTGTGTGCTCCAGCATAGGGAATGACCTTTCGTTGACAGCGCTGTCATCGCCGTGTGATCCTGAGTTCCATGCAACTAAGATCCATACGGCTCGGAATAAAAATGCTCTTGGGTCTGCTCATGGGGAGTCCGTTGTTGTCCGGTGTCATCCTGGCTGCAGGCTTCAAGCCCGCAGCCTCGGAACCCGCGGCTGTAATCCATCCCGCCGTGTGGCCCGAGAGACCGCCCGCCTTCCCGCCCGATGCTGCCCTCGAGAACCGCATCGGCACGCTGCTCGGCGAGATGACGCTCGAGCAGAAAGTCGGCCAACTCATCCAGGCCGACATTGGAAGCATCACACCCGAAGATCTTCGTCACTATCCCCTCGGTTCGATCCTGAACGGCGGCAGTTCTGCACCTGGCAACAACGAATTTGCCCCACCGAGTGAGTGGCTGACGCTGGCCGATCGGTTCTATGAAGCGTCGATGGACCCCTCGCACGGACCCCATCCCATTCCGACGATGTGGGGAACGGATGCTGTACACGGTCACAACAACCTGGTTGGCGCAACGATATTCCCCCATAACATCGCGCTGGGAGCCGCACGCGATCCGGAGCTGATTCGCGAGATTGGCGAGATCACGGCGCGCGAAGTCCGGGCGACCGGGATGGAGTGGACGTTCGGGCCCACACTGGCAGTCGTACGCGACGACCGCTGGGGAAGAACCTATGAGAGTTACTCGGAAGACCCGCAGATAGTGCGCGAGTACGCGGGCCAGATGGTTCTGGGCTTGCAGGGCACCCCCGGCACCCCGCAGTTCCTGGACTCAGCCCATGTCATCGCGACCGCCAAGCACTTCGTGGGCGACGGGGGTACCGGCGGACGCGATCAGGGCGACAACCGCGCGAGCGAGATCGAGCTGCGCGACATCCATTTTGCCGGCGACCCGCCCGCAGTGTCCGCTGGAGTGCAGGCCATCATGGCCTCCTTCTCCAGCTGGCAGGGCCTCAAGATACACGGCAATCACGGCCTGCTGACCGACGTCTTGAAACAGCGGCTGCATTTCGATGGCCTGGTGGTCGGTGACTGGAATGGCCATGGCCAGGTTCCCGGCTGCACGAATGTCAGCTGCGCGGCCGCCATCAATGCCGGCATGGACGTGATCATGGCTCCCGACAGCTGGAAACAACTGTATGCCAACACGCTCGCGCAGGTCCGGGCGGGCGAGATTCCCACGACACGCGTCGAAGATGCGGACCGCCGCATCCTGCGCGTCAAGTTGCGCGCGCATCTATTGGATGAAGGGACTCCCTCGTCCCGGCCACTGGCCGGCAAGTTTGAGTTGCTGGGGGCGCCCGAGCACCGGGCTGTCGCGCGCCGCGCGGTGCGCGAATCCCTCGTGCTGCTGAAGAATGCCAATCATCTATTACCACTCAGCCCGGGACTACAGGTCCTGGTGGCCGGTGATGGCGCCAACAGCATCGGCAAGCAGAGCGGTGGTTGGACGATCACCTGGCAGGGCACCGGCGTTACCAACATGAATTTTCCGCACGCCGACACCATTTTCGCCGGAATATTGAGTGCCGTTCAGGCCGCGGGCGGCACTGCCGAGCTCAACCCCGCCGGCAACTTCAAGACCCGGCCGGACGTGGCCGTCGTCGTATTCGGAGAAAATCCGTACGCCGAGTTTCAGGGCGACATTGGCTCGGTCGAGTACAGCCCGGGCGACAGGTCGGACCTGGAGTTGCTGCGCAGACTGCATGGGCAGCACGTGCCGGTCGTCGCCATCTTCCTTTCCGGCCGGCCGCTGTGGGTCAACCCGCACATCAATGCATCTGATGCGTTCGTCGCCGCCTGGCTGCCAGGCACCGAGGGCGGCGGCATAGCGGATGTCATCTTCAAGGCACCGGACGATTCGGTGCCGCATGACTTCCACGGCAAACTGTCGTTTTCGTGGCCCCTCACTCCGCAACAGACCGCCGTGCGGCGCGGCGACCGGGTCAAACCACTGTTTGCGTATGGCTACGGCTTGAAATACAGCGACAACGGCAATCTGCGCAAGCTGCCGGAGGGCGGCGGTGCAGCGCTCTCGGCCGTCACCGACAGCCAGCTGTTCTTTGCAGCGGGCAAACCGGGGTCGGGCTGGAGTTGGATCGTGAGCGAGGACGCGCACGCGACGGCCATACCAAGCGGCGTTGGAGTTGCCGGCAGTGTGCGGATGTCCGCCACGGATCGGGCCGCGCAGGAAGACGCGCGGCAGATCAGGTGGGATGCAAGAACCGCCGCCTCGGTGGGCCTGGCCTCCAAGGCACCGATCAACCTGCAACGCGAAACCAACGGCCAGCTGTCCGTGGGATTCGACTACAGGGTCGATCAGGCACCCACATCCAACGTAACGCTGCAGATGGAATGCGGCCCGGGCTGCAAGGACTCGATCGATCTGACGAAGACATTCGCAAACGCCGGCCGGCCGGGGGAATGGAGCCACGTGAAAGTCCGGCTGGCGTGCTTTGCGAATAGCGGGATTGCGCACATGGATACCATCACGCAACCCTTCGAGCTGAGCACCACCGGGCAGTTCACGGTAAGCGTAGCCAACATCCGGCTGGAATCCGGCACGGACGCGCTGATCTCGTGCACACCATGACCAGGAAGACGATTCACGACGTAGCCAGGGCCGCCGGCGTAGCCATCAAGACCGTCTCACGCGTGTTGAACGACGAGCCGAATGTCAGGCCCGAGACCCGGGCCCGCGTGCTGGCCGCTGCCGAGATGCTGCAGTTTCAACCCAGCCTGTCGGCGCGCAGCCTGGCCGGCAGGCGCTCGTATCTCATCGGACTGGTGTACGAGAACCCCAGCGCCAACTACCTGGTCGAGCTGCAGCATGGCGCAATGGCCCGCTGCCGCCAGGAGAAGTTCCGGCTGTTCGTGCACCAATGCAGCGGCCGTGGCGAGGAGCTGACCCGCGACGTCATTGGACTGATCGACCAGACGCATGTCGATGGCCTGGTCGTATCGCCACCGTTGTCGGAGTCCGCCCACCTGATCGAAGCACTCGACCAGCGCGGTCTGCCGTTTGTCCGCATAGCGCCGAACGACCTCAAACATGTATCCCCGTATGTTGATATGGATGACGAGGGGGCGGCGCGCGAGATGACCGAGCACCTGATCGAGTGCGGCCACCGGCGGATCGGATTCATCATCGGGCATCCCAACCACTTCGCGAGCAGCCTGCGGCTGCGCGGCTTCCGGGCGGCTCTCGAGCGCCACCAGATCGCCTTCGACCCCGCCTGCGTGAAGCAAGGCTACTTCGTGTTTGAGTCCGGCCTCGAGGCGGGGCGCGAGCTGTTGACCCTGCCGGACCCGCCGACTGCGGTATTTGCCAGCAACGATGACATGGCCGCCGGCGTCCTGCTTGCCGCTCACGAGCTCGCAATACCTGTGCCCCAGCGCCTCTCGGTCGCGGGATTCGACGACACCTATATCGCCCGAATCGTCTGGCCCCGGCTGACGACCGTCCATCAACCGAGCTACGACCTTGCGTTTTCCGCGACGGACCTGCTGCTGCAGTCCCTGAAGAGCGGCGATGCCCCGAAAACGGCGCGATTGCCGTACAAGTTGATCCGGCGCGAATCCACCGCCCCACCGGCCCCGTGACCCATTCGGTGCAGCAGATCACTGCACCATTTGTGCGCGCGCCTTAAATTGCTTCCGTAAATTGCTGCGGGGCCCGCTGATGCAGGCCGGCGGCATCATCGAGTATGCTGACGGGGCATCTATGGGGGGCGGATGCTTCCGATTTTGGGGAGGCAAACAAGACATGAACGCGCAAATCCAGTACCGGCGAGGCACGGACCCGAAGTCCGAAGACGAACGGGTCGCCATGAGCAAGGAAGCGTTCAAGCACGACTTCCTCGACAACCTCTTCTGCGTGCAGGGAAAAATCCCGGCGCTGGCCACGCGCCACGACTACTACATGGCCCTGGCGTACACCGTGCGGGACCGCATGCTGCACCGTTGGATCAGCACCGCCGAGGCCTATACCAATCACGGCTCGCGCACTGTTGCGTACCTGTCGGCCGAATTCCTGGTGGGCCCTCATCTGGGCAACAACCTGTTGAACCTCGCAATCACCGAGGAAGTCCGCCAGGCAGTTCGCGAGCTGGGACTCGATATCGACGAGTTGATTGGGTGCGAAGACGAACCGGGCCTCGGCAACGGCGGCCTGGGACGGCTGGCCGCCTGTTTTCTCGATTCGATGGCCAGCCTGGAAATCCCGTCGATCGGTTACGGGATCCGCTACGAGTTCGGCATTTTCCAACAGGACATTGCCGATGGCTGGCAGATCGAGAAAACGGACAAGTGGCTGCGCTTCGGCAACGCCTGGGAGCTGCCCCGCGCCGAGTGGGCCGTGGAAGTCAAACTGGGCGGCCACACGGACAAGTACACCGATCACGAGGGCCGGCTGCACATCCGCTGGATACCCACCCGTATCGTCAATGGTGTTCCCTACGACACACCGATTCTGGGCTACCGTGTCAATACGGCCAACACATTGCGTCTGTGGCGCGCCGAAGCGCCCGAGTCGTTCGACTTTTCGACTTTCAACCGCGGTGACTACTACGGAGCCGTCAACCAGAAAGTCGTTTCCGAGAACGTAACCAAGGTGCTCTATCCGAACGACGAGGCCATCCAGGGGAAGGAGCTGCGCCTGGAGCAGCAATACTTCTTCGTGTGTTGCTCGCTGCAGGACATGCTGCGCATCCTGAAGGTCCAGCAGATCCCGATCACGCGCTTCCACGAGAAGTTCGCCGTACAGCTCAACGACACTCACCCGGCTATCGCCGTCGCCGAGTTGATGCGTCTGTTCATCGACGAAAACGGCATGGAATGGAATGACGCGTGGACCATCACGCAACAGACCTTCGCGTATACCAACCACACGCTGCTCCCCGAAGCTCTGGAGCGTTGGCCCATCTCAGTGTTCGCCAAGGTGCTGCCGCGGCATCTGGAGATCATTTTCGAGATCAACGCGCGCTTTCTGGATTCCATGCGCATCCGCTACTTCGGCGACGAGGCCCGGATCGCGCGCCTGTCGCTCATCGACGAGAGCGGCGGCCGGTATGTGCGCATGGCGCACCTGGCCTGTGTTGGCAGCCACGCCATCAACGGTGTCGCCGACCTGCATACCCAGCTGCTGAAGCAGGACGTACTCAAGGATTTCTACGAGCTGTGGCCCGAGAAGTTCAGCAACAAGACCAACGGTGTCACGCCACGCCGCTGGCTGGCCCTCACGAACCCTCGCCTGTGCGAGCTGATCTGCGATGCCATCGGCGACGGGTGGATCAAGGATCTCGCGCGCCTGAGCGACCTGGAGAAGTTCGCGGACGACCCCGCGTTCCAGAGTGACTGGCGCGCGATCAAGCGCGCCAACAAGCTCGAGCTCGCGGGAATTGCGCACAGCCGCACGGGCGTGGCGATCGACCCGGACTCGATGTTCGATGTGCAGGTAAAGCGCATTCACGAATACAAACGCCAGCACCTCAACATCCTGCACGTCATAGCCCTGTATCACCGCCTGAAGTCTGACTCCAACTTCGACACGCAGCCGCGGACGTTCGTTTTTGGCGGCAAGGCGGCGCCCGGCTACCACATCGCGAAGCTCATCATCAAGCTGATCAACTCGGTGGGCGATGTCGTCAACCGCGACCCGCACATCCGTGACCGCATCAAGGTCATATTCCTGCCCAATTTCAACGTCACCAACGGGCAGCGCGTCTATCCTGCCGCCGATCTGTCCGAGCAGATATCCACTGCCGGCAAGGAGGCCTCCGGCACGGGCAACATGAAATTCTGCATGAATGGCGCGCTGACCATCGGCACGATGGACGGTGCCAACATCGAGATCTGCAGCGAAGTGGGTGTCGAGAACTGCTTCATGTTCGGCTTGAGCGCCGCGGAAGTCGAGGCGTCCCGCGCCCGCGGCTACCGGCCGGCCTCCTTCTACGAGAGCAACCCAGAGCTGCGCGGTGTCATTGACTTCATTCGCGACGGGTTCTTCTCGAGGGGCGATAGCAGCTTGTTCCGGCCAATCGTTGAGGGACTGCTGAACTGGGATACTTATATGCTGCTGGCGGACTTCCAGTCCTACGTGGACTGCCAGGCCACCGTCAGCACGGTCTACCAGGATCCGGCCCAGTGGAGCAGAATGTCCATACTGAACGTCGCGCGCTCGGGCAAGTTTTCCTCCGATCGCACGATTTGTGAATATGCCCAGGACATCTGGCGCGTACCGCGCGTTCCCATTCGATTGTTGTCGCAGAGTGATCTGACCTCAGGCCTCGCAGAGTAGGAAACCCGGGACAGTAAGAAATGCGCGCAGCCGTTTTCCACGGCCGTCAGGATCTGCGGTTGGAAGATGTTCCAGAGCCGCGAGTCGGTCCCGGAGAGGTCAAGCTGCGCGTACTCTACAATGGTATCTGCGGTAGCGACCTGCACGAGTACTACGACGGGCCGATAACTACTCGCGATACGCCTCACCCGCTGACTGGAGTCAAGAATCCGGTCATTCTGGGCCACGAGCTGAGTGGCGAGGTCGTCGAGGTCGGCGATGGAATCAAGGACCTGAACAGCGGCGATCGCGTGGCGGTCGAGCCCGTCGAGACGTGCGGTCAATGCCTGTTCTGCATCTCCGGGCAGTACAACCATTGCGGCTTGTTGGCCTTTCACGGTTATAACCGTGACGGCGGCGGGCTTGCGCAATTCACGACCGTGCGGCGGCCCATGGCTCACAAGCTGCCGCGTGGGCTGTCCGCGATGCAGGGTGCGCTGATCGAACCCATGGCCGTTGCGTGGCGAACAGCCGACCGGTGCAAGGTGCAATCGGGTCAGACCGTGGTGGTTCACGGCGGCGGCCCAATCGGGATTGGAGTCTTTTTCACCCTGCGCAATCGCGGAGTCCGGGTGCTGATGACCGACCCGACACCGGCGCGGCGGGCCGTCCTGACGAAGCTGGGCGTCGAGGTCGTACTCGATCCAACTGCCCGTGACATCGTAACGGCAATCAAGGACCTGACACGGGGTCGCGGCGCCGCCGCCTCGGTTGACGCAGCCGGCGTTCCGGCTGCGTTTCAGGCGGCGCTGGCCGGCACCGCAGTTGACGGCAACGTCGTCGTCGTCGCCATTCACACTCGACCAATCACCATCGACCCCATGCAGATCCTGATGTCGGAAGCGCGGATCACTGGTGTTGCGCTATCGTGTAATGCCTTCCCCAGCGTGATCGAGCGAATGAGCGGCGGCGCTTATCCCACCCAGGGGTGGGTTGAAACGATCCCATTCGACAAGCTGATCAGTGACGGCTTCGAGCGGCTGCACCGCCAGGAAGGCACTAAGATACTCGTGGATGTGGCCGGCAGCGCCTGACCGTGCGGATACCGCCCGGCGCCGTGCGGGTCACTTGCCGTGCGGGTCACTTTCTGAAGTTGATCTCGATCTTCACCCCGTTGGGGTCGAAGAGAAACAGCTGCCGCACGGTGTTAGCTGGGTTGTTATTGGCTCGCACGGGAACACCAAGACGCTCCAGCCGCGCCAACACCTCATCGTAATCCTGGGCGGCAAACGCAATGTGATCCACCGGCCCCGTACCACTCGCGCGCGTGGACACGTGCACACCCCTGTCCTTCGAACGTGCCGTATAGGTAACCCATTCGGCAATGTGAATCACCGGCGTATCCCCGATGTACACCCAGTGCCCCGGAAACCCCAGCGGCGGCCGAAATCCCACCTGCATGCCGAGCGCCTCAACGTAGAAATCACGCGTGGCGTCGATGTCGTCGGTGAGTACCAGGTAGTGCTCGAGTTTGGTCAGGGGCACGTGTTTACCCGCCGGCGAGCTTCCTGATAGCGGATGCAGGGAATCGGGTGCGCGGCTTCGATCTGTGCCGTGTCAAACCCAGGTCCTCGCCGAGCACCACACCAGCCCTCCGCAGGAACTCCTCGGTCACTTGCTCCGATAGCTCAATATACTGACTTTTAAAGAAATTTCTCTGAACCCTGGTCATACTTGGGATGCCTCGTAATGCCACTATATAGCTGCCGGACGGTAAAACCAACTCTGCGCATCACGCAATTCGAAACGATGAGAAGCCGGCAAACACCGGAAAGTGAGCAGACTGCCCATTGACTGGATCATCTGCCGAGAATTCTCTCCTGGTGCGACAAACCAGGTTCAGAACGCAGGCGTTATGCCCTGCATCCAGGATGATCTCATGCTCACCCGACTCGACGTCACGCCACAGGGCAATCGATCGTATCGGCTCCGCGCGATTACAGGTCTCCCGCAAAACTGGCCGACTCCGTTCCGCCATACCCAGGCTCGTCAAGGTGAGCACCGATGTCCCTGGATCCTCGGCCAGCACAGAGGCATACCGCGACGGCCAACGCCCGCGAAGCTGAGGCCCGTCCATTAGCAATGCAATCAGTAGATTCGGGCCAACGGCACGGATCAAATCTGCCGCCGGATCCTGGCGCGCCAAATCTTCACAAATCAGAACGCTCCATGTCATCCAACATCCCAATGTGACGAAGTGCAGCTCCCGCGACCCGATCTGAGTACTCTCCCAAACGTCTTGCAGAGCCGTTACCTGCCCCGCGAGCTGGTAGGCGCGCGTCTGGGCGGGATCCAGGCACCAGCGATGATGCTTTGACTGCACGAACCTGAACGGCGGTGCGACACTCAGCCTGTCAGAGTGGTTGGCGAGTGCCCCAGCGGCAGCCTGCACCGTACAGACATTGATACTCAGCTCACCCCGAGTGCCCGGAATTCGCACCCCTCCAATCAACATGATGCCATTCTCCACGGCAATCTTGGACGCAGCACGATATTCGTCAATCGAAAGCGCCAGCTCCGGGAATACGATTGCGTCGATTTTGCGCGCGTTTCGGGCTGCCATGCTGATCGCCGTTCTCAATCGCTGCTTGAAGGTCTGTAATCGCGGCGGATTGACGGGCTCGTATTCGAACCACCGCGCAATGCTTTCTGCTCGTGCGACCGGCCTGACGGGTCGAAAGTCGTTGCTTTCAACTCGTTCTGGCCAGGGCAACAGGAGCAGATTGAGCGTCTTGCCATCATCACCGGGGACAGCCGGATAAGGTCCAATCCAGCGCGCGGTTATTTCATTTGGAAGATACAGCGCCAAATTGTGAGAGAGCGAACGGAGGGTAGCGCCTCGTTGGGGCGTATGTTGCTTGCCGAGAACGCATACTGAATCCCGTGGCACGTCCCACGCAAAGCTAGCGGATTCATTTTGATCACGGAATGCCCGCGCGGCCCCTAAGAAAGGCGTCTGCGTTGTTTCAATGCCAAGCCCGTCGCTTGCAGCGTCTGCGATCACCGTCAACCGAATCAGTGCGTCTGATAGCTTGGGATCGTCCGCAATATCGCGTATATCCGTTCCCGCAGATCTCATCAACGCCGCCCAGTCGATGCGGACCTCGGGCGGGACCGCGCGCTTTAGATTCGCAGCGGTGACCTTTCTGCGCGCGTCTATGCTCTTGCGCCATTGAA
>JAQGOF010000209.1 GCA_028293745.1 Gammaproteobacteria bacterium | reverse complement strand
CCCCCTCCCGCGCGCAGCGAAGCCCCCTCAGCCCAGCAGCGCCTCCCGGTGATACAACCGTCCCGCTATAAACACCAGGATCGCCCCGACGGCCAGCGTGACGCCAACCGACAACGCCAGGAAGCCTCCGGGTATGGGCTCATCCCTCAACAGGCTCGTGATCAGAAAATGCTGACTCAGCGACGGCACCGCCATCAGCCCAGCCGTGGGCCGCAAGCCAAGCACGCCCGCGAAGACGAGCGGCAACGTCGGCACTAGCAATACCAATCCGAGGTACGTCTGCGCCTCGCGATAGCTGCGTGTGAACGCAGCGACAATCGTCATGAGCGCTGCGCCCAACGGCACCAGTGGCAGGCAGAACACGATCACGGTCAACGCAACCAGCGGACCGAAATTGACGCTCATTCCGAACCGTTCCAGCCCCGCAAACTGCAGCACAATGGCAAACGCCGATACGGTGAGGGACAGAGACAACGTCATGAATGCGCACGTAGCGAGCATCTTCCCGTAGATGAGATGCTCACGACGCACAGGAACCGTCAACAACGGCTCAAGCGAGCCGCGCTCCCGCTCACCCGCCGTCGCATCGATCGCGAGATACATGCCTCCCATGAGCATGGTCAATAGCACCAGGTAGCTGAGAGTCCCCAGCGCCAGGACGGAACGGCTCGCCGGCGTGGATACATCGACGTCGTGAATTACAATCGGCGACAACACCAACGGATCAACGCCGCGCGTCATTATCCGCAAGCGCGCAAGCAAGGACCCATAGTGGCTCAACAGCACTCTGATGCGCGACACATCCTTGCTGTTGTTCGCATCAGAGGAATCAACGTACAGCAGCAGTTGTGCCGGCTGGGAAGCCTGAAACCGTGAACCGAAGTCGTCTGTCACCATGAGCACCATAGGCCTGCGGTGCTCCTTGACAGCTTCTCGTGCCGCCGCATCGTCGTAGGAAACAGATTCGACCTTGACGCCATATTGACGCAAGTGAGCCAAGAGGTTCGGTGCGCGCTCGGCATGCGATACCGCCAAGGTCACCTGTTTGTCTGCCTCAGATGTGCCACGCTCGATGGAAAGTGACAGCGCTGCTCCAAACAGCAGCGGCCCAAACAGAGGACCGAAGATCAACGCCGAAATCAGCGTGCGCCGGTCACGCAGATTCTCCCGGAACTCCTTCCGGAACACGCTCAGAATCGCCCACATTAGGACAACCCCTCGCCCGTCCCGATGAGCCGCACGAACGCATCTTCCAAACTGCTCTCGCCCGTTCGCACGCGCAGCTCCTCCGGTGTTCCGCTGGCGACGACTGTCCCATGCGCTACGACCACAACGTCATCGCAGAGCGCTCCCACTTCCTGCATCACATGACTGGAGAACAACACACAGTGACCTTCATCACGGAGCCGTCTCAGCAGGCGACGCAGGCTCCGCACCGCCATCACATCCAACCCATTGGTTGGCTCATCCAGCAATACGTTTCGCGGGCGATGGATCAGCGCACGAGCCAGTGCAGTTTTGACGCGTTGCCCCTGCGAAAAACCCTTGGCAGGTCTGTCGGCAAACTCCTCCATCTCCAGCAGCGAGATCAGCTCGACCGTCCGCGACCGCCGCTCGTCGCGACTCAACCCATGAAGCGCGCCGAAATACGCGATGTTTTCTCGCCCACTCAAGTGCGGGTAAATGCCTGCGTTGTGAGGCAAAACTCCCATATGTCGTCGGGCCTCAAGTGGTTGAGACACCACGCTTACGCCGTCTATGAAGGCGTCGCCAACCTCTGGTGCAATGACGGTGTACAAAATGCGAAGCGTCGTAGATTTGCCGGCGCCATTCGGTCCCAGCAGCCCGGTAATGCGTCCGTCCGCCGCGCGTAAGCTCACGTCGCGAACCGCAGTGACACGCCCGAAGTGCTTCCTCAGATTGTTGGCTTCAATCACGGGGTTGTAACCAGGACTAGGGTGGCGGGCCGCCGAGCGTCACAAAGAACGGCATGGGCCTGTCGTTTTGAGCGCACGAAACATCCAGACCCTCGACGCTGCCACGATTGACGAAGTTCGCCATCACGCCATCCACACAGGGGGCAGTCAGCTGTCCGTGACCAAAGCCCTTCAGGACCACATGGACGCTGTGTGCAAAGGCCCGCCGTGCTTCCTCAGCATCGCCAGGCGGCGTCACAGGATCGTCACTCCCTGATAACAGCAACATGGGGACGTCGGTGTGCAGCGGCGTGTGAAAGTCCGGATCGATCGGTCCGCGCGGCCAGACAGAGCAGATGCTCCGTAGTCCATCGAGTTGGGCTGTCCCGATATACGTCTTCTCGAGCTCAGTCCGGTTCACCTTCGCGACATCCCAGAAGGGAACATCCTCGCTGCATACAACGCTGTTATGCATCCCATAGGCCAGCACATTGCCATACGAGCGGTTCACAAGGAGGAATTGCGAAGCAAGCGGCGTGAAATTGACGGATGCAGTCGCGCTATGCAGCATCAGGGGCAAAAGTGCCGCCTGCTCAGCCGTATAACTTCCCAGCCGCAGAACGGTTGCGAGGTGGTATCCCGTGAAGTCGAACCTGGAAGACTCGCCGCTCGTCGGATCTGCGAGACTTACGGGCACAGGATGCGCCTGCAGAGAGTTGCGAAGCGCGTGATAAGAAACAGAAGGGTCGCCGAAGTGCTTCTTGCACTCACTGTCATTGGCGCAGCGCGCGAGAATTCGCGAGAGCGCTCGCTCCGCGTTGAGCGCAGTTGAGGGTCCAAGTGCAAGCTGCGGTGGCACCACCCCGTCGAGAATCACGCTGCGCGTCCGATCCGGGAACCCGCGCACATAGTGTTGAGCAACACGCGTTCCGTATGAAACTCCATAGAGGTTGATCCGCTGGTAGCCAAGCGCAGCGCGCACCGAATCAAGGTCCTGCACGGCGATGCTTGTCGTATAGAACGCAACGTTTGCAGTCTTTTCCAAAGTCGTGAGACAGCGGTGTGCATCCGCGGCAACTTCAGCATCTGAAGCACGATACAAGTCATCATCATCCAGCGCGCAATTCAGCGGATTCGACTGGCCCGTGCCACGCTGATCGACCAGCACAATGTCGCGGTCGCGGTGAATGCGCTCAAATGGGAAGGCGGCCGACGCGTAGAAGGTCGTCGCAGCCATACCGGGCCCGCCCGCCAGGACGAACAATGGATCCGGCTGCTTGCGACGGTTGATAGCCGGCACCCGGGCTATGTGGAGCCGTAAGTTCCGCCCATTCGAATCAGACGGATTCTCGAGCACGCTCAACTCACCGCATTCGGCCAGCACGACGCTCACCTTCGCGGGGTCTTCGAGCTGACATGCCGATAGCGCCAGCGGCGGCCCCAAACCGCCAGGCACCGTGACACCCGGCATCCCCAGTTGTGGGGCGCCGGCACCCGCAGCGGCACCAGCACCCACGGTGGCACCGGCGCCGGCACCAGCAATGGCACCTCCGGCACCACCCGCGGCGAATAGCCCGAGAGCGAGCAGCAATGAAACGGTCGGATACATCACGCGAAGCGCGGTTGGCCTTGTTCGTAGAGCTTGCCGCCCTACAATACGCGACTGTCCTTTTTGGCAGCCACGACCTGGACCTAAGAATTCGATGCGTTTCGCCCAACCCTTTGACGTGATCGTCATTGGCGGCGGCCATGCCGGCACGGAAGCGGCACTGGCAGCCGCCCGAATGGGTGCGCGCACTCTCCTGCTGACCCAGAGCATCGAGACGCTGGGCCAGATGAGCTGCAATCCCGCCATTGGAGGCATCGGCAAGGGTCACCTGGTCAGGGAGATAGATGCGTTGGGCGGCGTCATGGCCCGCGCCACGGATCGAGCCGGAATTCAGTTCCGAACCCTGAACGCCAGTAAGGGGCCTGCCGTACGCGCCACCCGTGCGCAGGCAGATCGCCAGCTCTATAAGCAGGCGATCCGAACCGTTCTCGAGAACCAGCCGAACCTGACGCTGTTCCAGCAAGAGGCTGGCGACCTGCTGGTGGAGGGCCAGACGGTACACGGCGTCGTCACAGTAACGGGCATTACTTTCGAGGCCCCGTCGGTCGTGCTTACCGTCGGCACGTTCCTGGGCGGACGCATCCACGTAGGCCTGGATAACTACCAGGGCGGCAGGGCCGGCGATCCTCCGTCAAACCGGCTGGCAGCCCGACTGCGCGAGCTGGCCTTGCGCGTGGGGCGTCTGAAGACCGGTACGCCTCCTCGCATCGACGGGCGAAGCCTCGACTTCTCCGTGATGACGGCCCAGCCCGGCGACACCCCAACGCCGGTCTTTTCGTTCCCTGGGCGCGACACTGAGCACCCAATGCAGGTTAATTGTTTCATTACGGGTACAAACGAGCGTACTCACGAGATTATCCGCGCCGCAACGGATCGCTCACCCATGTTCACCGGCCGCATCGAGGGTGTGGGCCCGCGCTACTGCCCCTCCGTCGAAGACAAGGTCGTGCGGTTCGCGGACAAGACGTCGCACCAGATTTTTGTCGAGCCCGAAGGCCTCACCACCAATGAGGTGTACCCCAACGGCATCTCGACCAGCCTTCCATTCGACGTGCAGTACGAGTTCGTACGTACCATCCGAGGCTTCGAGAACGCACACCTCACCAGGCCGGGCTACGCAATCGAATACGACTTCTTTGATCCGCGGGACCTCAAGCCATCTCTCGAGACCCGAACTCTTGAGGGTCTGTTCTTCGCAGGCCAGATCAACGGCACGACGGGGTACGAAGAAGCCGCGGCACAGGGGCTGGTTGCCGGTATCAACGCGACGCTCAGGTGCAAGGGCCGTGAAGCATGGCTCCCGAAGCGCAGCGAGGCATACGTCGGCGTGCTCATCGACGATCTCGTCACACGCGGCACGCGCGAGCCGTACCGCATGTTCACTAGCCGCGCGGAGCATAGGCTTCTGCTGCGTGAGGACAACGCCGACCTGAGACTGACGCCACTGGGCCGTGAGTTCGGACTGGTCGATGACGAACGCTGGCGCCTGTTTGAGGAGAAGCGACGGCTCTCGGACGATGAGTTCCAGCGCCTGAATGCTACCCGGGTCAAGCCCGCCGACGTACCACAGGAATGGACCAACCGTGTCCTAGGCGGCGGCGGTGCGCCGCTCAGCCGCGACTACTCCGCTTTCGAACTGCTCTTGCGTCCGGAAGTGAACTACAACGACCTGTTGGAGATCATCGGAGCACCGAATTGGCCCGAGGTTGACGACCGCGTTCCCTCTCAGGTTCGCGCGCAGATCGAAGTGCGCGCCAAGTACGCGGGCTACATAGAGCGTCAGCAGGACGAAATCGATCGCCAGCAGCGGAACGAGGACACCCGCCTGCCCGAGGACCTCGACTACCTCCAGGTCGCCGGCTTGTCGCATGAAGTACGCCAGAAGCTGGCAGAGGCGCGTCCCGCGACGGTCGGACAGGCGAGCCGAATGCCCGGGCTGACCCCCGCCGCGATCTCCATCCTGCTCGTACACCTGAAAAAGCGCAGCTTGAAAGACCGAGCCCGCGTGGCATGAGCGCCTTCATCGACAAGCTGGCGCGCAGCTGGGAACGCAGCAACTCGCTGGTGTGTGTCGGCCTCGATCCGGAAATCGAGCGATTCCCGCGTCACATAGCCGCCCAACCCTCGCCGGTCTTTCAATTCAACAAAGCGATCATTGACGCAACCGCCGACCTGGTCTGCGCATACAAGCCGCAATTCGCACACTATGCGGCCTACGAAGCGGAAGACCAGCTCGAGCGCACGATCGAGTACATCCATCGAAGTTATCCCGGCATCCCCGTGATCCTCGATTCCAAGCGCGGCGATGTCGGCAATACGGCCGAGCGGTATGCCATCGAGGCGTTCGAGCGCTACGGTGCCGATGCAGTCACCGTGAATCCTTATCTGGGAGGTGACTCGCTCGAGCCCTTCCTCAAGCACGCGGACAAGGGCGTCATCATCTTGTGCCGCACGTCCAACCCGGGTGCCCGGGACCTGCAGGATCTCGACGTGAGCGGCCGCAAGTTGTACCACGTGGTTGCGGAGCTTGCTGCGCGTGAGTGGAATGCACGTGGCAACTGCCTCCTCGTCGTTGGTGCGACGTACCCGCGCGAACTGGCGGAAGTTCGCGAGATTGTCGGGACTATGCCGTTCCTCGTTCCCGGAGTAGGTGCTCAGGGTGGCGATGTTGCCGCGGCAGTGAGCAGCGGCCAAACGGCCGACGGCACCGGCCTCATCATCAGCTCATCCCGCGGCATTCTGTATGCGGGCGCTGATGACGACTTCACCGCCGCCGCCCGCTCTGCAGCTCAAGCCCTGCGCGAACAGATCAATGCCAGCAGGGCGGCGCGTGCGCGCTGAAGCACGCACCGGCGGCTTGCGCGTAAGCGCTTGGCTCTATCCTGGATGATTCCCGGAGTACTGCAGCGCATCGCTCTGGCAGCAGCCCTTCTCTCGATAGCAGCCTGCTCGCGCTCGCCCGAAACCAACACAACAGCCGCAGCGCCTCCCGCCCCAACCCTCCTGCGGGGCGCTGGCCCCGAGCCGGATTCCCTGGATCCGCAAAAGGCACGCTCGGTCGAATCCCAGGGAATTCTGCGTGACCTGTGCGAAGGCCTGACCACACTCGATAAGACCGCAGGCGTCGCACCGGGCGTAGCAACCGACTGGACTGTCAGCGCGGATGGCAAGAAGTACACGTTCAACCTTCGCCCGGACGCGCGTTGGTCAAATGGCGAACGTGTCGTGGCGGCCGACTTCGTTGCGGCTTTACGACGGCTCGCCGATCCCGCGACAGCCTCGGGCTACGCCCAGGTAATCGACGTAATCGAGAACGCGAGCGACATTGTTGCAGGCAAGAAGCCGCCTGAGTCGCTGGGCGTCCAGGCGCCCGCTGAGGCCACCGTGGTCATCGATCTGGCCACACCGGCGGCCTATCTGCCGAGCCTGCTCTCACATACCAGTGCCTGTCCGGTCCATCGTCCCACATTGGATCAACATCCGACCGAGCTGGCCAAACCCGGCAGCATGATCTCGAACGGCGCCTTCGTCTTGAAGGAATGGGTGCAGGGCTCGCATATCCTCGTGACCCGCAATCATCATTACTGGAATGATCGTGCCACCCGCCTCGATGCCGTCAAATACCTCCTCATCCCGGACGAGAACGCAGAGCTCACACGCTATCGCGCCGGCGGATTGCACACGACCTATGTAGTCCCCCGCGGGCAGTTCGACTGGATCCACGCGAATCTCGCCGACCAGCTGCACATCGCTCCCCAACTCAATACCTACTACTACGGCTTCAATCTCGACAAAGCGCCCTTCAAAGACCACCCCGGCCTGCGGCGCGCGCTCTCGTTGGTGATTGACCGGGACAAGCTGGCTCACAGCGTGCTGCGGGTCGGCGAGCTGCCGGCGTATGGTTGGGTCCCGCCGGGCGTCAGCCACTACACCTCGCAATCCTTTGACTATCGCGACCGGCCCATGGCCGAGCGGCTTGCCGAGGCGCGCCGGCTGTACGCGCAGGCTGGCTACTCAGCCGCAAAGCCCTTGGTGTTCGAGTTGCGTTACAACGCCGGAGAGGTTCACAACAAGGTGGCCGTCGCGGTCGCCTCCATGTGGAAGGAAGCCCTGGGTGTCGAAGCCCGCCTCACGGCCGTCGAGTTCAAATCACTGCTGCAGGATATCGATCGCCGCGACGTCGAGGTCTTTCGCTCGAGTTGGCAGGGGGACTACAACGATGCCTACACTTTCGCTCAATACCTGAAGAGCAATTTCGGCATCAACCTGCCGCATTACCGCAGCACGGAATACGATT
This sequence comes from Gammaproteobacteria bacterium, assembly GCA_028293745.1. GTDB lineage: Bacteria > Pseudomonadota > Gammaproteobacteria > Steroidobacterales > Steroidobacteraceae > 13-2-20CM-66-19. The sequence continues at coordinate 22,662 of JAQGOF010000209.1, read as the reverse complement.
CCCTGGTTGACGCCGCTGCCGTGGAGATCGACGTCGGGAAGCGTAGCGAGCTATTGCAGAGTGCCGAGCGTGTTGTGTTGCGCGACCATCCACTGATGCCGATCTACTTCTACGTCAACAAGCACCTGGTCAAACCCGAAGTGGACGGCTGGTACGACAACGTCATGAACGTCGTGTACAGCAAGGATCTCGGGTTGCGCCAGCCGCGTCCCTGAAATCGCTCGCGTCGCCACGCGGCGCAGGCAACTCGTTCACGCCGCCGCGCGACGCACACTCTCACCGGTGAGATCGTGAACGAAGGTTCCATACCAGTTGTGGATGTCGTGCTGGCGCACTGCGGCCAGCATGTCGTCGTGCCGCTGCCGTCTCTCGTCCAGCGGCATGTTCAACGCCGCCTGCAACGCCATCGCCATCCCGCGCTTGTCGTAGGGATTGACCTGCAGGGCACTGCGAAGCTCCTGCGCCGCGCCTGCCATAGGCGACAGAATCAACACACCCGGATCTTCGGGGTCCTGCGCAGCCACGAACTCCTTCGCTACGAGATTCATGCCATCGCGCACAGGCGTGACCAGGGCGACCTTCGCAGCTCGCAGGAAGCCCATGAGCGTCGCGTGAGTGTAGTCCCGGTTCAGATACCGGATCGGGGTCCAGTCCGCTTCCGCAAAGCGCCCATTCAACCGCCCGGCGCATTGCTCCAGTCCCCTGCGGATCTCCCCGTACGCCAGGACATCGGAGCGGCTGGGTGGCGCGATCTGCAGAAACGTCACCTTGCCCTGATTCTCCGGAAAGGCTTCGAGGAACTGCTCGTAGGCGGCGAAGCGCTCGGTCAGCCCCTTGGTGTAGTCGAGGCGATCGACACCGATGATCAGCTTCCGGCCCATCAGGCTGACCGCCATCCGTTGCACCGTCTCCTGGGCATAAGTCGTCACCGCCGCATTGATCACCCCATCTACATCGATCCCGATGGGATACGCCCCGAGACGGACACTGCGCCCGGCAAACTCGATGCGCTGACTGGCAGGGAGCGAAGCGGGCGCCGGCTCCAGGCAGGTGAGGAAGGAGCGCATATCGTCCGCAGTCTGAAACCCGACCAGGTCGTACTGGCACATGTCGCGTATCAGCTCCGCGTAGTTCGGCAGCAGCCGCAGGATCTGCACATGCGGGAACGGAATGTGCAGAAAGAAGCCGATCGGCCCGTCGAAACGCAGCTTCCGCAAGTAGCGGCCGAGCGGAATGAGCTGGTAGTCATGGACCCAGACGGCATCCCCGGGCTTCAGGATCTTCATCAGCTGGCGGGCAAACTCCGCATTGACCGCCTGGTAAGCCTCGTACTGCCGCTGTTCGTGCGTGAACCGATCCGGGAAGTAGTGGAACAGGGGCCACAGCGTCCCATTGCAGTAGCCATTGTAGTAAGCGTCAAAGTCCGCGGGCTTCAGGTCGATGGTGGCGAAGCGGATGTTCCCGCGCGTCAGGACCTCAGGTTGCTCGGCGGGGACTTCGGAAGTCTCACCGCTCCACCCGAACCAGACGCCGCCCGTATGACGAAGGGCGGCAAGGACCCCTACCGCGAGGCCGCCGGGCGTAGCGCCACGGCGAGGCAGCGAAATCCGATTGGAAACACAAACCAGACGCTTCACCCTGCAGACAACGGTTACGTCCGGGGAGGGTTCCTCGGGCGGTCCAAGGGCGAATGGGGGTGACTACCGGGTCTGGAGCCAACCCATACTGGGCCGGAACCGCAAGGCCCGCATCTGGCCTGCGGCGACGTCCAATGGGAGCACCCTCACCCCGGCATCGGTCAGGAAGTGCTGGACCATGGTCAGTACGATGTCGAAGGTCTCTTGCGCCTTCGGGTGGTCGGCCAGGTGGGCTACCACGCGAGCCTGAAGGTTGCGGGCACTGGGAGCCAGTTCACGCATTGACTCCACGCACCGGTCGAGCAGGAGGAGCTCCGTGGCCAGAGTCGAATCTGTCATATCCACAGGCTTCGGGGAACGGACGATGCAGCGCAGGTGAAGCAATGCCCCGGCCTCCTCGACCGCGTCGTACACGCAAACCGCGATCGCGGAGCGCAGCTCCGTGACGAGGATCGCATCGTCTGCGGCGACCTCAAAACGGTCGGGTGCGACGGTGATTTCGCGATGGGTGGGCATCTGATGTTGTATACCGTCCCGTCGCATGCGGGTGTGCTCCCAGGTGCTCAAACTATGAACTGCCGCACGTTGCTAGAATAGAGTAACTCGTACCAGAGGAAATGGGCTTTATGAAAATCTTTCTCGCGGCGCTGCTAGCGTGCGCCGTGTCACAGGTCAATGGTCAACAAATTACGTCACCGCTGTCGTCGATTCGCGTCACGGGTGATGCAACGGTCAGCGCAAAACCCGAACGCGCGCAGATCGATGTCGGTGTTCTCACACAGGAGAAACAGTCGCAGAACGCTGCCACGCAGAATGCGAAGCAGATCGAGAGCATCCTGGCTGCGTTGCACAAGCTCCTGGGTCCCGATGCCGACATTAAAACAATCAACTACACGCTGAGTCCTGACTATCAATACCGGCCCATGGGCGGCAAGGCATCCGTCAGTTCGTACACTGTGATGAACGTAGTACGCGTCACCGTGGATAATCTGGAGCAAGTTGGTACCGTCATCGACACCGCGACACAAGCCGGTGCGAATCATGTCGAGAGCGTCCGGTTTACCGTCCGTGATCCACAGGTGTTGCATTCGCAAGCGACACGCGAGGCGGCGCTGAAAGCGAGAGCCAGCGCGGAGGCCCTGGCATCCGCCCTCAATCTCAAGATCATCCGCACCCTGACAGTGGAGGAAACCGGAGAGCCCTCGGCCACGCCGCCCGACGTCTCGGTCATGGACGCGCGCGAGGCATCCGGCCCTGCGCCGACTCCGATACAGTCAGGCTCGTTCGTCGTGACTGCCAACGTCGCATTGACAGTAGAGGTCGCTTCGCGTTAGGAAGGGTCGTCTTACCCGGCGCTTCGCCGGCTGCTCTTCGGGGGTCGCGCTTGCGCGATCCCCCAGGACAGTTGGCCGCAGGCCATGAGGAGAGGGGGAAGACTATGACGAAAGTAAGGCAGCTCATTGAAGGCAAGGGTCGGACCCTGTATTCCGTCGAGCCCGAGGACCCGGTTCTCGAGGCCATTCGCCAGATGGCCGACCACCACGTCGGTGCGCTTCTGGTCCTGAAGGGCACCGAGCTTCAGGGAATCATCTCCGAGCGCGACTACGCCCGGAAAGTCATCCTGCACGGCCGCTCCTCTGCCGAGACACCGGTCTGGCAGATCATGAGCTCCCCGGTGATCACCGTCTCACCCGACCAGACGGTGCAGGATTGCATGAAACTCATGACCGACCGCCGCGTCCGCCACCTGCCCGTGGTCGACGGCAGCCAGGTCATCGGCATCGTGTCGATCGGCGACCTGGTGAAGGCGGTCATCGAAGAACAACAGCAGACGATCGAGCAGCTGGAAAGCTACATCCATCACTAGGCCTGGCCTTCCTCGAGGACCGCGAGAGGCCGGAACTGGTTACTCGACACCGAAACGATCACCCGGCAAAGCCGGGTGATCGCCGACCGTGTACCCGAAAGGTTGATTGGACGAAATAATCCCCAGTCGGCCAACCGTTTGCAGGAGGGATCGGGCCACGTTCCCCCTTAAGATGCACGTAAACGCAATCTGGTTGCACTGACTTGCGTCAAGATGACCCCGCGCTGCGTTGAACAGTGGGACGCGCGTCCAGGTGCGCGCCGAGCCGGGCGTGACCGCCTGCACCCTGTTGGTGCGAAGCTCACTTCCGCCAGAAGGCGGGCGTGAACAGCACTATGACACTGAATATTTCGAGACGGCCGAGCAACATTGCTGCAGTGCAGATCCACGTCTGCGCAGGCGTAAGGACGTGATAGTTGCGCACAGGACCGTCGGCATGAAGCCCGTGGGCGGTGTTGTTGATGGAGGCCACGATCGCGCCGACCGAGGACGGCAGGTCCAACCCTGTCAACAAAAGTGCAAAAGTCAGTAACGCGGCTGTCATGAAGTACAGAAAGATGAAGCCGAGCACCGCACTCGCCACCCGGTCCGGGATCGGCCGGCCACCCACTCGCACCGGCGCCACCGCGCTCGGGTGAACCAGCAGCTTGAGCTCGTGCCCGGCCTGCTTTGCCAACAGCAGCGCGCGGAACATCTTTATACCGCCGCCTGCGGAGCCGGTGCTGCATATTATGCACGATAAAAACAGCATCCAGAACGGCGCGAACACGGGCCATGCGTCCACGTTCTGAGTCACGAGCCCGGTGGTCGTCGCCATCGACACCACGTTGAAAAACGCATGACGGAAGGAGATGAAGAAGGTCGGGTAGCTTGCGTGCCAGGTGAGTATCACGGCGATCACCACAACGCTCACGCCAATAACCGCAAAGATCGCCCTGAACTCCGGATCGCGCGTGTAAGGCTCCAGGGACAGCCTGCGCAGGGCAACGAAGTGGCGCGCGAAATTCAGCGAGGCGATGAGCATCAGTGCAATCAGCACGAGCTCGATGGACACCGAGTTGAAATACCCGATGCTGGCGTCGTGAGTTGAAAACCCGCCCAGCGCGACAGCCGAGAACGCGTGGCAGATGGCATCGAACCAGGACATGCCGCACACCCGCAGGGCAATGATCCCGGCCCCGGTGATGAGCGTGTACACCAGCCAGAGGGATTTGGCGGTCTCCGCAATCCGGGGAGCGAGCCTTTCATCCTTCACCGGCCCCGGGGCCTCGCCTTTGTAGAGTTGCATTCCGCCGACGCCCAGGAGCGGCAGCACGGCGAGCGCCATCACGATGATCCCCAGGCCACCGATCCACTCGAGCTCGTGCCGCCAGAGGTTGAGCGAGGGCTGCAGGTTGTCGAGCCCGACCAACACGGTGGAGCCCGTCGACGTCAGCCCCGACATGGTTTCGAAGAACGCGCGCGTGAAAGTGAGGCCCGGCAGGGCCATCAGCAGCGGGATGGTGGCGAGCGCCGAAGTCCCGATCCAACCCAGTGTCACCAGCAGGAATCCGTCCCGGGGCTTGAGCTCGCGCCGGCGGCCCATCGTCGCCGCCACCAGGAGCAGCCCGGTTCCGGTGCTGCACGCCGCGGCCACAATGAAGAACAACGCCAGCCCGTCACCCGTGAAGATCGAGCAGCCGATGGGGAGAAGATAGGTTGCGCCGAAAAACGCTAGTAACAGCCCGAGAACGTGCGCTACTGCGAGCACTCGTACAAATTCCTAACGCGAAGCTCGCAGGAACAGGCGCTCGACCGCCTCGAGATGCCTGCGGTCGGAGAGGAAAAGGATCACATGGTCGCCTTCCTGCACGACAGTGTCATGGTGAGCCATCATGACTTCATCGCCGCGCACGATTGCACCGATGGACGTGCCTTCCGGCAGCTCGATCTGCTCCACTCTCTTTCCAACTACCCGCGAGGTGCTCTCATAACCATGCACGACAGCCTCGAGTGCCTCCGCGGCGCCGCGCCTCAGCGAATGCACGCGCACGACGTCACCACGGCGGACGTGGGCAAGGAGCGAGCCGATCGTGATCGTCTGCGGAGAGATTGCAATGTCGATGATGCTGCTTTCAATCAGATCGGCATATGAGGGCTTATTGATCAGCGCCATGACCTTGTGAGCCCCCAGCCGCTTGGCCAGCATGGCCGACAGGATGTTGGCTTCTTCTGAGTTGGTGAGTGCTGCGAACACGTCGGCGCTGTCGATGTTCTCCTCGATCAGCAATTCCTCGTCCGCCGCATCGCCGTTCAACACGATGGCGTTTTCGAGCAGCTCGGACGCCTTGCGCGCGCGTCGGACGTCCCGCTCGATCAGTTTCACCTGGCTGCTCTTCTCGAGCGTTCGCGCGAGCCTGAGGCCAATGTTGCCGCCGCCGGCAATCACGACCCGCTTCACGGGATCGTCCTGCTTGCGCAATTCGCTCATCACACGGCGGACATCGGCGCGCGCTGCGAGGAAGAACACTTCGTCGCCATCTTCGATTACGGTATCGCCTTCGGGCGGCACACTACGACCGGCGCGGTAGATAGCCACAATCCGCGCTGAAGCCCGGGGCAAGTGCTGAGGCAACTCACGCAACCGCTGACCTACCAAAGGTCCGCCACCGAGTGCGCGAACACCGACCAACTGGACTTTGCCGTCCGCGAAGTCCAGCACCTGGAGTGCACCGGGGTACTTGATGAGCCGCTCGACGTATTCTGTAACCAGTTGCTCGGGGCTGATGAAGACGTCCACTGACAGCGCATCGTCGCTGAACAGTTCGGGCCGGCTCGTGTATTCCGCGGAACGTATTCGAGCGATCTTCGTCGGTGTCCGATATAGCGTGTGGGCTACCTCGCACGCCATTATGTTGACTTCGTCGCTGCTGGTGAGCGCGACAATGATGTCGGCTTCCGGAGCACCGGCGGCCTCGAGGACCGTCGGATAGGAAGCGTTGCCGGCGACCGTTCGGACATCGAGCCTGTCCTGCAGGGTGCGCAGGATATCCTCATCCACGTCAACGACCGTGACTTCGTTCGCTTCCTCGCGCGAGAGACTGGCCGCTGCGCTGCGGCCAACCTGTCCGGCGCCGAGGATGAGAATTTTCACAGCGGCTCCAGGTACTGGACCATCATCCACTTCGAGCCCTGCTGCTCGAAATTCACCTGGACGCGCGCGGTCGGCCCATTGCCCTCCACATTGAGGATCACGCCCTCACCGAATTTCCCATGACGGACGCGACCGCCCAATCGCATACCCGGCATGAGAGGTTCCTCGGACCGCATCCGCGTGAAAGCCGCAGGGCGGGCAACCTGGATACGCGGCCGCACCTCTTCTATAAACTCTTCCGGTACTTCCTTGATGAAGCGTGATGGCATTGCGTAGCTGTCCACACCGTGCAGGCGGCGCTGTTCGGCGTAAGTCAGGAACAATTGTTTCATTGCCCGCGTCATGCCGACGTAGCACAGGCGTCGTTCTTCCTCGAGCCCATCGATGTCGTTGAGCGAGCGTTGGTGAGGGAACAGACCATCTTCCATTCCACTCAGGAAAACCATCGGGAACTCCAGGCCCTTCGCCGTGTGCAGCGTCATCATCTGCACGCAGTCTTCCCACGCGTCGGCCTGTCCCTCTCCAGATTCGAGCACGGCGTGCGCCAGGAAGGCCTCGAGCGGTGGCAACTCACCTTCCATGCCTTCGGGCGTGAATCCACGTGCGGCACTCACGAGCTCGTCGAGGTTCTCGACACGAGCCTCGCCTCTGTCGGCCTTGTCACGTTTGTAATGTTCAATCAGGCCGCTGCTTTGGAGCACGTGATCGACCTGTTCATGCAAAGCGAGCCCGTTGACCTCGCGGGCCAGCCGCTCAATGAGGCCAAGGAAGCCATTCATCGCCACCGCGGCCTTGGGTCCGAGCGAGGCGCCGCCGCCGACACACGCAACAGCCGCCTCCCATAAAGAGCAGCCCGCACCTTTCGCATATTCGCGCACGACATCCAGGCTTTTCGCCCCAATGCCCCGGGTTGGGAGATTGACCACGCGCTCAAAGGATTGATCGTCGCGGCGATTGGATACGAGACGCAGATAAGCCAGCGCGTCCTTGATTTCGGCGCGCTCGAAGAATCGCAGGCCGCCGTAGACCTTGTACGGGATCCGTCCCGAGAGGAATGCTTCTTCAAACACACGCGACTGTGCGTTCGAGCGATACAGGATCGCGATCTCGCGCCGCTGACCACCGTGGGCCACCCAATCGCGGATGCGGTGACTCACGAACTCCGCCTCATCGCGCTCGTTGAACGCCGCGTACAGTCGAATGGGATCACCGCGCTCGCCGCTCGTCCACAGGTTCTTGCCCAGGCGCCCGGAGTTGTTGGCGATCAGGCCGTTCGCCGCGCTTAGGATAGCCCCGGTGGAACGGTAATTCTGCTCGAGCCTGTAGAGTTTGGAAGTGGGGAAATCCCTGCGGAACTGGTGCAGGTTCTCGACCCGGGCGCCGCGCCAGCGATAGATCGACTGGTCATCATCACCCACGGCGAACGGATATCCCTCGCTGCCCACCAGCAGTTTCATCCAGCCATACTGAATGGCATTCGTGTCCTGAAACTCATCGATCAACACGTGGCGGAACCGCCGCCGGTAGTGCGCAAGCAACTCAGGGTTGTCGCGCCAAAGCTCGAACGCGCGCAGCAACAGCTCCGCAAAGTCGACTACGCCCGCCCTTGCGCAGGCCACCTCGTACTCCGTATACAGCTTGATCAGCTGGTGGCGCGTGGGATCGCTGCCATCCTTCAGATGTTGGGGCCTGAGCCCCTCGTCCTTGTTCGAGTTGATGAACCACTGCACTTCGCGAGGCACCCAGCGGGCCTCGTCGAGATTCTGTGCCCGGATGAGTTTCTTGATCAGCCGTTGCTGGTCCTCGGAATCCAGGATCTGGAACCCCTGAGGAAGTTTCGCCTCGCGCCAGTGCAGGCGCAGAAGCCGGTGCGCGAGGCCGTGGAATGTCCCGATCCACAAGCCGCCGCCCGGAACCCCCAGAAGCTGCTCGACGCGGCCGCGCATCTCGCCGGCGGCTTTGTTCGTGAACGTCACGGCCAGGATGCCGTGCGGCGAGGCGCCCTCGGCCTGGATCACCCAGACGATGCGGTGAGTGAGGACTCGCGTCTTGCCGCTGCCCGCGCCGGCCAGCACCAGCACCGGGCCCAGCGGGGCCGTCACGGCCTCACGCTGCGCCTCGTTCAGCGGATTCAGGATCGGGGACAAATCCATGGGGGGCGCATTCTACAAAATGCCGGCAGCCGCCGTCGGAACATCGGTTCCGCACTTACTCGCCGCCGGCGACCACGCCCTTTTCGGCAAACTGCAGCAGCGCTGCAATGAAGCCCAGCAGCACCGGCCCGATTACCAGGCCCAGAATTCCGAATGCGCCAGTCCCGCCGATGGCGCCGACGAACACGGCCAAGGTGGACACTTCCGCCTGCCTCGCGGTCAGGTAAGGGCGCAACAAGTTGTCCATGACCCCGACGCCGGTAGTCCATGCGGTCAGAAAAATCGCAGCTCCCCAATGGCCCGTGAACATCAGGTACAGCACGGCGGGGACCAGAACGATCGCTGAGCCGGCTGGCAGGAAGGCCGCGATGGTTGCGAGCACTCCGAACACCACCGGAGATGGCAGGCCAACCAACGCAAACCCGATACCCACGAACGTACCTTGAATCAGTGCCGTCGCCACGGACCCGAATACAACGGCCCGCGTAACATCTCCCAGGTAAGCCATCAGCTGACTACGCGGCCGTGGCTCCATTGGAATGAAACCGATGAGACGCTTGAGCATCACGCGGCCGTCACGCAGCAGGAAAAAGAGCAGAAACAGCATCATCAGAAATCCAACCAGCGAACCCATGATGCCCAGCGCAAGGCTGCCACTCATGGACGCGGCCGATTTCAACACGCTCTGGGTGCCGTCCATGATCCAGCCCTGAACCTGATCGGCACTGATCGGGGCATTCTCGCGCATCCACTGCACCGCACTTCCGATGATGGGAATCGTATTCAGACGCTGCAGCAGGTCTGGATACGTCAGAGTGGACCTCGACATGGCGGACAGAATGTTGGCCACCTGCCGCGCGAACACGACCCCCAGGAAGGCAAGTGGCGCTATGACGAAGAATGGCGTCAGCCCCGTCAGAATGCCGGCCGACAGCGATGCCCGTCCCTTGAATCGGGTCGCGAGACGCTCGTGTAGAGGGTTCAGCAGGAAGGCCAGCACCGCAGCCCACCCGAGCGTGGTCCACAGCGGCTGGAGTATCGACGACAACGCCCAACCGAGAATAACCAGCGTGGCGATGACGAATGTTCGGCGATAGAAGGACGAATACATTGAGCCGCCACTTTACTCTACAGGTAATGCCCGCGTATGCGGCGGGTTCCCTCGCGCTTCCGCGACGATCCAATCGACGAACGCCCGAACGTTGGGACGAGAGAAATTAACAGGAGGCGCCACCAGGCGGTACGACCACGCTGCTCTCCATGAATCGTGGGTGAGCCTCATGAGCTGACCGCGCGCCAGAAGACCTTCTATGTTGGGCCCCCGTCCTAGTGCCACGCCCAGCCCAGCCACCGCTGCATCGACCAGTACGATCGAGTCTGTGAATTGCAGACCACGCAGCGCCGTGGGCGATTCAACGCCGGCGCGCTCGAACCAGGCCTGCCAACTCAGCCAGGGCTGATCGGGATGAGCATCGACGTCGTGCAGCAACGGCAAGCTACGCAGATCAGCGACCTGCATCGGGATGGGAGAGGTCGACACGAGTGAGGGACTTGCGACGGGAAACACATCCTCGGGTAGCAAGAGAATCGATTTGGTGTCCGCAGTAGCTCCCGCGCCGAAGCGAATGGCCACATCCACATCCTCACGGCGAAAGTCCGCAAGAGCCCTCGCGGTCTTCAATAACAGATCCACACGGGGATAGCGCTCGCGGAATCGTCCAATTCGCGGCAGCAGCCATCCCGACGCGAACGCTGGAAGTGCTGCCACCGTCAGCAGACCTGCGACCCCTCCCGAGCGCAGCCGCAACGTCGCCTCGGCAAGCCGATCAAAACCGGCCGTCAGAACCGGCAGGTAAGTGCTTCCAAGCTCGGTCAGCAGCAGTCCGCGCGGCAACCGCTTGAACAGGCGCGTGCCCAGGTACCGCTCGAGGGAGCGGACCTGTTGGCTCACCGCGGAATCTGTCACACGCAATTCCTGGGCAGCCGCTGAAAAGCTGCCGAGCCGCGCGGCCGCCTCGAAGGCGCGCAGAGCGTTCAGGGGTGGCAGACGGCGGGCCATGGCTAAGAATATCTTACCCTTGGCCGGCGGTCCTCTGTGTTGGCGGCGCGGCGCCCGGACCCGATAATGCGCTCTCCTCCACGATGCGGAACCAAGCCCGATGGTCACGTTGTACGACTACCTCGACTCCGGAAACGGCTACAAGATCCGACTGCTGCTGGCGCAGCTCGAAAAAGGCTACAACTGGGTGGAGCTCGACATCCTGGCCAACGAGACGCGCACGCCCGGGTTTCTCGCCAAGAACCCCAACGGCCGCATCCCGGCGCTCGAGCTGGCCGACGGCACCTGCCTTGCCGAATCGAATGCCATTCTCTGGTACCTGGCCGAGGACAGCCCATTCATTCCCGATGATCGCCTGAAGCGCGCGCAGGTGCTGCAGTGGATGTTCTACGAGCAATACAGCCACGAGCCCTACGTGGCGACCCCGCGTTTCATCGTAAAACATCTGCCCGCGGATTCACCGCGGCGTGCCGAGCTCCCTGACCGGATGGCGCGCGGACGAGCCGCGCTGGACGTAATGGAGGCTCACCTGCGCCGGCATCGTTTCTTCGTGGGTGAGACCTACAGCATTGCGGACATCGCCTTGTATGCATACACACATGTTGCACACGAAGCCCATTTCGATCTAACACCCTATGTCGAAGTGAGCGCGTGGATCGCCCGCGTAGCGAGCCAACCGCGATATGTGCCGCTGACTCAGCGGCCAGCCGCAGTCACCGCAGCGTAGCCGGGGCCAAGAGACCTGGGTCGGTCAGGGTGTTCAGAAAAGCGATCAGGTCGGCGCGCTCGTCGGCGGACAGGTTGAACGAACGCAACCGGGCATCGCCCACGTGGCGCTCTGCGGCACTGGCATAGTGATTCAACACGGCATCCAGTGTCGGAAACCGGCCATCGTGCATGTACGGCGCGGTCAAGGCGATGTTGCGTAAAGTGGGCACTCGCATGGGCTGATCGCCGACTCCATTGTCGGCAAAGCCCGGTTTGCCGGTCTCCCCCTGCGCGTCGCGCCAGTTACCCTCGAAATTGAATCCCGAGTGGCACGAGCCGCATCCGGCCCGAGACGAATAGAAGAGCTGCATGCCGCGTTTCGCTTGGCCCGAAATCGCCTCATGCTCACCGTTGAATACATAGCGGTCAAAAGGCGAATTGCCGTGAATCAACGTGCGCTCGAACGCCGCGATGGCCTTGATGAGGTTGTCGAAAGTTACAGGCTGCGCCGTTTCCGGAAAGGCTTGAGCGAACGCCGCGCGATAGGTGGGCTCAGCCGCGAGCAGATCGCACACGCGCGCTTGCCTGCCGGCCAGCCCCAGCTCAACGGGGTGCTCATTCAGCAACGGCTCGAGCATTTGCGCTTCAAGAGACTGCAGCTGCGGCCGGGTCCAGCCGTAACTGATGTTGTACGCAACATTGACCAGCGACATCGCGCTGTGACTCAGCGTCTCGCCCGTGGCACCTACTGCGAGCGCGCGGCCATCGGAATACGCCTTGGTTGGCTCGTGACAGCTCCCGCAACTATGTTGCCCGGTAACGGACAATCGCGGCTCGAAGAACAGACGCCGCCCCAGGGCGACCTTGACGCTCGACATGGGATTGTCGACAGGCACCGCGGGTATTGGGAAACCGCGCGGCAGGTGCCATTTATACGCGGCGTTGTCGGTAGTCGCTGGCGCCCCAATAGACACAGGCACGGTCGCCGCGGCCGCCACGATGCCGAAAATCAACGGTGCCGTGCTCGCAATCTTCCCGGCGCGCATAGCGGTTGCCATGCGCTGCGCGCAATTGTCCTGCGGATCGCCGTGGCCGTGTGAAGCGTGTGTCACACCCTGCGAAGCGCAGCGACCCGAGGCGCGGCGAAAAAATTAGTTCCAGCTGGCCGCCGCACCCTCGCGCGTGAGCGACGCGGTCTGTCCGGCGATGGCCGAGCGCTCCTGCACCCACTTATCCAACTCGCTGACCGCGGCCGCATCCGCAGTCGATGAGCTCCTCTGCGTGTCGACCCAACTCCTCATTGCCGCGAGCAGCTTGTCCGCCAGCGCGCGGTTGCCGGCGAACAGGTCGAGGTACGCCTGCTGCGCATCCGAAATCCGGTTGAGCCCCAGAAACGCTTCGCCTCGATACTCGAGCGCGTCCGGGTAACCCGGCTTCAAAGTCAAAGCCTTCTCATATGCCGCCAGGGCAGCATCATAGTTTCCAAGCTTGCGGTTGGTATAACCGACGTAGTTCCAGGCTTCGTGCATGCCAGGATCGTCCTGCACAGCCTCTTGGAATTTCACCAAAGCACTGGAGTAGTACTCCTGCGCTTCGCGCACCGCACGTTCCTTCTTGCCTGCATCGGTCAGCTGAACCGACGAGGCTTGGAACTTATCCGCTTTCTTGACGTCGTGGACACCCTTGTTGTACACGATCTTCGCCTTGTCCTGCGCAGACTCCTCTTTGGGCGCGCGGATCTCGGGCATGCTCATGCCGCCGCCGCCGTTGGACCAGGCCGAAGGGACCGCGCCCACGAGCAGGCAAGCCGACAGCACCCCTAAACGAGTAGTCATAAACCGATCCTCGCGTCCGTTCATCAATGCCGTGACGCTACCACTTGTTTCGCAGTTCCCGAAGCTTGAGGAACACCGTTTTGGCATCGGGATGGCCGCCGATTTCCGGGAACACGGCCCGCAGGCGTGCGATGACCGTCGGACTTTGCAAACGAAAGAATGTATTGATGCGTTTCTCTTCGCCCAACGTCGTGACTGGCATCGCGACCGGCTCCCGCTGGCGCGCGGCGGCGAGACGCGTTGCCGCCTCAGCATTGTCAGGTTCGCGATCCAGGGTGAACTCCAGGTTGCGGGTCATGTACTCGTGACCCGGAAACACCTGTGTGCCGTCGGGCAGCCGCGCAAGCTGTTCGGCAAACGTTTCATACAGCCGTTCGGGGTCGCCGCCGTTGTGACAATTTCCTGCCCCCGCATTGAAGAGCGTGTCGCCGCAGAACAGGGCAGGCTGCTGTGTTTGCGCGAACAGACACACATGCGACAGCGTATGACCCGGAGTATCGAGACACTCCAGCTCAACAGTGCGGCCAACCCGGATAACGTCACCCCGGCGCAGGCCGCGATCGACGCCGCCGATGCGTGACGCGGCGCCGGCGTGAGCCAGGACGCGGGCCCCGGTGGCCCCCACCAGGCCCGCATTGCCACCCGTATGGTCCAGGTGCTCGTGGGTATTGAGGATCTGCGTGATCTGCCAGCCCTTTGCCCGTGCCGCCTCCAGGCAGCGCCGCCACTCGAGCGGGTCGACGGCCAGGGCTTCGCCTGATTCGGGACAGGCAATCAAATAGTGAAAATTGCGGTAGCTGTTCGCTGCCCAGATTCGCTCGGTCAACATAATGGCGCCCCTGGCCTGGTTTCGCCGCAACGTACCCCTAAACCGCAACTCGCGCCATAATGACCCCCCAGGGAATCTGCCCGCAGACCGTTATGATGCATACGTTCCTGTTCGAGCCTGGAGTGTGGACCTCAAAGGGGACCTTCTGGCGCGCGGACGGCGAACCCCTCGAGGCGCAGGGGCGAACCGAAATCGCCCATCATCCGGCAGCGTGGCTGTTGGCCGGCACCCTGAAAGTGTTCGGCTCACCGCCCGTCGAATTCGTAAACGCCTATACCATCAGCCCCCCCGGCCGCGACGGAACCTGTATGAAGTGGACCGCCGAGAATGCGACCCTCGGCAAGCTCAGCGGCACCTTCAGTATCGTGGGGACCAGCATCCTGTGCGTCTACACCTGCACCGCCTCCGGCTATCACGGTTCCGAGCACATGGGCCAGGTCGACGTCCACCGCTACAACTCGACGGGAATCCTGTTGCTCAACGAGCGCCGCCTCTCCTCCTGGCAGCTCGTCCTGACCCGCAAGTCAGGCGCCGGAAACTAATCTGCAGGCCATGACATGTTAGAGCTAAGGAGGAGCCGTGACCGCGGTTACGACGATCATGGCTGGCTGAAAACCTACTACACCTTCTGCTTTGCCGATTACTACGATCCCGAGCACGTCGACTTCGGTCCGTTGAAAGTCATGAACCAGGACCGCATCAAGCCCGGCAAAGGCTACCCGAGCCAGCAGCGCCGCGACGAAGAAATCCTGACCTATCTCATCGACGGCGAGCTGCGCCACCAGGACTCCCTGGGCAACGAGACCGTGCTGCGCGCCGGCAGCCTGCAGTGCATGAGCGCCGGAACGGGCATCCAACACACCGAATTCAACACCTCCGCTTCGCAGGACGCACATCTGCTGCACATCTGCATCAAGCCGACGAAGAACGGATTGCCACCGGCTTACGAACAGAAATACTTTGCAGCCGCAGAAAAGAGCGGCAGGCTGCGATTGCTCGCCTCCGCCGACGGTGAGGACGGTTCCGTCATCGTCCATCAGGATGCGCGCATCTACGGCGGGCTCTTTCACGAAGCCCAGCGAGTCGAGCTCGAGTTGGCCAGGAATCGCCGCGCGTTTCTGCACGTGGTGCGCGGCTCCATTGCGGTGAACGAGACGCGGCTGAATGTCGGCGACGGCGTCAAGATCAGTCCGCCGGGAGGCGTGCTTCTGCAGCATGGCCGTGAGGCCGACATCATCGTGTTCGACCTGCCGGCCGGTCCACAGCCTCCCAAGCGAAAGTCAACACCGAGACCCAGGTCCAAATCTCCGGAGTGACGCACGCCCGGGGCGGAACATCGACTGCTCAGGAGTGGGGGCCGTTGAGCCCGCTCAGTGCAGCGCGCCCCCCGTGGTGGACAGGTAGTGATCCGCCAGCAGTGCGGCAAACAGCCACATCAGGTACCTCACGGAGAATTTGAAGACCTTCATCGGCAGTTCCTGCCGTGCAGTGACGTTCAACGCGAACGCGTAATAGAGAAATCCTGCGTTCAGGACCAGGGCGACGACCAGGTAGAGCAGCCCGCTCATGTGGGTGAGAAATGGCATCAGCGTGACCACCACCAGCAGCACGGTGTAGAGCAACACGTGCAGCCGGGTGTACTTGACGCCATGTGTGACAGGTAGCATGGGGATACCTGCACGCGCATAGTCATCTTTGCGGGCTATTGCCAAGGCCCAGAAGTGCGGCGGCGTCCACACGAATATGATCAGAAACAGCAGCAGCGCGTTCGGGTCGATCGTGTTGGTTACTGCGGCCCAACCCAGTACGGGAGGTGCCGCGCCGGCCGCGCCCCCAATGACGATGTTCTGCGAGGTCGCTCTCTTCAACCAGACCGTGTAGACGACTGCGTAGCCGATCAGCGATGCGAACGTCAATGCGGCCGTCAGCAGGTTGACCAGGAAAGCGAGAATGATCATGGAAGTCATTCCCAACACGGCAGCGAACATCAGAGCCTGCCGTTCGTTCAGTTGCCCCATGGGCAAGGGGCGCGCCCGTGTACGGCTCATCTGCTCGTCGATGCGCCGATCGAGCACATGATTGATGGTCGCCGCGCAGCCGGCAGCCAGGGCAATCCCCAGGTTTCCCCAGACCAGCGCATCCAGCGGCGGCATGCCGGGACTGGCGAGAAGCGTGCCGACGATCGCCGTGAACGTGATCAGCGCGACAACCTTCGGCTTGGTGAGCTCGAGGTAGCGGCGCCAGACTGCCGGTGCCGCTGCGATCGGGTGCGGCTGCTGCATCAAAAGACACCCCCGCGAGCTACCGCGCCGACGCTACGCAATAGCGCCAGGACCGACAGCAGCAAGAGCGCAGCTCCGGCTGCGTGTGCCGTCGCGAGGGGCAGGGGGAACCCTCGCAGAACCATGGACACTCCGATAGTCAGCTGCAGTAGCAGCGCTGCCAGCACCAGCCAGGCCGGCAACGCGAATTTGGCCAACACCCGGCGGGTCAGCACAGTCAGCGCGGCCAGGGATAGCGTCAGCGTGGCAATAAGTGCACCCAGTCTATGAGTGAGATGAATGGCAACCCGGGCGGGATTCTCGAGCACGCCCCCTTCGTAATTGACTCCCAATCCGCGCCACAGGACAAAGGCATCCTTGTAATTGGTTTGGGGCCACCACGCATTCTGACACCTCGGGAAGTCGGGACAGGCAATGGCCGCATAATTGCTGCTGGTCCACCCTCCCAGGGCGATCTGAAGCGCGAGTGCGATGAGCCCGATGAGCGCCAGCCGCCACGCCAGGCGGGCCGCTTCCACGGTGGTCCCGCTGACAGCCATTCCCCCCGAGCCTGTGCTTGACGTGTTCCCCCACGAGTGGCGCGGCAGCGTGAGCCATAGCCACCAGAGCAGGCCCAGTGTCGTGAGCCCGAATACCAGGTGGCCCGTGACAATCAATGGCTTCAGCTGCCAGGTCACCGTCAGCATTCCCAACAGGCCTTGAAACACGACGGTAGCCAAGAGCGCTAATGCGAGTGGCAGGCTCACCAGGCGCGCACGACGTGTCGTGAACGCTAGAATGGTGATCGCGAGGATGATCAGGCCGAGCGTCGAAGCAGCATAACGATGGATCATCTCCCGCCATGCCTTGCCAACATCCAACGGCTTCAGGGGATACGCCGCCTGGGCGGAAGCACTCGACTGTGCGCCGAGTGGCGTGACGTGTCCATAACAGCCCGGCCAGTCCGGGCAGCCGAGGCCCGCTGCCGTCAGGCGCACGTAGGCGCCAAGGACGACGACCGTGAAACACAGCAGCAGGCCTGCGAGCGCGAGCGAACGGATCCAACGGGCGGCCGGCATGATGGTTCAACCGATGTGCGAAAGAGAAAGGAGCTTCTTCAGATCCTGCAGCAGTCCTTTCGGATTCTGCCGGACGTCGTACCTCATCATCAGATTACCCAACGGATCGATGACGAACAGCGACTGCTCGCGCTCGTTGGCCGGGAAAACACCCAGCAGCGAGTTGGCCGACGTACCTGTGGCGTCCAGTACCAACAGGCCCGGATGCTCATGTGCGAGGAACTCGCGTGCACAGCACTGCGAGGTCGCCAGGAACACGCGATCGACGCGGTCCATTTCGCTGTTGAGGGACAGGCGGGTCTGCCGCATGACGTATAGAGCTTGCCGGCACGCATCCGCGCATCGGCCATCACCGACATAGACGAGCGACCACCTTCGGTGGAACAACTGCGCAGGTGCGGTGTCCGGTATGACCGCCGGCAGGCGAGCTGCGGGCAGTGACCTTACAGGCGCTATCAATTCGCCATGATTGACGGTTCGCACCGGGCGCCAGTCAGTCCCGTAGTACATCCAGAACGCGACCGCGAGGGGCAAGAGGAACAGGCCGGCCAGCGCGGCCAGCATGCGCAGATTGCGCGAGCGCAACTCATTCTCAACCGCGTTCCCTGATTCGTTCATTGGCTTTCCGCAACTTTGCGAATGCTCAAACCCACCCACAGCACCAGCAATACGACTCCAAACGACCACCATTGAACGGCATACGACCAATGTCGTATCGGCTCCATCCCCGGTGGATGCCAGTCGCGCACATAGCCGTCTTCTTCCTTCGGGTCGAGCAGCACGATTTCGCGTTCCAGGGGGCTTCCGAGCGCAAGGCTCAATTGGTCCATACTGGGGAAGGCCGTCACCTTGGGCCACGACGCCGTCCGATCCGGTGCCGCACGACCGCTTGCCAAGCCCGGGGTCGGCAGATTGTCTACCCGTCCAACAATAGTCACAGCATCGCGTGCCTTCAACGCTACGCCCGGCAACCGCTCGCGCAGACCCGAGAAGGGTACCCATCCACGATCAATGAGTACGACCCGCCCGTTTGGACGCTGCATTGGCGTCAGCACTTCGAAGCCCGCGTGACCTTGGTAACTGCGGTTGTCGAGCAGAAACTGATGGTCCGCGTCCAAGCGTCCCACGAGGCTGATTCGTTGAAAACGGGGCATTTGGTCCACGCCCCGCGACCCGAGCGGGATCACCTGTTCCGCGCCGGCCGCAAACCTGTCCCACTCTGCCTGCCGCAGGTCACCTCGCCGCCACTGCCAGCGACCGAGGATAAAGAACGCAATGCACAGGACGATCGTCAGGGATGTGAAAATCCACGACGGAGCGAAGATGCGCGAGCCGATGGGGATCCGAATGGACACGCCGGGAGCCTGAAGTCTATAAACTGACGGTCGCGCACATGGAAACCCTGATCCGACTACTCATCATCGGCGTGCTGCTGGCCATTGTCGCCAGCCTGGGCTCGGCCCTGTTCAACCTCACACGGAAAACAGGCGACTCGCGCAAACTCGTGCGTGACCTCACCATCCGCATCGGCCTGTCCGTGGCCCTGTTTATTCTGCTGATGCTCGCGTGGCACTTTGGGCTCATCGCGCCCCATGGGCTGGCATCCGCTTCCCACCCACGATGATTCTCACAGCCAGTACACAAAGATAAACAGCCCGAGCCAGACCACGTCCACGAAGTGCCAATACCAGGCAACCGCCTCGAAGGCGAAGTGGCGATCGGGTGTGAAGTGCCCGCGCAGTACCCGTAGCCAGATGACGAGCAACATGATCGCGCCAATCGTCACGTGCAGGCCGTGGAACCCGGTCAGCATGAAGAACGTCGAGCCGTAGATGCCGGTGGACAGCCGCAGGCCGAGTTCCCTGTAAGCCTCGCCATACTCCTTGGCCTGGAGCCCGACGAACGTGAATCCCAGGATGAACGTCAGCGCCAGGAACACAGTGAGCGTGCCACGCTTGCCCGCGCGCAACGCATGATGGGCGACCGTGATCGTGAGACCGCTGGTCAACAGGATGGCCGTGTTGATTGCCGGCAGGCTGAACGCAGGAATTACGTCGAAAGACGAATCGGCGCGGCCACCGACGTGGGCCGGACCGTTCGTAGGCCACGTGGCTTCATATTGAGGCCAGAGGACGAGGTTGGTAAACACCTTCACGCCCTGACCCGACAGCCACGGCACGGATAGTGTGCGCGCGTAGAAGAGTGCACCGAAGAAGGCTGCGAAGAACATCACTTCGGAGAAAATGAACCACATCATTCCCATGCGGAAGGAATGGTCCACCTGGACGTTGTAGACGCCGCGCTGGCTCTCGCCGATCACCGTGCCGAACCAGCCGAAGAACATGAAAGCCATGAGGATGGCGCCGGGTATGAACGACCAGCCGCCCGCCCAGTCGTTGAGATAAGAGATGGCCCCGAGCATCAGGGTGAACAGCGCGACCGAGCCGGTTATGGGCCACGTACTGTCGTGCGGTACATAGTAGGAGTTGCTGTCCTGAGCGTGTGCTGCGTTTGCCATTGTCTTGAATTCCCGGAAAATGAACGAGTCGCGCGTCAGCGCTTGGAGACCTGCGATGACGCGTCGTAAAAAGTGTATGCGAGCGTGATCCGGTCGATGTACTTCGGTATGGCCGGATCGACGATGAAGCGTACCGGCATGTTCCGCTGCTCGTTCACCTTGAAGTGCTGCGGCGAGAAGCAGAAACATTCCGTCTTGTGGAAGTAGGCGGCCACCTTTGAGGGGGCGATATTGGGCACAGCCTGAGCCGTCATGTCACGGCCGGTCAGATTGTGTGCGAAAAATTCGGCCGAGTAGAGCTTCCCCGGATGAATTTCCACCGTTCGGGCGACCGGACCGAACTCCCATCCGCCCGCACTGGCAACATTGCCGAGGAACTCGATTGTTATGGTGCGGTTGGGGTCGGGATTCTCGATCGCCTTCACACGCCGCAGCAGCGCGCTTTGATCTCCAACGCCGGTAACACCGCAGATCACGTTGTAGAGCGGAACGAGCGCAAAGCCGAACCCGAAGCTGCCCAGCGCAATGCCGAGCAGCTTGAGCGTGAGATTCCGATTTGCGCGATCCAGTACCGTCATGTATCACCCTGAATGGGCGCGCATGACCGACATGACTATGAACCCGAAATAGAACGCGGCCGCGATCAGCCCGAACAGGATGGCCGTTCGTCGAACTTTCCTGCGCCGGGCTGCATTTGATCCGCTCTCTTCCAAGACAGCTACCACTAGTGGAAGGCTCCCTTAGCAATGATGGCATCGGAAGGAGGCGTCTGCCACGAGTGATACGGCGCCGGTGAAGGCAGCTCCCACTCGAGGCCATGCGCGCCTTCCCACGCCTTGTTGACCTTGACCGGTTTACCTGATTTCACGCACATGTAGATGAGGATTGGGAACAGCAGCTGCGACAGACCGAAGCCGAAGCCACCTATCGAGGACACCATGTTCCAGTCGGTGAACTGCACAGCGTAGTCGGGAATACGACGCGGCATACCGGCCAGTCCCAGGAAGTGCTGCGGGAAGAACAGCACGTTCACAAAGATCGCGGACAGCCAGAAGTGCCACTTCGCCAGCCCCATGTGATACATGTTGCCGACCCACTTCGGGAGCCAGTAATACACGCCAGCCATGATCCCGAAGATGGCTCCCGGTACGAGCACGTAGTGGAAGTGCGCCACCACGAAGTAGGTGTCCTGGTACTGGTAGTCCGCCGGCACGATCGCGAGCATCAGTCCCGAGAAACCGCCGATCGTGAAGAGGAAGAGGAAGGCGAGTGCGAACAGCATTGGAGGCTCGAAGCTGAGTGAGCCCTTCCACATCGTCGCCGTCCAGTTGAACACCTTCACGCCGGTCGGGATGGCAATGAGCATAGTCGAGAGCATGAAGAAGAGCTGGGCCGCGAGCGGCATACCCACCACGAACATGTGGTGCGCCCACACGATGAACGACAGGAAGGCGATAGAAGCCGTCGCGTAGACCATCGCTTCATAGCCGAACAGCGGCTTCCGTGAGAACGTCGGAATGATCTCGGAGACGATGCCGAACGCCGGCAGAATCAGGATGTACACCTCCGGGTGTCCGAAGAACCAGAAGATGTGCTGGAACATCACCGGGTCGCCACCGCCGGCGGCCGTGAAGAACGTCGTGCCGAAGAAGTGATCGGTGAGCAGCATCGTCACCGCGCCAGCCAGCACCGGCATGACAGCGATGAGCAGGTACGCGGTGATCAGCCACGTCCATACGAACAGCGGCATCCGCAGAAGCGTCATGCCAGGTGCGCGCATGTTCAGGATGGTGACCACAACGTTGATCGCTCCAAGGATCGACGACGCACCCATCATGTGCACCGCGAAGATCAGCATCGGGAACGAAGCGCCGTTCTGCAGGACGAGAGGCGGATACATGGTCCAGCCACCTGCCGGCGCGCCACCGGGCACGAACAGAGTGGCCAGCAGCAGCGTGAAGGCGAACGGCAGGATCCAGAAACTGAAATTGATCAGGCGGGGCAAGGCCATTTCGGGCGCACCCACCTGCATCGGGATCATCCAGTTGGCCAGCCCCGTCCAGGCCGGCATGACCGCGCCGAAAATCATGATCAGCGCGTGCATGGTGGTCATGGAGTTGAACAGCTGGGGATCCACCAGCTGCATGCCGGGCTTGAACAGCTCGGCCCGGATCACCATCGCCATCGCGCCGCCGATGAAGAACATGAGGCACGCGAACACCAGGTACATCGTGCCGATGTCCTTGTGATTCGTGGCGTACACCCAGCGCCGCCACCCGTGCGGCTTGTGGTCGTGGTCGTGTGCGGCAGCTACTGAATGCTCGGCCATGGGCGTTCTCTCAACTTAATGGGGCTACGGTTCGGATCTGTCGAAGGCGGGCTGTCGTAACGAGTGCGGGTCAGCCGGCGTTCGCCTGGGCGGTCAGTGCCGCTGGCGCGGTGGCCGGCACGCTGGCCGTAGGACTTGTCCCGCCCGGTGCCGCCGCCTGCTTCTGTTGCGCCGCCTTTTCCTGCAGCCACGCCTGGAATTCAGCTTTCGAGCGCGCATCCACGACGATCGGCATGAAGGCATGGTCGCGCCCG
>JAQGOF010000205.1 GCA_028293745.1 Gammaproteobacteria bacterium | reverse complement strand
GCTTTTCCGAAAGCCACGCCCCCAGATCGATGAGGCGGCAGCGCTCGCTGCAGAAGGGGCGGAAGGGCGAGGCCGACCAGTCGATCTCGCGCCTGCAAGTGGGACACTTTACGCGTGGGGGACTCATTTCACGCGCAGCAGCTGAGAATGAACGGCACGTCCTCCTCCGTTTGCGTGGGACGTGAGGTCAAACCGTTCCATTTCAGAAATCGCACGCTGCACCGGTAGTGGCTACCGCTGATTTCCGGATACATCCCCAGGCTCGTCGGCAAAGAGATTCTCAGCAGCTGAACCGATGTGTCACGTTCGAAGGTGATGTGAAAGAGCCCGGCCGCCGCCGTCTCCTCGCGCGTTTTGCCGTTCTGGCGCGTGAGCCACAGCAATTCCGCGATCGCATCGCAGAGCGGCCGCAACATTCCGAGCCACTGGTTGAAGGTGCGCGTTCTCGGCTCGTCGGACTGAGCGAGCCAGTAGTAGTAATCCGGGAGATCGAACTCGCAGGTGCCCCCTGGGATCGCGCTGCGATGCTTGATGGCGCTCAGGAATTCCGAGTCCCGCAACGGTTGCAGGAAGGCGGAGCCGGCGTTCATCAACTCGCCTCGCAGCCGCTGAAGATTCGCTATAAGTGAGCTCAGACGCTCAGGATCGACCCCGGGCTTCGACTGGAATTCGTTCAGCGTGGACAGGTGCCGTTCGAGCTCCTTGAGTACATCCGAGCGGACGTCGCCGCGCGTCGTAATGGCAAGGATGTCGATGAGGCTTCCCATCGCGGAGCGGCTGCCCCACTGGCTGGCGATTTCGGTGTGGTAGAGGGCCTGGTTGTAAAGGAAATCCAGGCGCAGAAAGGTACGCATCCGCTCGTTCAGCGGCTGCTCAAAAACCAGGGTCCCGGATTCTTCCTGGGGCTCGGCAGATTCCCCAGATTCCGTTATGTCGGATTGCGTCATCCGCGTATTGTGCTTGACGTGTGAACCGCGCGTAAACGGTACACACGCAAAGGGTGGCCCCTAAAACTGCGGGTCACGCAAAGAATCCGCTCAAGTCCGCGCTTGTTGTGCCAGCTCGAGATAGCGGGTGTGCAATGTCGCGACTTGATCGCGCACGGCGCTCATGTCGCCGTCGTTCTTGATGACGTCGTGCGCCGCCTTCAGACGCGCCGCGCGTGAGGTCTGCGCGTTCAAGATGGCGCGTGCTTCTTCGACCGTTGAACCGTCGCGTGCCTGCAGCCGCCGGATCTGGAGTTCCTCGTCGCAGTCGACGACGAGCACGCGATCGAGCTGGGTACCGAGGCTCTTTTCAACGAGCAATGGGATGACGAGGATCTGGTAAATACCGCCTGCTTCGGCAGATCGGGCTTCTGCAGCCGCGCCGATTGCAGGGTGAAGCAGTGCCTCGAGATCCGCTCGGGCTTTCGGATCCGAGAACGCTATCGTGCGTAGCGCAGGGCGATCGAGATGGCCATCGGGCGTAAGGATTGAGGCGCCGAATCGCTCTACGAGCCGCTCCAGCGGAGGCTGCCCCGGTTCCACGACGTCACGGGCCAGCTGATCGGTATCGATGATCGGAACGCCGAGCGCTCCGAAGAATTTGGACGCGGTGGATTTGCCGCTGGCGATGCCGCCCGTAAGACCCACGCGGAACGGTCTGGGGCTCATGGATGTACGCTCGTGGGAATGGTAGGAGGTAGCGAGCTCACGATAGGTGGCTGAAATCTCATCTCATGGCCGCGGCACGTAAAGGTTCAGGTACGAGGTCACCAGCTCAGGACCGAACATCAGCATGAGCCAGCCGGCCGCGGCCAGAAACGGCCCAAACGCAATGGGCACGGACCGGCTCCGACCTCCGAATGCTATCAGAGCGATGCCTGAGACAGCTCCGACGGCAGCGGCTATCAAGATGATCGGCAGCAGCATCTTCCAGCCCATCCAGGCGCCGAGCGCCGCAAAAAGCTTGAAATCGCCGTAACCCATCCCTTCCTTGCCGGTGAGCAGGCGAAACAGATGATAGACGCTCCAGAGGCTCAGGTAACCCGCCACGGCGCCGACAATGCTGGAGTGCATGTCCACCGGCAGGGGGACTTCCTGCTGTGGCCCATACAGGCTCAGGAGCAAGCCGAGCCAGACCAGTGGGAGGGTCATACTATCCGGGAGCAGCTGGTGGTCGATATCGATGAAGGTCAGGGCGATCAGAAACCACGTAAGGACCAGGGCGGCCAGCGTTGACCACCCGTAGCCGTACTTCCAGGCCACCGCCGCCGAGAGCACGCCGGTGAGCGCTTCCACGATGGGATATCGGATACCGATCGGAGCGCCGCAATGGGCGCAGCGGCCCTTCAGGAATACATAGCTCAGTACGGGAACGTTTTGCAGGGCCGTGATGGGCGCTTTGCAGGACGGGCAGGCGGAACGGGGCACGATCAGATTGAAGCGCTCGACGGGCTTGGAAGCAGGCTGGACGTTGGAGCCGCCGGCGAGCTCCGCGCATTGCTCACGCCACTGGCGGTCCAACATGACCGGCACCCTGTAGACGACGACATTGAGGAAGCTCCCCACCATCAGGCCCAGCAGCAGGCAAGTGACGGTGAAAAAAGTCGGAGAGGACGCTAAGAGGTCGAGTGCAGACATTTTTTTTGCTTTACCTCCAAAGAAAACGCCGCGCGGGGCGCGGCGTTTTTGGTGCGCCGGATCGCGGGTGCGTCGTTAGACTACCGCGCCCAATTTGAAGATCGGGAGGTACATCGCGACGACCAGGCCGCCGACGAGCACGCCGAGGACCACCATGATCAGCGGCTCCAGGAGGCTCGACATGGCATCGACCGCGTTGTCGACCTCCGCCTCGTAGAACGTGGCCACCTTGCCCGCCATAGTATCGAGAGAGCCCGATTCCTCGCCTACCGCGATCATCTGAATGACCATGTTCGGAAAGATGCCGGTGGCTTCCATCGCGCGCTGCAGACGCTGGCCGGTCGCGACTTCGTCGCGCATCTTCATCACGGCATTCTCGAACACGATGTTGCCGGTGGCGCCTGCCACGGACTCGAGCGCTTCCACCAACGGAACGCCGGCGGCGAACATGGTGGCGAGCGTGCGCGCGTAGCGGGCAATTGCCGCCTTGTTCAAAATTGGCCCGATGACAGGGACCTTCAGACTCGCGCGGTCCAGGAACTCGCGCATCGCCTTTGAGCGCTTCTTGAAATAGAAGAACGCATACCCAGCGGCAGCCGCCACGATGGCGATGAAGATTCCCTGCGATTGCACGAACTTCGACAGCCCGATCACCATCAGCGTGAATGCCGGCAGGTCGGCGCCAAACGATTTGAAAACAGTCTCGAACTGCGGAATGACGAACACCAGCAGGACGATCGTGACGATGACCGCGACGGCCAGTACGGCCGCGGGGTAGAACAGGGCCTTCTTGACCTTCTTCTTCAGTGCCTCGCTCTTCTCCTTATAGGTGGCGATTTTGTCGAGCAGAGTCTCGAGCGCGCCGGCCTGTTCGCCGGACTGGACCAGGTTTACGAACAGGTCATCGAAATACAGTGGGTGCTTTGCAAGTGATTCATGCAGCGATGTGCCGCCCTCGACATCCGCCTTGATGTCGAGAATCAGCTTCTGCATGGAGGGCTTTTCGTGGCCGTTGCC
>JAQGOF010000165.1 GCA_028293745.1 Gammaproteobacteria bacterium | reverse complement strand
AGGTTCTGGAGCAGCGCTACGCTTCATCCCGATCCGAGATGGTCCCCGTTTATGGTCGGCGTCGCGTCGGCAAGACGGAGTTGTTGCTGCGCTTCGCCTCCGGCAAACCGACCGTTCTATTCATTGCGAGTGACAAATTACGCACGCCGCAGATCGCAGACTTTCTGCGTGCTGCCGCCGAATGGCTCGCCGCCCCGCACCTCGCCGAGTCGGCACCCGGTACGTGGGAGGCGGCCCTGCGACTCGTTATCGCGAGTGCACCTAAACAACGCAAGTTTCTATTGGTGCTCGACGAGTTCCAGTGGCTTTGCCAGTCGAGCCCCGAGCTCCCCTCTGTTCTCCAACGCCTTTGGGATCTGGAGTGGCAGCGCGACAATGGACTGATGCTGATCCTGTGTGGCTCGCTCATCGGTTTCATGGAAAGGGAGGTTCTCGGCGCGCGTTCGCCTCTCCACGGCCGTCGCACCGCGGACCTGCGTCTCGAGCCGTTCCCTTTCAGGGAGGCTGCGGCCTTCCATCCAAGCTGGTCTACTGAGGAGCAAGCGCGCGCGTACTTCGTCTGCGGTGGCGTGCCGGCCTATCTCAAACAATTCGAACAAGGGCGTTCCGTCGCCCAGGGTATCGCGCGGGAGTTCTTTGAAATTGACGGGTTTTTCCAGCGCGAACCCGACTTCCTATTGCGCGAGGAGTTGGCCGAAGTAAAACAGGCTGCCAGCGTGCTGGAAGCCGTGGCGCTGGGGCGCCGTGCGCAGTCCCACATCGCGCGAGCCGTCGGTCTCACGGCGAGCGCGCTGGCGCCCCACCTGAAGACCCTGGTGTCCCTAGGCTACCTTGAGCGCGTTTTCCCGCTGAGTTCCAAGCGCCCATCTCGAACTTCCGTCGTGTATAGGATTGCCGATCCGTTGTTGCGTTTCTGGTTCCGGTTCGTGGAGCCGCATTGGGCCACTCTGCGGCGCTACTCGCCGGAGCGCGCGTTCGAGCAGATCGTCGCCCCGCAGTGGGAGGCCTTCTGTGGCGAAGGCTTCGAGCGTCTGTGCCGCGAGGCGCTGCCGTTACTGTATGAGAAAGAAGGTGTGAGCGGACATTTCGATATCGGAGAGTATTGGGATCGTGCCGTACAAATCGATGTGGTTGGCTTGCGTGCGGACGGTTGGGTCGACCTGGGAGAGTGTCGCTGGCAGGGACGTGCAGGAGTCGCGCAAGCCGCACATGAGTTGGCTCTGCGCGCGAATCATTTTCCGGCGGGCAATCGCACCGTCCGGCAACTGCTCTTCGTTCGCAGGAAGTCGAAGGGCACCACACCGGGAATCCTCGTGCACGACCTGCAGGCGCTCTACGCGGAATCGTGAAGTGGCTCGTCTGTAACGTGGGGCCGCGTTGGCTCACCGCAGAAGTGAACGGCACAAGTCGCTGGGGATCAAGGAGCGCGGCCACAAGAGGCGCAATGTGCGGAAACTCCGGCAATCCAGCACTGTAATTGCCCACTCATTTGACCTTCGCGACCCCGACACTATTCGGCGGCGAGGCCATCGGTCAGCCCACCGTCAGACCGCCGTCGATGGTAAATACCGCGCCGTGCACCCAGCAGGCCTCGTCGGATGCGAGGAAGGCGACTAACGCCGCTACTTCTTCTGGCATCCCATATCGCCCGGCAGGGATCAGCGCGTTGAACTTCTGCCTCATGGCTTCAGCGCTTCCGGGCGCGAGGCCCTCCTCGAGTGAGCGCATCATTCTCGATTCAATCGGGCCGGGATTGACAGAGTTGATACGAATCCCCTTGCCGGCCCATTCTGCTGCCGCGCTACGAGTCAGGCCGATCACCGCATGTTTGCTGGCATTGTAGGCGCAGATTCCAGGTGTTCCGGTCAGACCAGCCACGCTCGAGGCGTTGATGATCGCGCCGCCGCCTGTGGAAGCCATCGCCGGAATGACATGCTTCAGGCCCAGGAATGTACCGGTCACATTGACCGCCATGACACGCAGGAAATCTTCGAGCGGATACTCCGAGATGGGACGCACCGGCCCTTCGATGCCTGCATTGTTGAAAAAAATGTCAATTCTCCCCATGACTGCGCGTGCCTGCTCAACGTATGCAGCAACGGCCCCCTCATCGGTGACGTCCGCGACGATTCGCAGGTGAGCGGCTCCCGAAGACAGGCACGGGGCGAGTTGGTCGAGCACGTGCGCGTTGCAGTCCACGGCGACGATGCGCGCACCGCGCGAGGCCATGAGTTGGATCGTGGCAGCTCCGATCTCGCCGCCCGCACCGGTGATCACAGCGACCTTTCCATCGAGACGGTGGTTATCTTGCATTGTCAAAGCTTCAGCGCGCGTGTTCGGTTGAGAAAGGTGCGTCAGAGACGGCGGCCGGGCCCGGCCACGCCGATCTCCTCGACCTCGCGTAGCGTGAGCACTTCCGCTCCGCCGCCAGTCTGAGCCGGATCGGTGCCTCTGTGCCGGCGCAACTCGAGGCGAGCGATCTGGTTGCGGTGCACCTCGTCAGGGCCGTCGGCGAGTCGAAGCAAGCGCGCAGTCGCATAGGCGGCGCCTAGGAAATAGTCGTTACTCGTGCCTGCTCCACCAAACGCCTGCATCGCCCAGTCAATAACCTGGCAGGCCATCTCAGGTGCGGCCACCTTGATCATCGCAATCTCAGTGCGCGCAACCTTGTTGCCAACGGTATCCATCATCCAGGCCGCATTCAGAGTGAGCAGACGCGACTGATCGATGAGGATGCGTGACTTCCCGATTCGTTCGAGTGTCACGCCCTGCTCGGACAACGGACGGCCGAACGGAGTGCGCAGATCCGCCCGGCGGCACATCCGCTCGAGCACGCGCTCGGCGAGCCCAATCAGCCGCATGCAGTGATGAATGCGCCCCGGCCCGAGCCGGCCCTGCGCGATCTCGAAGCCGCGGCCCTCGCCGAGCAGAATGTTCTCGACGGGCACGCGAACGTTTTCAAACACAACCTCAGCAGCGCGATCCGGCACGCCGTAGTAACCCAACACGGGCAGCGAACGCAGGACCCGAACTCCGGGCGTGTCCTTCGGCACCAGGATCATCGATTGCTGGCGGTGCTTGTCTGGATTGGCCGGATCGGTCTTGCCCATGAATATGATGATCTTGCAGCGCGGGTCCGGGGTCCCGGTCGTGTACCACTTGCGTCCGTTGATGACATACTCGTTGCGGTCGCGGACGATTGAGCTTTCGATGTTGGTCGCATCCGACGAAGCGACGAGCGGCTCCGTCATGCCGAACGCCGAGCGGATCTCGCCCGCCAACAGCGGCATGAGCCAACGCCTCTTCTGGTCTGGCGAGCCATAGCGTGCAAGCACCTCCATGTTGCCGGTATCGGGCGCCGAGCAGTTGAACACTTCAGGTGCCAGATGTGATCGCCCCATGATCTCGCATAGAGGCGCGTAGTCGAGATTCGACAAACCGGCACCGTGTTCCGTGTCGGGCAGAAACAAATTCCAGAGGCCCGCAGCCCTGGCCAGCGGTTTCAGTTCCTCGATCACCGGGTGGACTTGCCACGGTCCGAGCTGTTCAGCCTCCTGGTAGTAACGCCGCTCGTTTGGATAGATGTGTTTGGCCATGAAGGCTTCGAGTTGCGCGTGGTAATCGCGAACCCGTGTTGAATGGACGAATGGCATCGGTGCGTTTTCCTTGCTGCTCTATAAGTCAGCAACTTAAATGATGACCTTGCCGAGCGCTCTGCCCGATTCGGCGAATCGGTGGGCGTCGGCAGCCTCTCGCAGGCGGAAGCGAATAGGATCGACCAGGGGTCGTACCGTCCCCGCGTCGACCAGTGTCGCGATGCGCTCCAGTATCGCACCATGGGCCGCGCGGCCGAAGCCGTACAGCATCGGGATAAGTACCAATACGAAGTGCAGGCTTTGGCCGCGCCCGAAGAGGGGCTCCAAATCGCGGTGGCCACGGCCGGCGATTGCGACGATCTGACCGTTGAGCCGCGCTGTCGCCGAGAGCAGAGAAATATCGGTCTTCCCGCTCGCGGCACCGAGAATTGCAGGGAGGTCCGGCGCCATCGCCGAGCCATGCTGACGCAACTTGTAGTCAACAGGATTGACGCTCGTCGCGGCGATCTGAACCAGAGCGCACCCGGGCTGCAGCTCGGGAACCGGGACGTCGCGAAGCTCGAAGCCAGAAACGTCGCCGAATCGGGACAACACCTGAGCCTTCACAGCGGGCGCTGGGACTAAGCCAACCGGATGAGGACCTTAGCGTGGGAACCGCCGCGCTCCAAGAGGTCGAACGCGCTTCCGACGCGCTCGAGAGTCTCATGACCAGTCACCAGCGGCGCTACGCGGGTAGGGTCCTTCGCAAGCATCCGCGCTGCTTCGGCGAACTCTTCGGCGTCATACGCGAAGACGAAACGCATCGCAATCTGCTTCTGTATCAAGTACGACGGCTCGATAGTGTCAGGGCTCATGCACAATCCAACAACGACCATCGAAGCACCGGCAGGCGCCTCTTCTGCGATGCTCTTCAAGAGTCCGGGTTTTCCGACACATTCAAATATGATCGGTCGCCGGCCCGCGATGCCCGCTGCGCGCGCGGCCGCGGCGTCCGACACCCCCAGTGGAGCGCCTCGCTTGTCCCACCAGGCGCCCACGCGTTCCGGGGAGGGGGCAGTGACCACGTCGGCGCCGAGCTGCTCTGCAAATCGCCTGCGCGCTGGGTCGGGGTCAATCGCGAGAATCGGGCCGAACCCGAGGTATCT
Source organism: Gammaproteobacteria bacterium (assembly GCA_028293745.1). GTDB lineage: Bacteria > Pseudomonadota > Gammaproteobacteria > Steroidobacterales > Steroidobacteraceae > 13-2-20CM-66-19. The sequence continues at coordinate 28,268 of JAQGOF010000165.1, read as the reverse complement.
CAGACGCGCGATGACAAACAGGCCGACCGGGCCGCAACCGTAGACGACGAAGGCGCAATCCGGTCCCGGAGCCGAAGCTGCCACTGCATGGACGGCAACTGCGAGTGGCTCGGACAGCGCGGCCACGTCGGTGGGCACGTGATCCGGCACCGCAAAAGTAGCATTTTCCTGCAGGATCATCTGCTCGGCGAATGCGCCGTTGAAGACATTCGAGTAACCGAGCAGCACCATCCCATCGGGCCCCGCCATGAACGGCAGTCCGATTACACGTTGCCCGATCGGGACCCGGCGTTCGCAGCCGGACCCGTAGTCGATAATTTCACAGCAGAACTCGTGACCGAGAACCACCGGCTTGTCCGGGTTCATGAAACCCTTGAACCCCGCCCGCTGCAGCAGGTTCGCCAGGTGGTGCGCGTGGTGTCGCGTGTGAAGGTCGCTGCCGCATATGCCACAGACGAGCGGGCGCACGAGCATCTGGCCCGCTCCCGGCTTTGGGGCCGGAAGGTTCTCGAGCTTGAAGCCACCCTTCTCGAATACTGCGGCACGCATTGTGGCTCTCCCGGTGACCGCCGTCCGGCCTCGCTATCCGAGGCCGGACAGGCCTGACATCAAAACTTCGTCGTGAACGTGGCTCCGACCCAGCGTGGCATCTGGTATACGACTTCCCCGGTTCCGCCGACGGTGCTCAGGTCGAACAAATTGATCGGCTTGCGCGAGTCAAACACGTTGTTGACCCACAGTGACAGCGACCAGTGACCATCGGCCGGGCCGTAGCCGGCGAGGGCATCGACTTGCGCGCTTCCGGGGATGTGCGTGGACGGATTGTTGAGCGAGTCGCGCCAGAACGACGACTTGTACTTGCCCGAACCCTGTAACCAGAACTGTGACGGACCCACGTCCCACGTGTAGCGCGCCTGCAGGTTGGCGCTCACCTTGGGCGCCAGCGGCAGCTCGTTGTCTTCCACCGCCGGGACTGCACCGGTGGGGTTGTTGATATTGTAAACCTTCGTATGCAGGAGACCGACGCCGGCGGACAACTGCAACTGGTCAGTCAAGCTGGAGGTCAATTCCACCTCTCCTCCGTAGAGCTTCGCGTCATTGTTCGTGATCACGTTCGTGATGCCGATGAAGCTCGTGTTCTGCATTCTCTTGTAGTCGTAGTAGAACACCGCAGCGTTCAGCCGTGCACGGGAATTCAGAATCGTTGACTTCACGCCGACCTCGTAGGCGAGGTTGACCTCGTCCTTGTACTTGCGAAGATTGGCGGGCGTTCCAGCGGCATTGCCGGATATGAACCCGCCACCCTTGACGCCGCGCCGAACCGAGCCATACACGAGCATGTCCCCGGTCGGCTTGTAGTTCAACTGCAGCAGGCCATTGACCAGTCCCTTGCTGATCGTGGCGAGGTCGCCATTTGCAGCGCTGTTGATCGTCGTCAAGGACGCTGCCGGATCGGCTGCTGCCAGCGCGCCGATAGTGGAGAACTGGTCGATGTTCCGCGGAATCGGTGTGGACAGCGGGATATTCAGCGACACGGCGTCGAAGCCATTGAACTCCTTCTTGTCGTGCGTGTAACGCACCCCGGCCATCAAAGTCCACTGGTCGTCGAGGTCATATTCCCCCTGGCTGAACACGGCCCAACTCTTCAGGCTCTGCCGGTCATGGAACGTCTGCGTGTACATCCCGGTGGCGGTCGGGCCGAAGATGACAGCCGTGGCTTGCGGACTGAAGAACAAGGGTGTCGCGGAACGCGCATCGATATCCTGCTTCAGGTAGTTTGCACCTGTCGTCAGGCGCCAGTTCGTGGCGTTGTAAAGCGACCGCAGCTCGACCACGGTATGTTTGGACTCGCCAATATTCGAGAACAGGCAAATCGGTATCGGCGTATGGTCGCAGGTCTCGACTTCGTTCTTCCGGGATTTGAGCCAGCCGGCAAGACCCACCACACTCCATCGGTCCGCGGGAGTCCAGTCCGCTCGCGCCAGCACGTGGCGGATGTTCGCATTCTGCTCGTTCGGGCCCACCGTGTTGACGACATCCGTCGCGCCGGCGCCGACGTTCGCCATGTTCTGGCCGAACGCATCGGTTGGTACCTGATAGGTGCCAACCTTACCGGGAATCGTGCCGGTCTCGATGCCTTTTTCGTTGCTGGCGATCGGTCCGCTCTCGCCGTACTCGCCCTTGATCTTCAGCTGGAATGTATCGCTCGGCTTGATCAGCACCTGCAGGCGTGTGGCTACGAAGTTGCTGTTACCGCCTTTGCTGAAGAGCGCCTGAGGGTTGATGTTCTTCAAGTAACCTTGATTGTAATCGGTCGCCACTGACGCGCGGACTGCAACGATGTCGCCGATCGGGAAGTTCAGGAAAGCATTGCTTCGCGTGAGTCGATTCTCGCCAGCCGTCACCGAAGCCTGGCCTGCGTACCTGTTCAGCTCAGGCGGGTTGCTGTAGTAGTTGATACTGCCGGCCGTCGAATTACGGCCCTGCAGGGTGCCCTGTGGTCCGCGCGCAACCTCGACGCGCGCAAGATCGAAGGTCAGGAAGTCCGCCTGTCCGGCACCGATCATGTAGAACTCATCGACGTAGGAAGTGGCGGTCGCCTCGGTGGTGTCCGAGAAGTCGGGCTGACCTACGCCGCGGATCGTGATCTGCGTGTTGAAGCCGGGGCCCGAGTAAGAGCGCACCAGGTCGACGTTCGGCGTAATTGCTGTTACATCGGCCGCCGAGACCACACCCAGCTCCTGTAACTGCTCGCCCGTGAACGCGGCAATTGACGTGCCGACGTCCTGGAGGTTCTGTTCTCGCCGGTTTGCGGTAACAGTGATCTCCTCGAGTCCGCCGGACGCCTTGACGGCGGCAGGCTTGCTATCACCCTGCGGTGCCGCGGACTGGGCCAGCGCCGCTCCGGAAATCAGCGTCATGACGACGCCGCACAGAATCCGTCGGTGCATAGAAATCCCCCCTCGCCGAAGTTGTGTCGTTGATGGCAGCGATCGGAGGAGGGCGGCGGGATGTGATCGCACCTGTGGCGGTAGATTGCCAAACGGGTTTGCGCGGTCCCGGCCTGAAGGCATGCTCGGTCATCGGTCCCCCTCGACATATTGAACGCGCTCGAGCCGCGTTCGACGTTCGTACCGATTGCCGTACAGCCCGAGACTTCGTTGTGGCGCGGCAGCATCGCTACGAGCTGCAAGCTTAACGCCGCCGCAAAGCGCGCGTCAATTGCTATACGACAACATTGTCCTACAAAGTCCTCAAACGTATTGGATCTGCAGATTCGCGGGCGGCGGTGGGCAATCGCGTTTGACACCCTCGAAGAATGTTCCGAGAATTCATACGATCGGGGCGTTGCTCGCCTCATACGGATTGGAGCGATGGCAAGTAGCAACGTGGCGGAGAAGCCTGAACGAGTTCGCAGTGCCGTGAGTCCGCGGCGGCGGTGGAGCCGCGCTGCAGGTCCCGTGGGCGTGAGCTCACCGGACCGCGTCGTCGACACAATCGTCCAAGGCATCCGCTCCGGACGATACGTTCCTGGTCAGAAGCTGATCGAAGCCGACCTGACGCATGACTTACGCGTGAGCCGGGGCCCAGTGCGGGAGGCGCTGAAGCGGCTCGCTGCCGAAGGCATAGTGATGCTGACGCGGCACCGTGGCGCCTACATTCGCGCGCTGTCGCGTTCCGAGGCGGATGAGACGCTGGTTGTGCTCGAAGTCCTCACCGGCCTGATGGCCCGCCTTGCTGCCGAGACGGTCAACGCAGGCGATCACGCGGAGCGAATCCGCAACGCGTATGAGTGGCTCGGCGTCTACAAGAACGGACAGGCCACCAGCACCGAGTACATCGAGAAGCGCCGGCATTTCTACGACACTCTGGCCGAGATTGGCGGCAACGAGCAGTTGGAGCGGATTATGCCGACGATGCAGATCCATCTTCTGCGCCTGCAGGTTCAGCCTTATCTGACGCAGAAAAGCCGGGACGAGCAGCTGCGCGATTACGCGGAGATCACCGATGCCGTCCTTGCCGGAAAACCGCAGCAGGCTGAGCGCGCCATGCGTAGGCACATCCGCCGCGCGCGGGCGCGCTACAGGCGCCTACCCGACGATGCCTTCTGGAGTCAGGTGACCGCGGGCTGAGGAAGGTCCGGATTAATAATGGTTGAGCGAAATCGAAGACTTCTGTTACGACGACGACCGGTCGGGCTGCCGGCGAAGGCGGATTTCGATCTCGTCGAGGAACCTATCCCGGAGCCGCGCGCCGGAACCATCCTCGTGCGCAACCACTTCTGCTCTCTGGATCCGGCAATTCGTGGCTGGCTCGACGACGTTCCATCATATCTGCCTCCGATTCCTCTCAACGACCCGGTTCGTGCGATCACGCTCGGACGCATCGTCACCAGCCGACATCCGGACTTCCAGAGTGATGGCTGGGTGGTTGGGATGAATGCGATCGAGGACTATTCGATCGCAGAACCGGATGGTTTTCTGCGGCCGGTCGACCCGGCAGCGGTTCCATCGATCACTCTCTACCTGTCCGCGCTCGGCGCGGTGGGTGTCACTGCGTACTTCGGCGTCATGGAGGTGTGCCGGCCGGGGCCCGGCGAGACTATGCTCGTCAACGGCGCGGCTGGTGCCGTGGGCTCGATCGTTGGGCAGATCGCGAGGCTCAAGGGATGCCGTACGATCGGAATCGCCGGTGGGTCCGCCAAATGCAAACGTTTGACGGAACGGTACGGATTCGATGCGGCGATCGATTATCGCGGGAAGTCACCCGAAGCGCTCTCGGCTGCACTTGCCACTGCGGCCCCGGACGGTGTTGATATGGTCTTCGAAAATGTCGGTGGCATGCTTCTCGATACCGCCTTGATGCACCTGAAGCTGCACGCGCGCATCGCGCTTTGCGGTCTGATCTCAGAGTACAACTCAATGACCGGATCGGTCGGGGCACGCAATCTTTGGCAGCTCATAGTCAAGCGCGCCACCATCCAGGGCTTCTTCACTGGCGACTTCCTCAACCGCTCCGCGGAAGCCCGGACCGCGCTGGCGGCCTGGATCGAAAAGGGCTTGTTGGTTGTGGATGAACAGATCGAGGAGGGTATCGAGAATGCGGTACCCGCCTTTCTGCGCCTATTCGCCGGCACGCACGACGGCAAGCTCATTCTGCGGATCGCCGGGTGAGCAGCGTCTACAGCCGCTCGATGAGGGTCGCATTAGCCATGCCGCCAGATTCGCACATCGTCTGAACCCCATATCGGCCGCCCCCTTCTTCCAGAGACGCGAGCAGGTTCGCGAACAGTCGGCCGCCAGACGCACCTACCGGGTGACCGAGCGCTATCGCACCACCGTAGCGATTGACCCGGTCCAGATCCGCGCCGGTTGCCTGCTGCCACGCGAGCACCACCGAGGCGAACGCCTCGTTCACTTCCCACGCGTCGATCTGATCGAGCGCAAGACCCGCTCGCGCGAGCAGACGGCGGGTTGCTGGAATGATCGCTGTCAGCATCATGATCGGATCGTCCGCGGCGACGGCAAAGTGTGTGATTGCGGCCCGCGGCCGCAAGCCGAGGCGCGTCGCAGTCCGCTCTTCCATCAAAAGCACCGCAGCCGCACCGTCACTGACCTGGCTCGAATTGCCAGCAGTGACCTTCCAGCCGATCTCGGGATACGCCGCCCCCACTGCTCGGTCGTGAAATGCTGGCTTCAGTGCCGTCAGTTTTTCCAGTGTCGTGTCACGTCGCAGCCCTTCGTCCCACTCTGCGATCCGTTCGCCGTCAGGTCTTGGAACGGGGACCTTGTGTACACTCCTTTCCGTGATGCCCGAGTCCTCTGCCCGCGCGGCGAGCGTGTGCGAGCGCAGCGCGAATGCATCGAGGGACTCTCGCGAAAGCTGAAACCGGGCTGCGATCAACTCTGCGGAGATGCCTTGTCGCACCAGTCCGTCAGGATAACGACGACGCAGCAGCGGACCTTCGTTGTCCCGACCCAATCGGTTGGCGCGCATCGGTACCAAACTCATCATCTCGACACCGCCGGCAACGACGACGTCGTACGCTCCCGCGATGATTCCTTGTGCAGCGAAATCTATGGATTGCTGCGCCGACCCGCACTTGCGGTCGAGCGTGACGGCCGGGATTGAGTGAGGGAATCCCGCCGCGAGAACCGCTTGCCGTCCGATGTTGCCCGCTTGCTCGCCCACTTGAATGACGCAACCGGTAATGACGTCCTCGATCAGCACCGGATCTATTCCGGTGCGCCCGACAAGCGCTTGAAGCACTTCGGCGTATAGCGACACCGGATGTATTCCATCCAGAATCCCCCCCGGCCGGCCGCGCCCGAAAGGCGACCTGACAACGTCAATGACTACGGCGCGCCGTGTGAGTTGGGGTGCCATTATCGGAAGAGATCCGCGGACAGGTGGGCTGAGCGTAATTGGACGACTGGTGCGCGGGCGATTCTCATCAGGCGCGCGACCTCGTCGAGCTCCGGGGACGAGAGCAGAGGGAAGTGCGTCTTGATCGGTCCTGCAGACCGCATCCGCCGCAAGTCCGCGTCCGGTACGAGTGCTCGTAACAGCAGCTCGTCATCGTCGGTGGTACCGTATCGACGACGTAATTCATCAATAGTCGGTTGCTCTGGCGGGCTTCGCAGAATGTCCCGCGCATTCGGGGCGGCCAGGATCCGGTCGCGGATCTGCTCATCGATGGGCGCAACCGTCTCGCCGTAATAGCCGCCGGCGTACTTGATGACCTCGTCCGGCACGATCTTGTAGCGCTCGCCTGTCACGATGTTGAGAACCGACTGGATACCAACGAGCTGGCTGAACGGAGTGGCCATCCCAGGATAGCCGAGCTCGCGTCGCACGGTCGCGGTCTCCCGCAGCACCTCTTCGAGACGATCGCTCATGCCATGCTGCGCGAGTTGCGCCTTCAGCGTACCCATCATTCCGCCCGGAACCTGGTGCTGAAGCGATAGCACATTGTATTCGGCGTGTTGGTTCACCGGGAATCCGGCGGCGCGCCCGACGCGCTCAAAATGCTCGGCGACCGCAGGCAACAGCGATTTGTCGATGGAATGGGAATGCCCGAGCATCTCGATGTTGTGCACCATGATTTCGGTCGATGGGACCGACGGTCCATTGGCCATGGGCCGACTGGCCGTGTGCAGAATGCTGACGCCGAGATCGATGGCGTCGATGTAGGCTTTTGCCGACTGGCCGAGCAGATTGTTGGAGTGAAATTCGATCGGCTTGCCGCGTGCCTGCCTGCGGATTGCCGGCAGCAACGTCAGCAGGCGTTCCTTCTCGAGCACCCCCGCCGTGTCATATAGCAGGATTGTATCGATGTCCGCGCAGGCCGCGAGCTTGCCCGCCTTGTCGGCGAAATAGTCGTCGCTGTGAACAGGCGACATGGTGTACATGATCGCTCCCGCGACCTCGGATCCGAATTCCTTCGCCACCTTCGCCAGACGATAGATCTTGTCGAAGTTGTAAAGCACATCGTAGATCCAGAAGCTACGGCACCCGTGCCGGTTGAGCTGGCGCATCCAGGCATCCATCAACGAGTCCGGTGTCACGCCGAAGGTAACCGATGCATTCGCGCGCATGCCGCTGCGGACGCGCGTGTCCGGCATGGCGGCGACCAGCAGGTCGAGCATGTCCCAGGGGTTCTCCCGGCAGTGCCGTATCAACACCTCGAAGTGGGACGATCCTGTCAGATCGACGACGCGAAACCCCGTACGCCCCAGGATCGGTGCAGCTGGCAGTGCCATGCAGGCCTGCATTCGCATACCCCACAGACTCTGCTGCCCATCGCGCATCGTCTCGTCCAGGAACTCGATATGAGACAAGGTAGCTTCACTCCCTCATTGGGCACGGAAGGCCGGTAGCAATGTGCGCTCCAACCAGCGGGTGTCGACCCGATTACTCCGGTAATCGGGGTGATCGACAATGAACTTCAGCAGCCGCAGGTTGGTCGCGACACCCTCGATCTCGAAACGCGCGAGGGCGCCGGCGAGCCTGTCGATTGCGTCCGAGCGGGTATGACCGTGGACGATCAGTTTGGCGATCATGCTGTCGTAGTAGGGCGGGATCAGCGTCCCCTCGGTGACCGCCGTGTCGAGACGGATCCCATCGCCATCGGGCGGTCGCCAGCGCGTGACTCGTCCGGGGGAGGGCAGGAAGTCGCGATTCGGATCTTCAGCGATGATACGCGCCTCGATCGCATGGCCGTTCATTCGAACAGCAGCCTGCGCCGGCAGAGCGCCTCGTCCGGTCGCGAGCAGTAGCTGAGTTCGAACGAGATCAACTCCCGTGACGAGCTCCGATACCGGGTGCTCGACCTGCAGCCTCGCGTTCACTTCCATGAAGAAAAATTGCTGTGTCGGCTCGTCGTACAAGAACTCGACGGTGCCCGCATTTCGGTAGCGTATCCCTGCAAGTAGCGAGACAGCGGCCTGGTGCAGCTGGGCGCGCGCCGGCTCCGGCAGAATTGCTGCCGGCGCCTCTTCGATCATCTTCTGGTAGCGACGTTGCAGCGAACAGTCACGCTCGCCAAAATGCACGACGCGGCCTTCACCATCGCCGACCAACTGCACCTCAATGTGGCGCGCCCGCTCGACGAATCGCTCAAGGTACAACGTCCCATCGCCGAATGCCTCGCGCGCGGCAGCCGAAGCCTTCTCGAACGATATTGACAGTTCCGCAGGGCTGCCGGCGACGACCATCCCGCGACCTCCGCCGCCGGCCGACGCCTTCGTAATCACCGGGTACCCGATCTGGCTCGCGATCTCGAGAGCGTGTTCGGTGCTCGCGATCTCCTCGCTTCCAGAGGTCATTGGTACGCTGACTGAGCGCGCTAACGCACGCGCGGAGAGCTTATCGCCGACTCTTCGCATCGCTTCGGCTGTTGGGCCGACGAATGTGATTCCGTTCTGCGCGCACATGTCAACCAGTGTCGGTTGCTCGGAGAGGAATCCGTACCCGGGATGCAGCGCCGTGCAGTGGGTTCCGATTGCGGCATGCATGATCCGCGGTGCGTTGAGGTACGACTCACGCGCCTGGGCGGAACCTATAACCACGACCCGATCCGCCTCCTGCGCCGCAAGGCTGTCGCGATCGGCGGCGGAAGCTGCGAGCACCGATTCCATGCCGAGCGCGCGCGCCACCCGAGCAATGCGAACGGCTAGCTCTCCGCGGTTTGCAATCAGCACACGGACTTGGGCATACGGGTCAGGCATCAGGCTCGACATAAAACAGGGGTTGATCGAATTCGACGAGCTCCGAATCGGCGACGAGCAACTCGCGAATAGTGCCAATCACACCGGCGCGTACCGTCGTGAAAAGTTTCATAACCTCGACGAGACATACCTCTGTCTCCCGGGAGACAGGCTGGCCAATCGAAACGAACGGGGGCGCGCCGGGCTTCGGCGCGTTGTAAAACGTGCCGAGGCAAGGGGCGCGAATCGCCACCCAGTGCGGGGGCCGGGTGCGCGTCGCGGCTGGCGCAGCCGGCTGAACGACGGGTGTCGGTCCGACGGGGACGGGGGAGGAAGCAACACCAGCAGACACCTCGGATGTACGTTCGATGGAGCGGCGGGCGTTCGGATCCTTTGACACGAACAAGTCGATACCATCGCCCGTCACGCGCAATTCGCGCCAGTCGCTCCTGTCGAATAGTTCGATCAACGCCTCGATGTCGTTTTGCGAAATCTTGCTCACCGCTGGGGGTCCTTAGGATTATCGGCGCTGCGATCGGCGGCGGCACGGATGGCTGCCAGCAGCACAGGCAGGCGCGGATTGGCGATCAGAAGGGTGGCCCCCGCGTCCACACATGCGGCGACGGCGGTCTCACTGGACAGCACGTGGCCATGGAGCGCGGTTCCGGGCTCGACGCCGCTCAGAGACCTACGCAGATTGTCGGGATCAACGACACCGTCCACTGCATCCAGGTCGAAAACCGGCGCATGCGGAGGCGGCGCGGCGACGACCTTGACGGGCGACCGCAGCTCAGCCCAGCGCAGGAGATCCGCAAGGGCCGCGTCGTCATCCTCAGCAGGGATGAGAAGTTGGAGGCAATCGGCGTAGATCACTCCCGAACCGCCGTCGACTGTCACCATCCGGCCCGCTAGGGGTAAAACGGTGCCGACGCCGCAGCCGACGATCACAGGTCTGCCGAGCGCTCGTCCAACTACCGCTGCGTGGGAAGTCGCTCCGCCTTGCTCCGTAACGATTGCACGCGCAGCAATCATGCCGTGGATGTCATTTGGGCTCGTCGTCGCGCGCACGAGCACGACGTCCTCGCCGTTGTGCGCGCGAGTCTCAGCCTCGTCCGGGTCCGTAACGACGACACCGCATCCAATGCCGGCAGACGCTCCTTCGCCGCGCGCGAGAATCACCGCCGAATTCGCGATACCGCCAGGGAGTCGGGGGCTCAACACGTGCCGCACTTGCTCGCTGGTCAGTTTTGCGAAAACTGAGTCGGGCTCGGCAATGCCCTCGCGTACCATTTCGGCGGCAATACGCACGGCTGCAAGCGGGGAGCGCTTGGCAGCGCGCGTCTGAAGTAAGAAGAGCCGGCTGCGTTCGACCGTGAACTCGATGTCCTGCACATCGCCGTTTACGCGCTCGAGGAGTTCCGCCGCGCGTACCAACTCCGCGAATGCATCTGGTGTATGGTTGCGCATCTCGGCGAAGGGAAGCGGAGTGTGACGGCCTGATACGACGTCCTCACCCTGCGCTTTCGGTAGGAATTCCCCGAACACGCTGCGCTCGCCGGTCACGGGGTTCCGACTGAACAGGACTCCCGTGCCCGACTGCTCGTCAAGGTTTCCAAACACCATCGCCTGCACAACCACCGCCGTACCGAAATGATGAGGGATGCCGTGGTGTTCGCGATAGCGCCGGGCACGGCGCGAATTCCACGACTCGAATACCGCGCGCACTGCGCCGTGCAACTGCTCGACAACGCCTACGGGCAATGGGGCCCCGGCCACGGCAGCGATCGCCTCACGCCAACTGGTGAGGTCTTCGGCATTGCCGAGGGCCCCGGATTCAACCTTGAGCACGATCGATGCATAGAGCTCGATGAAGCGGCGGTGTGTGTCGCGAGCGAACCGCTCGTCGGCACAGTCAGCCGCAAGCAACTGCTCCGTCGCATCATTGATACCGAGGTTCAGAATGGTGTCCATCATCCCCGGCATCGAAATCGGGGCCCCCGACCGTACCGATACGAGCAACGGGCGCGGGCCGGACCCGAAGTGCCGGCCAGTCTCTGATTCCAGCCAGGCGATCCCCGCGGCGATCTCCTCGACCAGTCCGATCGGAAAAGCTCCGGTCTCGAGGTAGGCGATACAAGCGCGCGTCGTAACGACGAATGCCGGTGGGACAGGTAGCCCGAGCGTGCCCATTCTCGCGATGGACCAGGCCTTTCCACCGATCAGCTCCTTGTCGGGAAGCCGGTGTCCGGCGATCGACATCACCCAGTGACCGTCCGTAAGTGGGGCGCTACCCATCCACTACTCCACGCGGCGTCGGCCGAGGATTCGCAGCAAATCCTCGTGGAGCTCGAACCAAAGCGTGTGGTAGCTCGGAAGTCGCGCATCGCTGACCCACTCGGGGCGGCCATCCTCCGCCTTCTCGAGTGCCGCGGTCAGGTTCCTTCGGTAGTAGTCGAATCGTGGCAGCCCGTTTACGAGTTGCGCGAGAATTTTCCGGGCGCGCTCATGCAGGTTGCCAAGCCGATCGATGATTCGCATGTCGTAACTGGCATCTGAGTGGTCGTTCGCCACGCGCGCCCCGCCGACCTCGATCGTCTGCCAATCCGTGATCAGCGACTTCAGCTGGATGTTGATTTGCTCAAAGCTTGTGTACGCCTGCACAAATGCGGCGTTGGCTCGCAGATCCGCGTACTCCCGGGTGTATTGACCGTCGAGTGCCAGTCGTGCCAGCGGCGTGAGTACATACTTGCCCTGCGCCGCTACGACGCGGCCGCTAGCAGCCGCCCCGGCGAGCAAGTGGGTCACCTCGGCCTGTGTCAGACTCGTGAATTCGGCGAGCGCCAGCACGTCAGCGTGCTTTTTTACCGCGAGCGCATGCAGAACGAGGTGCAAACTCACCGGCCCTCCGGGAGAGAGCGGTCCAGGCTCCCGCGCGCTACAACCGCGTCGCGAATGAGGCGACGGAGGATCTTGTTGGCTCCGCTTTTGGGCAGCTCTTGCCAGACCTCAATGGATTTCGGCCGTTTGTAGCTCGCGAGCTTACCCGCGGCGTACGCGAGAACCTGCGCGGGATCGATACCCGCTCGTCCGGCGATGACCGCGTGCACACTGTCGCCCCATTTCTCGTCCGGGAGCCCCACAACGGCGGCCTCTACGACGCCTTCGTACCCTAGAAGGACGTCTTCGACCTCGCGCGGGTACACGTTGAAGCCGCCTGAGATCAACATGTCGTTCTTGCGATCCAGGATGTAAAAGTAACCATCCTCGTCCATCCGCCCGATGTCCCCAGTATGCAGCCAACCGTTGCGGAATACTTCCGCGGTCGCCTCGGGCCGGTTCCAGTAGTACGCCATCGTCTGCGGACCGCGGCAAACGATCTCTCCCGTCGCGCCGGGTGGCAGAAGTTGGTCCCCATCGTCAACAACGGCAGCTTCAACGCACGTAAACGGTCTGCCGCACGAGCCGAGCCGGTCGTGGTCTTCCGGGCGCAGACAGGTGATGACCATCGGACTCTCGGCCTGTCCGTAGGTTTGCGCAAAAATGCGCCCGAAGCGCTCCTCAGCGCGGCGTAGCACGCTCGGCGAGATCGGTGAGGCACCGTAGGCGATGCGTCGGAAGCTGAGTTTGGCGTCCTTCAGCGACGGCTCCTCCAGGATCATCGCGAGCATTGTTGGGACGAGGAACGTCAACCCGGCACGCTCGCGTTCCGCCAGTTTCACGAAGCGCGCAGGGTCAAACTTTTCCATCACAACGGAGCGCGCACCCCGGACGAGAGCCGGAAGGAAGAAAGCTCCCGACGCGTGCGCAATGGGTGCGGCATGCAAGAACGTGTCTGTCGAACTAATGTCGGGCACCAGATCCGTGAGGAATGCCGAGAGCTCCGCAAGTTCGCCGCGCGTAGTCAGAGTTACAGCCTTCGGCCGTCCGGTCGTGCCGCCCGTGTATCCGAGCCGCAGCGGCGCATCGAGCGCGCGGTCAACGCAGCATGGCCGGGCGTCGGCTCTACGTACCAGCTCCCGCATCCGCTCGGGGTCAATTGTCAGCTCTACACCGAGCGGCCCCCAGACGCCCCCGTGGATCACGGCGCGGCTGCCGCTGTCCTCGAGTTTGAACCTATGATCATTCTCTGTCTCGCGGATGTTCAGCGAGACCCGCACCAGCCCAGCCTTCGCAAGCGCATAATAGGCAACCAAACAGTCGATGCCGTTCGGGAGCAGTACGCCGACGCGGTCGCCGACCTCGAGGCCACTGGCCAGGAGTGCATTGCCAAGACGGTCCGTCAGTGCATCGAAATTCCGAAAGCTGACCGTCCGTTCGCCTTCCGCCAAACAGGGCGTGTCTTTGTACTGAAGGGCGGAGCGGCGTATGAGAGATCCGATCTGCATGATGAGCTACATTGTTGGGATAGCTGCGCCCGGCCTCAGCGGGGCCGATTCCCGGTTCCGCGGCCACGGAGCGTTCGCGATTCGCGCTGCTCGAGCTCATAGAGCTCGTTCGCGAGCGCCGTGTGGTGGTTGTACTTGACCCACGTCTCGCAGAGGAAGCGGTACTTGTCGGTGCACAGAGCCGGCGTGAAGTCACGAGCGCGACGATTGTATTCGTCGAGGGTGAGTGTGCCGGCCGATGTGCGGTAGCGATCCACTTTGGGGTCGAGGTGGGAGCTACCGGGCTGAATGGGACCGCAGCTCGGCACGTACTCCTCACCGCTGAGCACCGAGTAAGGCAGTGGCGTGTAAGTGCGCGCCGGCCGATCGGAATGTTGCATCATCACGTAGGGGGACTGCTGGTGATTCGGTAAATCAAGGCCGGCAACCAGGGATCCTAACATCTGGCCGGCGAACTCATCATTCAGCAGCGGCCGAAAGCGGGCGGCGCGGCGATCGATCGTCAGCCAGTCGTCGACCTCGAACACCCCCGCGACGTGGGCGAGATCCTTGATGATGTTGTAGTACACCAGGGCCCCGGCGTCGACCATCTGGTCGCGCGTCCAACCGGCGATTCTCAGCCACAACTTGTTCGTGGCTTCCTTGAGCACACCGTGCAGGGAGTGCAGAGTGGCGATGAGTTGGTCACGTGAGGCCATGCCGACAGGCATGTAACCTTCGGTCAACGCATCGGAGGTGTAGAGGCCGACGCCAGCCAGGTGCTCCGCCGTAAAATCCGGCTTCGATTCGAAACTGCCCCAATCATCGACGATGGTGAAATGGCAGTCGCGGACCGACATTGGCACTGTCAGGTAATTGTAGGGAACGTCCGCGGCGATGCCGTCGAGCCAGGGCAGGGAACATTCCGCGAGATCCATGAAGTCCCGCACGATGAGCTCGTGATGATCATCCAGCCTGTAGGGCCCGGAGTTCGTAAGGCTGATGCGGCTCTCGCATGATGTCAGGAAGCCGTACTGCGATGCCATCGCCAGGAACGCGTGCGCTGCTGTATGCAGGGAATCGCCAGGCACGCATTCATACAGGTCGCGGTGAAAGACCTCGAGCCGGCGGTCGGGGAGTATCTGTGCGCGGTGTCCGAATTCCCGGTTGGTGATGTGGCCGTCGTTCCGGTGCCACGAGAGCATGTACCGCTTCCAGAAGTCCATGACGAAGATGACGTCCTCGAGCGCGTCCTGTGGCCGCAGCATGCCGAGGGACAGCAGCAGTTCGCGCCCGAGCAGGTAGAAATTCGGCAACGCCCATCCCAGGGCCGAGTTCTGGATTTTCATGCCCATGTTCCGCGCGCGGTCGGCGATCTGCTCGGCAGGCAGCCGGGCTTCGATCTTGCGCAGCAGGGAGGGGTAGCGATAAAACGCGTTGAGATAGGAAAGCAGGATGTAAGGCGACACCGGGAAAAGTTTCGATCCTTGAACGGTCCGGGTCAGACACAGCCAGAAAGTCTCATCGCCGCAGTTCTGCATGAGATTGTTCGTCTCGAGCAGCTGCGGGTAAGAAATGCCTGAATGACTCATCGCATTGTTGCCCGTAGAGCCCACCGGCTCATCTCACGACCTTCCAGACCCGGGCGAGCTTCGCTTCGCCGCCGAAGTAGGCTTCCGCGGCCATCGCTGCCGCACTGGTCTCGATCTCAACGCGATCGCCGTCACGAATACCCCGAATCCGCGCGTTCATCAGGCAAGGGATTCCATATTCCCGGGCGAGGATGCCGAGGTGTGAGCGCACAGTGCCTCCCGCACACACGATTCCAGCGAAATGCTCGAGAATTGGAGCGGTCAACGTGCCACCGCTGTCGTCAATGATCGCGATAGTCCCTGCGGGCACACCGCTCTTCATGTATTCGATCACCCGATCGCTCGAGCGAACGTAGCGCGCCACGCCCACGGCGTTCGCCGGGCGTCGGACCACGTTTTCGCCGAAGCCACATTGCGCGCGACCGTTGGAATCGGGCTCACCGGTCGCCGCTTCCGGATGTTCGAAGCTGAAGCCAGCGGGATCCGCGCTGAGCTCGTCCGCACCGCCGTAGATGTCCGGCCGCTCACGCTGCGATATGACTGCGGACCAGCCAAATCGGTATCCCGTGTCGAGGATCCGTCGCTCGATATCCGCGAAATCCTGTGAGGTGATGAGCTGGTCGCTAACGCCGAATACGAACTGCGGCCAGTCAACGGCGCTTGCGTCAAACCGCCGCCGCGCCAGCTCGGTCACCGCGTTGCGTACTGTCTCAACCAGCAGATTCGCAGGTGTCGCACCGTAGCGGTCCTCATCCACGTAGAGCTTCTTCATCGCACCCCCTCTGCCGCCGCAAGCGTGGCCCGCATGGGCTTCGCTTGTCAACTATTTAGTACAAGATTGTAGCACAATCTGGCATCCGCCCCGGGCGTCAGTTACAGTGGCGGCAGGGTCCCGCTCGCAGCGGCCTGCCGCAATCTGCTCTTTTCGATCAAGGCGTTCACAAGTGTCACCCGCCGGACCGCAAGACGATCCCCGACGTCACATCGCGCTCCACGGCGTATACAACGCGCGGGATCTTGGTGGCTATCCGACTCGGGATGACCGGCGCGTCCGCTGGGGCCGCGTTTATCGTTCCTCGGCACTGGGTCAAGCCACCGACGACGACGTGGCCAAATTGATTGCTCGGGGGCTCCGGTTCATTTGCGACTTGCGCTCCGGTCCCGAGCGAGTGGCGGCACCGAACACCTGGGCAGGCGTCGCGGGCATCGAAAGTTGGGGTCTTCCGGCCATGGACAGCGTCGGTGACTCGCGGCAGCTGCTCGAGGTCAGCCTGGTCAGTCCGGAGGAGACACGAGCATTGATGACGCGTACCTACCGGCAAATCCCCTTCGACCAGGCGCGCAGCTACGCTCACGTGTTCGCACGCCTCGTTGAGGACAGTACGCCGCTGCTGTTTCACTGCTCGGCGGGTAAGGATCGCAGCGGGGTTGCGGCTGCACTCCTTCTGGATGTGCTCGGCGTGTCCCGGGAGGCGATCGTGGAGGACTACTTGTTGTCGAATCGGGTACGCAACCGGATCGAGGCGGCCTTCGTAGCTGACCCTCGCCACGAGCGCGCGGTCCGCGATTCAAGGCGTTCCTGGTCGCCGCTGATGGACGCCGATGCCAGGTATCTCACAGCAATGTTCGAAGCGGTTGAATCGCAGCGCGGCAGCGTAGACGAGTACTTCCTGGTGGATTTGGGCGTTGACGCCGACGGGCTTGGTGCGCTGCGCGCACACCTGCTGGAGTGAATGGCACGGTGACCGTACCTGCCTTGTGTATCCGACGATCTTGTAGGACACTCGGGAGGACGCGCCTGGCTGATCCGGGCGCGTACGTCAGCGGTTGAGGGGGCTTCTGCATGGGTAGAGTCAGCGGCAAGGTGGCGGTGATCACTGGGGCCGGCAGCGGAGTCGGTCGGGCATGCATGAAGTTGTTCGCCACCGAGGGCGCACGGGTCGTCGGCGCGAGCCGCACGCAATCGAATCTGAACGAAACGTTGGCGCAGGTGCGCAGCAATGGAGGCGAAGGCGTTGTCCTCGCGCGCGACTTGTCCGCCGATACCGCCGCAGAAGAACTCTTCGAGCTTGCAGTCCGAACTTACGGTCGCGTTGATATGCTGGTGCATGCGGCGGGTGTTGGTTACAGCTGGATGGACAAGAGCCCTGGTTCCATGAACGATGTTGCCGATACGACGCCGGAGAAGTGGCGCGAAGTAATGCGCATCAATCTCGATGCGTGCTATCTGGCTTGTCGTGCCGCCGTGCTGAGGATGAAGGCCCAGGGCGGAGGCGCGATCGTCAATGTTGCGAGCATCTCCGGCTTCCAGGGGCTGGCGGCCGCGCACGCGTACACGGCTGCGAAGGCCGGAATCATCAATCTGACACGCTCTCTCTGCGTCGCCTATGCCAAGGACAACATCCGGGCTAACTGCCTCGCCCCGGGCTTTATCGACACCCCGATGGTGGCGTCCATTATCAGTTTGTTCGACGACCCGGAAACGGCGGATCGGCTCGCACCGATGCGCCGGCCTGGCACGCCAGAGGAGATGGCCTACGGATGCTTATATTTGGCATCCGACGAGGCCTCGTACTGCAATGGCACGGTGCTCGTGGTCGACGGCGGCACAACGGCGCGCCAATGAGCGAAGTGCCAGCGGGCGTGGTCACCCTCGAGATGCCTGCACCGCACGTCGCGTTGGTCACCTTGCGCCGCCCGGAGAGCCGTAACGCCGTGAATGCCGCCGTGGCGGTCGAACTCGAGAGCATCGTTCGTTCCACGGAGGCCGCCCCCGCGACCGCGGCACTCGAGCGCCTGCGAGCCGTGGGGAAGAAGGGTGTTGGTCGGGGGTTCTAAAGCTTCAGCTCGCCTGCCAGCGCGGCGAACGCTTCTCGATGAACGCGAGCGGACCTTCCCGGAAATCCGCAGTCTTCATTACACGCTCCTGGGCTTGGTCACTCAGCTGTCGCAATTCATCGTCCGAAAGATCCAAGGCCTCCCTGGAAATCGCGAGGCTCTCTCGAACTGCCATCGGTGCATTTGCGCATATCTCTTCGGCGAGTTGTATTGCGCCAGTGACGGCGGCACCCGGCGCTGTGAGGCGGTTGACGGCGCCGAGGCTATGCAGACGGGCGGCCGAGATCATGTTGCCGGTCGCGATCAGCTCCATTGCGAGTTGTTTGGGGATAACCCGGGGTAAGCGATACAGTCCGCCGGCAGCGGCAATGAGTCCGCGCTTTACCTCCGGCAACGCAAACTGAGTGCCTTCGGCGGCCACGATCAGATCGCAAGCCAGGGCAATCTCAAAGCCCCCCGCGACCGCAGGGCCGTTCACAGCAGCGATCCACGGCTTCGTGCGCCGGGCGTGCACGAATCCGGCAAACCCACCGTCGTTGGTGATGAGCTGCCTCAAGCCGCCCGCCGATACTTCTTTCAAGTCGGCGCCGGCACAAAACGCCCGTGTCCCGCTGCCCGTCAGGACTACCGTCCAGACATCAGGCATTGAGTCCGTCAGGCGTATGGCTCTCTTGATGCCCTGCGTTACCGCTGCATTCACTGCGTTGCGCGCCGGCTCGCGGTCGATTGTCACCAGAGCAACGTGCGACGCTACCAAGCTGAAAATTACTGCTTCACTCAGATGATCCGCTTGCATTTGACTTGGCATGTCACACGCGGATCGCCATCCCGTCCAATAAAATGATGCTATCGGATCGATGCTGTGGCTGTATCGATGCAGCAGAGACCCGCATAGTACAGTTCTCAGTCCCCGGCGCTCGCGAGATTTGAAACCATGTTGCAGGGTGAGGACGTTCTCGAGCCGGAGCTTGTCATCTGCGACCCGCATCACCACCTGTGGGATCTGCCGGCGGACATGGGCTCGGAGTTTCTGGGCCGGATGCACATGAAACGGCGGCGCTTTCTACTGCCGGAAATCCTTGAAGCCATCAACGACGGTCACAAGGTGGTCAGCACCGTGTTCGTTGACGCACGCGCATTCTATCGAGCGGAGGGACCAGCCCATCTCCAACCGGTGGGCGAGACCGAATTTGTGAATGGCGTGGCAGCGATGAGTGCAAGTGGGAGGTACGGCCCATCTCGCGTATGCGCCGGCATCGTGGGCCGCGCGGATCTTAGATTGGGCGCGCGCGTGGATGAGCTGCTGAGCTGCCACCGTGCGGCGGCTGGCGCCCGGTTTCGCGGCGTACGTCAGGGCGCGGCATTCGACCCTGATGAGTCAATTCCCCGGAATGCCAGCGCGCCCCCGCCCCATTTGTACGGGATGCCGGAGTTTCGCGAAGGGTTCGGCCGATTGCGGCATTTCGGGCTGTCCTTCGACGCCTGGTTGTATCATCCACAGATTCCGGAATTGACGGCTCTGGCGGACGCGCATCCGTACCAGCCCATCGTGTTGGATCACATGGGAACTCCGCTGGGTCTCGGTGCGTATGCCGGACGCCGGCTGGAAATTTTCGCCGTCTGGCGTGCGGCCATTCAGGAGCTGGCGCAACGTCCCAACGTCTGGGTCAAACTGGGCGGCCTGGGAATGGCGCTCTGCGGGTTCGGCTTCGAGAGCCGCTCGACTCCGGCGTCGTCGGCCGAGCTGGCCGAGACCTGGAGGCCGTACATAGAGAGTTGTATCGCCGCTTTTGGCACCCGGCGCTGCATGTTCGAAAGCAACTTCCCCGTCGATGAAGCCTCGAGCAGCTATCGCTCGCTCTGGAATGCTTTCAAGCGGATTACGACTGGCTGTTCCAAAGACGAGAAACGCAGTCTGTATCACGATGTGGCGCAGCATTTCTATCGTCTATGCGCCTGAGCGGGCGTGTTCAGTTCAGAACCAACCGTCAGCAATGTTCACTGGCCGTTACCGATACAAATGATTGCCAGGAACGATACCCAAATTGCATCGATTGCATTCCATGCGCGCGACCCATTCAAGTTACGATAAGTGTGCTATACGCTGGTTTGACAGCATAAATCGCACGAGGGGTGATACTGCTCTCATGACGGAGACGGGATATTCGACAGGCCTGGCCATTTTCGATTCGGCGGTGGAGCGCGCCGCTGAGCGGGTGGCTATCTGTTATTTCGACGCGACCCTCACCTATCGAGACCTGGATGTCATCAGCGATGCCCTGGCTGCTCGGCTGCTCGATGCCGGATTCAGCAGCGGCGACCGGCTGGCAATCTACTTGCAGAACATGCCTCATTTCGTGATTGGGCTGCTCGCAGCATGGAAAATCGGTGGTATCGCGGTCCCAGTCAACCCGATGAACCGGGAGCGGGAGGTGTCGCAGATCTTCGCCGATTGCCGGCCCAGGGCGCTCCTGTGCCTGGAGGATCTGTACGCAAGCGTGGTGCGAAATGTGGACCCCGGCGTGTTGCCGGAAATCCTGATCCGGGTCACGGCAGGGGAATTTCAATCCCGCTTCGATGTGCGCGTCCTGCCTCCCGCGCAGAGCTGCGCAGGTGGCGATCTAACAAGATTTTCCTCAATGGAGACCGCCGCGCCACCCGCACGAGCGGAACCAGCTGGCCGCGATAGCGCGCTGCTGGTCTATACCTCTGGCACGACCGGATTGCCGAAGGGTGCGATAATCACGCACGGCGCGTTTGCATTCAACTCAAACTCGTTCTGCAACGTGGCCCAGTTGCGGGAAGGGGAGCCGCTGTTGGGGGTCGCACCGCTGTTTCACATTACCGGGATCGTGGCGTGCCTGGGGTCCGCGCTGGTCATGGCTGCGCCCTTGATCCTGACCTATCGCTTCGATGCCGGGGTGGTTCTGGACGCCATCCAGGAGTGGCGGCCGACATTTGTCGTGGCCGCAATCACCGCGTTCATCGCCATATACAATCATCCTGCGGCTACGGCCACTAGCCTCGCCAGCCTGGAGAAAGTGTATTCCGGCGGAGCCGCGGTGCCTCCTGGTTTTGTTGAGCAGTTCGAGCGCCGCTTCGGCCGTTACATACACAACTGCTACGGCCTCACGGAGACGACGGCCCCGACGCATATCGTCCCGTTGGGTAAGCGGGCACCGGTCAGTCCGCTGGGAGGTGCACTGTCCGTGGGGCTTCCCGCGCCGGGCGTTCGAGCGCGAGTGGTTGACGAAGACGGCGTTGCGGTTGCTTCGGGCACTCCCGGGGAGTTGGTCATCGAGGGGCCGATGGTTGCACCTGGCTACTGGCAGAACCCGGTTGAGACCGCAGCAAGCATGCGCGCCGACGGGTTTCGAACCGGAGACATCGCCTTCTGTGACGCGGATGGCTGGTTCTACCTCATCGATCGCAAGAAGGACATGATTATCAGCTCCGGCTACAAGGTATGGCCCCGCGAGGTGGAAGACGTGCTGTACACACACCCCTCGATACGTGAAGCGGCGGTGGTGGGAATCGCAGATGAGTACCGAGGCGAAACTGTCAAAGCCATTGTCAGCCTGAAAACGGGGATGAAGGTTGATCCTCAGGACTTGGTGGAGTTTTGCCGCACGCGGATGGCGGCGTATAAATATCCCCGCTGTGTCGAGATCAGGGAGGAATTGCCAAAGACGGCATCCGGAAAGATCCTGCGGCGGGCGCTGCGTTGAGCGGCGCCATCATCCGCGGCTGAGTCGTTCACTGCAGAAGATCAGAGCGAGCAAATAATGGAATTCCTGACGATGAGCACGCAGGTGCAGGAGTTGCGCGGGCGGCTGCTGACATTCATGAGCGAACATGTCTATCCGAACGAGCAGCGGTTCTATCTCGAAGCCGAGCGCAATGGCCCATGGGTGGTCAATACCGTAACCGAAGAGTTGAAGCCCATCGCACGCGCGGCGAGATTATGGAACCTGTTTCTGCCCGATCCCGAATACGGCGCGGGCTTGAACAATCTGGACTACGCGCCGCTGTGCGAGATCATGGGCCGGTCGCTTCTCGCGCCGGAGGTGTTCAATTGTTCCGCGCCCGATACCGGCAACATGGAGACTCTGCATCGCTACGGCAGCGAAGCCCAGAAGAAGCACTGGCTCGTGCCATTGCTGCGGGGCGAGATTCGATCGTCCTTCGCAATGACCGAGCCGGAAGTGGCATCGTCCGATGCCACCAACATCGCTACTACCATCAAAAGGGAGGGTGATGACTACGTGATCAACGGTCGCAAATGGTACACGACGGGCGCGACTGATCCGCGCTGTCAGATTCTCATTGTCATGGGCAAGACAAATCCAAACGCGGCCAACCGCCATGAGCAACAGTCCATGATTCTGGTACCGAAGGCGACTTCGGGAGTGAAGGTTGTGCGGGCCCTGCCTGTTCTGGGCTATTACGCTGTTCCCGATCGAGCCGCAGAGGTGTGGTTGGACGATGTGCGGGTGCCCGTAGAGAATATTCTGTTAGGCGAGGGACGAGGTTTCGAAATTGCGCAAGGGCGCTTGGGACCCGGACGTATCCATCACTGCATGCGATTGATTGGACTCGCGGAGCGCGTACTGGAGCGCATGTGCCGCCGCACCACGCTGCGCGTCAGTTTTGGTAGAGCTCTGGCGGATCAGACCGTGACGCTGGAGCGCATTGCCGAGGCGCGGATCGAAATCGAGCAAGCGCGTCTCCTCACTTTGAAGGCGGCCTGGATGATGGATCACGTCGGCAACAAGCAGGCCCGCCAGGAAATTGCAATGATCAAGGTCGCGGCCCCCCTCATGGCGCAGAAAATCATCGATTGGGCCATCCAGGCGTTTGGCGGAGGGGGAACGAACGATGATCACTTCCTGGGCGCGGCATTCGCAACGGCGCGGCTATTGCGGCTGGCCGATGGCCCTGATGAGGTGCATCGCAATCAGATCGGCAGACTCGAGCTCAAACGGTATGAGGGGACCGATCCTGCCAAGACCGGCGGCACAGCGGCGGTCCTGAGTCGCAGCGAAGCGCTTTACGTGGGAGCAAATAACCGCTGGCCAGCGGTGGGCTCCGGCGCGGTCTCTCCCGGAGATAGCACGTGAAGGCGCTGTTGAGTTACCAATCCGGCGGGCCGGAAACGCTACGCGTCGGCGAAGTACCGCAGCCGGTGCCCGGCAGCGCAGAAGTTCAAATCGCCGTTCGGGCTTGCGCGATCAACTATCCGGATGTGCTGATCATCGAGGATCGGTATCAGTTCAAGCCCGAGCGTCCGTTTGCGCCCGGTGTAGAAATCGCTGGTGTGGTCGAATCCATCGGGGCGGATGTGACGGACATCGTGCCCGGACAGCGCGTGATGGCTGTACTTCATTGGGGCGGACTGGCTGAATTCGCGGTGGCCCCTGCGGCCAAATGTACGTTGATTCCAGACACCATGGCGTTCGAGGAAGCTGCAGCGTTTCAAGTCACCTACGGAACGAGCTACCACGCACTGGTGGATCGGGCGGCATTGAAGCCTGGCGAGACGTTGCTGATACTTGGGGCATCCGGGGGAGTAGGAACCGCTGCTATCGAGCTCGGTGTTGCCTTGGGCGCGCGCGTCGTGGCGGGAGTCTCGTCCACGGCAAAGGGAGAAGTCGCGCGGCGTTATGGCGCGCACGAAGTGTTGATTTATCCCACCGGATCCTTCGATCCAAAATATTTCGCGGGCCAGATCAAACAGCATTGCCCGGGGGGAGTGGACGTTGTGTACGATCCGATTGGCGGGGCCTATTCGGAGCCGGCGCTGCGCAGTCTCGCCTTCGGGGGCAGGCACCTGGTTATCGGCTTCACAGCGGGCATTCCCGCGCCGCCGTGGAATCTTGCGCTGTTGAAGGGATGTTCCATCGTGGGAGTATTCTGGGGCGTTTGGGTGGAGCGCAATCCGCAGCTTCACAGGCAGAACAGTTCCAAGCTGCTCGAGCTGCACCAGCGCGGCGCGATACGGCCGCTGGTGTCTGAGCGATTTCCTCTAAGTGAGGGCCCGCTGGCGATTCGCCGGCTCGCAGACCGCCAGGCAATTGGCAAGCTCGTGGTAACAGTGTAGCGCCGCGGCGGCAGATGCAGACACGCCACCGTCATGCACCACTGCGCACGCAGCGCAGAAGCAGCAGCAGTCCGGTGGCCTAGTCATTTGGTTCGGATGGCGCGTCGATCTTCCCAAACATGCGCGGCAGCGTACCCGCCAACGGTATCGGCACCCAGCCGTCGCCATGAGGCCAATTGTTGAATCCCATTGACGCCTTGCATCCGCCGTCAACGTGCAAGGTGATTCCCGTGATGTACGCTGACAGCTCACTCGCCAGAAACAGAACTGCGTTGCCCAACTCCTGGGTGGGAGGGGGTACCTGCATCGGAATGTAGGTCCTCCAGGCCGCTTCGATGTAGCCTGCGGGCAGCGCTTCGAGCTCCTTCAAGCCGGATTCACGCATGGCATTCCAGTTTCCCATGCTGGGCGTCTGATCGGGCGCTATGGTATTCACGCGAATGCGTTCAGGGCCGAGCTCCACGGCGATAGCACGAGTGAAGTTCTCGAGACCGGCCTTCGCGCCTGCATACACGGCAAAAGTTCCGGCACCGCGATGCGCTTCAATGGTAGTGAAATTGATGATGCTGCCGCCGCGGCTGCCCTTGCGGATCAGCGGCACAGCGCGTTGGATGGACTGCAGCACGTACCGGTAATTACGTTGAATGTCGTGTTCCCAATGCTCCGGCGTCGTATCCATGAAGTTGCGCCGTGTCACGCCGCCTGCAAGGTTCACCAGGATATCCAGCCGGTCGAAATGCTTGCTGAATCCTGCGTAGAAGGATTCGATCTGCTCAGGATTCAGTACATCGGCCGTCGCCGTATATACGCGTCGTCCGAGTTTGCTGACGGTCGCGCCCGTCGCCGCGAGTGCGACGGAATCGCGATCACAAATGGCAAGATCGACACCCGCCTCCGCCAGCGAGAGGCTGACAGCTTCACCGATTCCGGCGGCGCCGCCGATAACGACGGCGACCTTGCCGTTGAGTTTTGCGCGCTCATCGAGTAGGCCCATGATCAGACTCCCAGCGCTCCAGATGATCAGGCATGGTAGCGAAGATACTTGTCCAGCAGCGGCTCGAACTCGTCAGGACCGCGGCAATACGCCGGAATGTACAGATCGACGTCAGTGCAGCCAATCTGCGCCAGTTGCGGAATGCCGGCCAACGTGGCGTCTATGTCCGGCTTCCCGTCTGTAAATACGGGTGTTGGATTCAGGCGCAGACGGAAAGTGTCAGGATCACGTCCAATCTCTGTCATGCGGCGCTTGATGCCCTGCAATCCCTTCGCTACCACGTCCAGCGGGACTCCCAAGGGTGCCCAGCCATCGGCCGACTGTGCCATGCGCTCTATGTTCAGTTCCGACGGGCCGATCCCGAACATGAGGGGAGGGCCGCCGAGTTGTTTGGGAAACGGCAGACAGTAGATGTCTTCGAAGGCAATGTGTTTGCCCGCGAACGTGGCTGGTGCCTGAGTCCACAGGAGCTTGCAGGCCTGCGCAGTCTCGACCAGGCGTCCGAAGCGCCCCTCCCAGGGAATTCCCTCCGCCTCGTACTCGATCTTCTGCCAGCCGACGCCGATCGCCAGTTCCACCCGCCCACCCGACAGGACATCCAACGTGGCCACCTGCTTTGCAAGCAGCGCCGCCGGCCGTAAGTTGGCCATCAGTATGCCGGTAGATAGTCTGATCCGACGGGTCATGGCAGCAATCACGCTCAGCAGCACAATGGGCTCGGGGAAATCCGTTCGCTCGTTGAACATCGCCGCGCGCGCTTCGGGGGTGGGCGCGTAGGGGTAATCGGCCAGGTCACGCGTTCCCATTACTACGTGCTCAGGCAGATCGACGGCATCGATACCTTTTCTGTCCGCCAGCGCGATGAGATCCAGCACCGGCAGTATGTCGTTGTTGAACCAGGTCTCCATGAGAAATGGATTGATCGAAAGTCTCATACTGGGGTCCCCGATGTAGCGCGCTGGCGCACGTAGCCACTGGTTGAATCACTCCGCTCGAGAATGCCGCGTTGTTCCTCTGGCACCAGTTCCAGGCCTACACGGCGGCCGGCCAGCACTGCCGGCCGCGCACCCAGGGCCGCAAACCAGCGGCCGACATTCGGGAATTCCGCGAGGTCCTGCAGATGCAGCTCGTGAAACCAGACCCAACTCCAGCAGGCGATGTCGGCGATGCTGTATTCGCCGGTGATGAAGTCCGCAGCCGCCAGCTGTGCGTCGAGAACGCCATACAAGCGACGGGTTTCTTTTGCGAATCGCGCGAGCGTGCCAATCCCGAATGCCTCTGGGGCGCTGCGGCGAAAATAGTGGGTCTGGCCCGCCATCGGGCCGAGTCCGCCAACCTGCCAGAACAGCCATTCCAGGGTGTGCGCCCGTTGCGCTGCTCCTTTGGGCAGCAGTTGACCGCTCTTTTCGGCGAGGTATACGAGAATGGCGCCGGATTCGAACACCGAGAGGGGCGCGGCACCCGTGTCGTGGTCAACGATTGCGGGAACCCGGGCGTTCGGACTGATGCGGCGGAACTCGGGGGAACGCTGCTCGCCCTGCAGTGTATCGATTGGAATGATGCGATACGGAAGTGCGCATTCCTCCAGCATGATCGTCACTTTCCAGGTATTCGGACTCGGAAAGTAGTAGACATCGATCATGCGCTCAGCGTCCTCGTGCCCAGGGTGCTTCAAAAGTCCAGTGGTGTGTTGAGATATCGTGCGAACATCAGGTCCCGGTGCTCGATCAGAGCGTTATCCAGCGCGGCTTCAAGCACGGGATGCGGACTCGAGTAGAACTGGCGGACACTGTCCGGCATCGGCGCCAGGTGCTGCGCGATGGGCCGGATCATCAGGGAAAAGCACGCCCAATACAGATCGCAGGCGCCGAATTGAGGCCCACTCAGAAACGAGTTCCCCTGATCACGTTGGGTGCGCAATCGCTTGGCCAGGAGCTCCAATACCTGCGCGGCACGTACTGCGGCTCGGGCGCTCACTCCCGCCTCGTAACCATACTCCCGTTGGATACCTGCCGTGAGATCGTCTACGGGGGCGAGTGTGCGTGTCAGATCGATCAACAGCAAACGACGACACCAGCCAAAGCCCCACTCGCCGCAAATCTCGCCGCACACAGCAAGGGCGGCAGCGGCTTCCTCGGGATCAGCGGGCAGAAGGGCCGGGGAGGGAGCCAACCGCTCAGCCAGCTCCAGGATATCGCTCCAGCGCGTCCTGGGTGCCTCGCCGCCGTAGATGGCTACCGGCGCGTTTCGCTCCCCCGACCAGGATTGCAGCTCGGCGTTGGGGCCATTCAAATGTTGGGCGACCGGCAGGTAGCGGATCCGCTTGTATCCGAAGATCTGCTTGGCCGACTCGCTCCACGGGCCGGGCACGCCGGCCGTCACGGCCAGCCGTAATCCGTCTGCGTTGCGCGCCTCTTGAACAGATATGTATTGCATGGAGGTGTGGTTAGATTCCGGCCGCCGAAATGGTGAGTCCGCCGTCGATGACGATCGTCTCGCCGTTTACATACCTTCCCGCGTTGGACGCAAGAAACACGGCAGCCCCAGCGATATCGTCAGGCTCGCCTATACGTCCCAGCGGCAGACTCTTCAGGGCCGATGCGAGATTCGCCTCGTCCTCCCAGAGCGCCCGGGAGAAATTTGTTTTAATCAGCCCGGGTGCGATGCAGTTGGTGCGGATGTTGTGGGGGCCGAGCTCAACGGCAAGATTCCGCATCAGCTGCAGGTCGGCGGCCTTTGAGATGTTGTAAGCGCCCAGTGTTGCGGATCCGCGCAGCCCACCGATGGAAGACACGATGATGATGGCGCCCTCGCGGCGTTCGATCATCTTTGGTGCGACCATGCTGACCAGCCAATGCGTAGACAGCAGATTGTTCTCCAATATCTTGCGGAAGGCGTCATCCGTGATGGTCGACAGTGCGCCGAAGTGGATGCTGGTGGCGGCGTTACAAACCAGAATGTCAATTTTGCCGAACGCCTGATGGGTGTCCCGTACCAGCTGCTGCAGATCGCTTCTGCTCGAGATGTTGGCGGGAAGCGTAATCGCGCGACCCGGCGAGCCGGCCGAATTGATTGCCGCGGCCACCGCCTCGCAGGCCTCCGCCTTGCGAGATGAGATCACGACCCGGGCACCCTGTTCCGCCAGTCGTGTCGCGATAGCACGGCCGATTC
>JAQGOF010000196.1 GCA_028293745.1 Gammaproteobacteria bacterium | reverse complement strand
CGGCGGGTTTACCTACCAGGAGTTTGCCGCTCCACTCGCCCAACTGAAGCAATTCTCCCCGAACGGCCCTGACCTGTCCTACGACTTCTTCACCCGCGCAGAGTGCCTGTACGCGTTGATCAACGGTGACGTGCTGCCATTGCGGCTCGGGCATCACTTCCTGCTGGATGCGGGCGTGCAGGCTGGCACACTGGTCCACGACCTGCAGAACCACGACGAGATCACCTTCCAGCTCTTCGAGCTGGGCTCGCATGGCGACTTCCAGTACGAGGGCCAAAACCTGAACGGCGGGAATCTCAAGAACAAGGTACTTGATACAATGCGCACGAGTGTCGCGGGTGCTGCTGCGCCCTACAACATGTTGTACCGGCCCGCGCAGGATGGAGTCGCGACCACGTACGCCGGCTTCATTGCTCCGGCACTTGGCAT
This sequence comes from Gammaproteobacteria bacterium, assembly GCA_028293745.1. Taxonomy (GTDB): domain Bacteria; phylum Pseudomonadota; class Gammaproteobacteria; order Steroidobacterales; family Steroidobacteraceae; genus 13-2-20CM-66-19. The sequence continues at coordinate 58,930 of JAQGOF010000196.1, read as the reverse complement.
CAAGGACCCTTACCACGCCACGCCGGATCAGGTTGCGCTCATCCAGAAGGGACACCTCCTTGTTGCTCACGCCAACGCCATGATCCCGGGCGTTTTCGCACTCTCGGCCTGGGACATGGTGGGAGCCTTGCCCATACCAGCGTCGAGCGTCCCTAACAACCTGACCGCCGGCGGCGACTGGCGCTGGATTGATCGCGGCGGAGTGGACGTGATGGGCACGAATTCCGGAGCGACCAAGTCGCAGTTCGGCATCCCGAAGGCCCAGGCGCTCTACGGCACCGTGCCCGATCAGCTCAAGTCGCCCAACTCGTTCGCGAGTCAGATCCAGAAGATGCTCGCCGCGCGCAAGCAATACCGTATCGCCGAAGGCACCATGCTCGCCGTCCCGCCGGTCAGCGATAAATCGGTCGCCGTCCTCGTGATGAAGCTCCCCGACTCCAAGCTGGCAGTCACGGCGCTCAACTACGGGCGCGGCAGCACCGCCGTCCAGGTCGATCTCACGCAGGTTCCCCCGGGGATACCCTCGTCATCGCTGGCGGGCCAGACAGCCACTGACGTCATCGCAGGCCAAAGCTCCGGAACCGTATCCGGCAACGGCCAGCTGACCGTCAATCTCGACGCGCTTTCCGGCAAGACCGTCGTGGTCCAACCCAAGTAGGGGTAGGGGTAGGAGTGCCGGGCAAAGGAAGCCTGTTCAGGAGGCCGCGGCAAGGAAGCACGTTCAGGAGGCTACGGCAAAGGAAAGCACGTTCTGGCCGCTCTCTTCGTTGGCGTGGTTGCTAACGGCGTGAGCGGTCAGAACAATCCGGGTGCGCCCGGACGTTGAAGGCGGTTGGGAACGGCACATTGACATCGCTCAATGCGCGTCCGCCGCGTGCAGTCAAAATTCGCTGCAGCGGTGGCATACTCGGAAGGGAGGCAAGCTGAGGAGCAGAACGGCTTGCCCATATTGCCGAATGGGGAACAGCCATGAACGGCCTAAAGACAGGGTCTCAGTCTGCGTCCGCCTTCGCGCTCCTCGCTCTCGCGTCAGGATGCATGCAATCCCGCGTGGAAGAATCTCGAGAGCTGCATACTAAGATTCAGAAGGACGAAGCAGTGGTGATACTCGCAAAGCCCCAGGTAGAGGGAGCGAGCGCCGAGGACGGATTCATCGATTGCGTCGCTGGTGGATTGGCCGGTCACGGTGACGGTGCGATTGCAATGCGCACGGACGAGCAATTCACCGATGCAATGTTCCCGTGGTTCGAACCTGGAACCGCTCCGTCCAGGCCGGAGGCTGTCGCCGCGCTACTGACCCGGCCGGGCGTTGCGGAGAAAGTCGCTGAATCAGGCGTACGTTACGTCGTCTGGCTGGACGGCGGCACACAGAAAACCGACGGCGGAGGCAGCCTCGCGTGCGGAGCCGCACCCGGCGCTGCCGGTTGCATCGGCTTCGGATGGTGGGAAAAAGAATCCAACTACGAGGCCACCATCTGGGATCTCAAACAAGCGAAGACAGCAGGTATCGTCGGCACAAACGTGACGGGAACCTCGGCCATCATAGGCGCACTGGTCCCCTTGCCCTTCATAGCGCGCGTGCAAGGAACCGCCTGCAATCGCATGGCAAGCCAGCTTCGTACTTTTTTCACTGGCAGCGACGACGTGGAGTTCAGCCACCCCGCAGTCGCACAGATCAAGTCCGCAAGGAAATGAGTTTCCGCAATGCACCGTACCCCGCGCCCCTTCCTGACCGTAGCCGCATTAGCCGCCATTGGCGGATTCGTAGCTGCAACGGGCGGATGCGCCTCCAAACCTACACAGCCCGAATCGACCACCGCCGCGAAGCCCGCGGCAAAGCCGCAAGCGACGCCGACCGACACAGGTGCCCCACCTGGCGCTGAGGCATCCGCGTGCGCAGGTGCAACGGCGGGCCCAGGGACATCCGTTAACGGCGGCGGTGTAGCGGCTAGCGGTGGGGCATCTGCAGCCGGCGCTTCATCACCAGGCGCTCAGGCATCCGCCGGCGGCGGCGCTTCAGCCAACGCAGCAGACGGGTCAGCCGTACCACCCGACCGCCCGCAAACATCCGACGAACGTCGCGCGGCCCTCGATGAACGCCTCAACGACTCGCTTGGCTCGTTCGATGAGCAACTGCGCAAGGAGCGGCAACAGATTGCCCGGGAACGCGATGCCCGCCAGGCCACCGTCACGACCGTGGCGGCCGTGGATAGTGACCCAAAACCCGATCGCAATCAGAACGGCGAGGCAGCCGAAACTGCAGCCACTGAGCTTCCCCACAAGTCCTCCGACTCGCATCGGGGAGCAACCGATTCCCCATCAGCTCGCAGCGGCGATCTGAAATCCGACAAAGCCGCCGGTGCAGCTGGGAACGCTCGCGGCAACGGGGCGGTCGCCACCGAAATTCCCGACGGCAACGACGACGATGTAATCGCGCGCCGCCTGCGCAAGGCAGCCGAGCAGGAAACGGATCCAGAGCTGAAGGACAAGCTGTGGAAGGAATATGTTGAATACAAAAAGAACACGCCAGGAGGGTGAGGTCACTGGAGATTCGAGTGACTGAGATCGGACGATTGCTCCGAGCGACGCTGTGCTGCGCGGCGCTGGCCGCGTTAACGGTCGGTTGCGTCGTTCACGAGACCAGACCCCTGCCGAAAATCAATGCAACTCAGGCCGACCACGAAATTCCCGCAGACGAATTGCTTGATGTGGCAGTGCATGCGTTTGATCCCGGCATACCGTCCGAGATTGCGAAAGATGAACAGGCGCTGAACAAAAAGCGCATTTACCCCGATATCCGGCATGCGGAGTCACGTTATGTTGCAACGATGTTGCGCGGGACATTGGAGGCATCTGGTCAATGGGGCGCGGTTCGTGTAGTTCCAGAGAGCGTGCAGTTCGTTGATGTCCATATATCAGGCAAAATCACGGAATCTACAGGAGCGAAGCTTGCTCTACAGGTTACGGTCAAGGACTCCACGGGACGGGTGTGGATCAACAATAAGCGTTACGAGAGCTCGGCAGACACGGGCTCCTATAAGACAGATGCCTCCTTGAGGGCACGCGATCCGTTTCAGAACGTTTATTCGGAGGTGGCGAACGACATGCTAGCTGTGCGCGAGGCGCTCGTTGTTCAGAGTCGTCGCGATATTCGTCGCGTCACACAGCTCGAATTTGCCAGCGATTTAGCGCCGCAAGCGATGGATGGCTACCTCGACCACGACCAGAAGGGCTTGCTGAGGGTTGCACGCTTGCCGGCGACAGACGATCCGATCAGCACGCGAATCGATCGTATACGCGAACGGGACTCGGGCGTTGTGGATACCGTGAATGGGTACTATGCAAACTTTGCAGACCAGATGAGCGACTCGTACGGGCAATGGCGGCGCGCCAGCTTCGAGGAAATCGAGAAGGAGCAGCGCACGCTGAACAAGGCTCGGACGCGGACCTATCTTGGTGCAGCGGCAGTCCTTGCGAGCGTCTTCGTCCCGCAGCAGTGCAGTCCTTATGACTACAACTGCCGGCGAATCGAGGGCGCCGTGCGCACCGCGGGCGCAATTGGCGGCGCCGCGTCGATTTTGTCCGGATTGAAGAAGTATTCGGATGCCAAGACGCATGCGCAGGCCTTGAAGGAACTCTCGGAGTCATTTCAGAACGAAGTGGCCTCTCAAGTTGTCGATGTGGAAGGACGGACGCTGAAATTGACCGGAACTGCCGAGGAGCAATACCGCGAATGGCGCAAGCTGTTGCACCAAATGTATTTGGAAGAGAATGGCGCGGTGGGCACGCCTGCGCCGGCGGATGCCTCTTCGGTCGGTGCACCCTTGCCGCAGGTCCAGCCGGTGGCGCTGGATCCGGCGCATTGAACGAAGCAGTGAGATATGACTGAGGCCGTTGCAACGATCAAGGGTCGAAAGCTGGATGCGCGCTACACGCTGCTGGATAAGCTGGGCGCGGGCGGGCAGGGCGAAGTGTGGCGCGCGCACGATGGTATACGGGGGATCGACATCGCCCTCAAAGTACTGAATCCCACCGCACATCAGGCCGAGGCATGGAGTGCTCTCGAGCACGAGTACGCAATTGCAAGCCGGCTCGATCATCCGTCCATCCTCAAGGTGTTTCCGCCAGAACGCTCTGGCGACGCAATGATTCTGCCGATGGAGCTCGCGTCCGGTGGCGATCTCCGTCGCCTGCGCGGCGCGGGCTTCCTCGAAATCATTCCCGTACTCCTGGAGATTGCCCAGGCGCTCGAGCATGCACACGAGTGTGGAGTCATCCATCGGGACTTGAAGCCGGGTAACGTCCTGTTCGACGCACGAGGCCGCGCGCGCCTGGCGGATTTCGGTGTCGCCGAAACGGCCGTGACGGCGGCAGACGCCCAAGCGTCGGGATCGGCGACCACGGCAACTCGGGATACCAACAGGCACGGCTTCTCGCCATTTACCGCGAGCCCGGCTCAGTTGCGCGGTGACCCACCAACAACCGCCGACGATATATACGGTCTCGGGGCGCTGGCGTACGAGTTGTTGTCAGGCTACCCGCCGTACTACCCCCACTTCGATAAGAAGCGTGCCATGGAAGAACGAGTGCCAACCCTCGTTCCGACACGGCAGATCCCGCCTTTGCTCGGCGCACTCGTGATGCATATGTTGGCAAAGGACCCCAAGCGGCGGCCGCGCACGATGCGCGAGGTCATAGACGAATTAGATGCCGCGCTCAATGACACACTGACATTTGATTTCGAGAACGTTTCGCCGCCGGTGCCGACAGCGTCAATCTCCACAGCGGCGTCGCAGGCAGAATCCTCGCAGTCCTCACCTGACGCTGGGAATGCGCAAGCAGCGCGAGCGACCGCGACCAACACGCCTGACGCACGGGCGAACCAGGTCGTATGGACGCGTGAATCGCAGGACAGGCGAGCCACTTCCGACAGACGCGGAAGGCGCAGGGAGGATTTAACGCCGGCCGACGACCCGATATCGAACGGCAGCCCAGGACCCAGCGACAGCCCGGTAGCCAACCGCCGCCCAAGAGACAGCGACGGCGCCCCAACCAGCAGCGGTGCGGGCGTCCGCAGCCCAGCCCCAGGAGCCACCACCGGCCTGCTAGCCAATGGCCGCCTAGGATCCAGCGACGAACCCGCAACCAGCAGCGGCGCGGGAGAGCGCAGCCGCCCAACCCCAGCCGCCGCCGCCAGCGGCCCGACGTCCAACGGCGGCCAGGCATCCGGCGGCAGCCACGCACCCGGCAGCAACCACGGACCCAGCCGCAGCCACGCACCCGGCAGCGGCCACGCATCCAACAGCGACCACGCGCCCAGCGGCAGCCACGCACCCAGCGCCCCGGGCCCAGCACCCACCGGCGGCCCGGCAGCGAGCGCCCCAAACCCGCCCGCAGGCAGCACTCGCTCGCCCCGGCGATCCGGCGCGGAAGCATTAGCTCGCATCGACGCAGCGCTCGAACGCGCAGCCGCCGAGTCCGCAGCGCAACCGAAACCGACACATCCAACGCCGCTGACACCCGCCGAGGCAGCTGCGATTGTGGCAGCCGCCCGCGCGGCATCCTCGAAGCCCACGTCGCAATCCGCGACAAACCAATCGACAGGCTCACCGCCGTGGGCAAACCAATCGTCGGCCGGGCTATCGGCGTTCGCGCCCCCAGCAGCACCGAATGCAACGACCGCGGCACCCAAATCTGCTGCCTCAGCGCAAACGTCAGCTCCTTCGACGCCCTCAAAGCCCAAGTGGCCGCGCGAGGGAAACTCGACTCCGGCCTCCTCGGCGTACCCAGGCCCGCCACACGCAACGACCACAGCCCCGATGTCAGCGGCGGCGGACCAGACGCAGCCGATTCCGTCGCAGGCGCACTCGCCTGGAACGTCATCAGCGACGCCCGCGGCATCGCGCACCGGAACCGCGCAATCAGCACCGTGGCATGCGACACCTGGGCAACCAGCAACCACGCATTGGGCGACTGACCAAACGTTGCCCTGGCCCTCGTCCCAGCCAACGTCTTCGCACGCGCCGGTGCCCGGGCACTCAAGCGCAGCGCCCCCGCATGCCGTTTCCGCGCAGCCAACACCTTCGCACACGCCAGTCGCGGGCCACTCAACCGTCGCACGGCCAACGCCGGGGACTAACCCTTCCGCACAGCCGCCGCCCGGCTATGCCGCCTCTGCACAGCAATCCGCTGCGTATGCACCATACGCACACCCAACCGCCGGGCATCCCGCTTCCGCGCAACCAACCCCGTGGCCTGCCCCGCCCGGGCAACCAACACCCGGGCACGCACCCTACGCAGCACAGCCAACACCGGGTCACCCAGCCCCCGCGCATCCAGCGGGCGGTCACACAGCGTCGTCCGCCCACCCACTGTGGAGCCCTTCCCCGGCCGCCCCATCGCCCGCCCAGCCGGCGGCTGCCCACGCCGCAGGAATGCAACCCGTGGCGCACCCAGCGGCAGTGCCGCGTGGAACCTATGCGAATCCGGTCCACGCAGGACCAATGCACGCAACATGGGGAGATATCCCACTCGATGGCCTGCCGAAGGTAGCGCGGCTCGAACCTATCCGTGCGCGTCGGTGGCCCTGGGTATTTATGGGCCTGCTCGCCGGCGGAGCCGCCGCCGTGTACTTCTGGCTGCCGCGCTTCGACACTCAAGCACTGCCGCCCGAAGTGGCCGCAGTGGTCGCGCCACTGAAAGCAGCACTAACGCCAGACTCTTCATCGACGCCAACTACTCCAGTCGTGCCGTCCTCGGCGGCATCCGGCGCCTCTCCCGAAGACACCACCGCACAATCCGCCACAGGCTCATCAGCGACAGCGCGGTCCGGGACGGCGGCAACGCAATATGCGACGGGGACGCGGGCGCCACGCGCGATAGCGTCGACACCGACGAACGCGAGCACGCCAGCGGCCAGTGCCGGCGATGAGCAACGCCTCCGCGAGATGCGGCAGACATTCGATACCAGACTTGCGGCCCTTGAGGCCCGTGGCGCGGGTGCTTGGGGCGGCCGTGAATTCGCGACCGCGAAAATGCGCGCCGCGGAGTCGGTTGGTGCATACGACGCGGGCAATCCTCGCGTCGCACAGGAGCGCCTGACCGCAGCGATGAAGTTGTTGGATACCGTCGAGAGCAGAGCGCCGCAGGCGCTGTCAACGCAAGTCGCTGCAGGTGAGAAAGCGTTGGGCGCAGGCCAGCAGGAAGTTGCTGGCCAGGCGTTCGACCTCGCTCGGCGCATCAATCCAACCGACAGACGGGCGTCGGACGGTCTACGTCGAGCGCAAAACTTGAACGCTCTGCTCCCGCTCCTTGCCGATGCACAGAACGCAGAGGCCGCACACGACTACGCCCGAGCAGCCCAAGACTACAGCCAGGCCCTGTTCTTAGACCCTGGCAACGCTACTGCAAGAGCGGGCCAGGCGCGTGCCAACGCAGCGTTTGGCGACGACAACTACGCGAAGGCCGTTGGTTCCGGTTTCGCCGCGCTGGGCGCGGGTCGCCTGGATGAAGCCCACGATGCCTTCGTCAAAGCGCGAGCCCTCAAGCCGAATGGTGCTGAGGCGTCCGAGGGTTTGAGGCGTGTCGGCGCTGCACTCACGGCGCGCGGTTTCGCCTCGATGCGCCAGCGCGCTGTTGGACTGGAAGCGCAGGAGCGCTGGGAAGAGGCAGAGCGGGTTTACGAGGACGTCCTCGCAGCGGACGCGTCACTCGCGTTCGCACAAGAAGGCAAGGCACGTACAATATCCCGCGCGGATCTTTCCGGCCGATTGCAGCAGCTTCTGGATCGTCCTGACAGACTCGCTGCACCCGGCGTAAGAGAAGATGCACGTGCACTCCTGGAGACAGCACGGGCGCAGAGTCCCCAGGGTCCTGTGATTCGCTCGCAGATCGCCCGGCTGGAAATATTGCTGCCCGGCTTTGACAAACCCGTCCGGCTGTCACTGCTATCCGATAACTCCACCCAGGTCGTCATCTCGAGCATCGGCTCCTTCGGGTCGTTCGCCCGACGCGATATCGAGCTGCGTCCCGGAAAGTACACTGTCGTCGGAACTCGATACGGATTTCGTGACGTCAGGCGGGAGATCACCGTGGCACCCGGCCAGGACACACAGACGATCAAGGTCACCTGCTCGGATCCAATCTGATAAAGGCATGACCTCGAGGACACTCCGTCCACAGGCAAGAGCATGACTGATACGGCTCTGACGAGTGCGAGCACGTATGCACAGGTACGTGTTCGCGAGCCTATCGGAGATCGCATTTTCGGCGAGACCCCTACAATTGGAGGGGAAGGGGCCAACATTGTCGTCCCGGGTGCGCGCCCGGGAGCCGCTGTCCAGATCGACCGGCGCAAGGGAGTGTGGATCGCACATCCCATCAATGACTCCAAAGTACGCTTCAACGGGCGCCTGTCAGCGAGCCCGCGCGATTTGCGGCGCCATGACGTTTTTGCAGTGGGCGACGCTCAGATCGTCGTCACCGACGTATCGCGCACCCTGCTTCGACTCGAAGTCTGCCACCTCGCAGGCAATGCCACGATCTCGCCCGCCGGGGCTGTCTCGGCGCTGGCTCATGGAGACGGCGACGAAGAGTTACTGATCCAAGCGCCGCGCGTTGCATCACCCGCTGAGCTGGAAGCTGCGGCCGCCCGGCAGCAGAACGCCGCACAAGCACAGGCCCGCGCGCAGCGCGCGCCAGCCGCCAGGGCTAAGCCACCTCGGGCACCACGAACCCGCAGGTTCTGGCTGCTTATTGCCGCTGTAGCGGTCGCCGCGTTAGCGGTGATCGGCGTGGTGTCACAACTCAACTCCGTGGCATTGGATATCGAACCGAAAGACGCGCGGGTGCATGTGCCCGGCACCTTGTTGTCGATACACACCGGCGGACATCTGTTATTGCTGCCGGGTCAACACGTCATCCGCGCCGAACATGATGGATACAGGCCCGCGCAGGTAAGCATCGCGGTCGGTAACAATGCACCTGCAAGTGCCCGCCTGAGATTGGCAAAACTACCCGGAACCCTACGCATCGACACCGCTGATGTCGCAGCGACGGTCAACATTGACGGTGTCGAATCGGGTAGCGTACCCGGCGTAATCACAATGTCCCCCGGCAACCACACCATCACACTCAGTGCTCCACGCTATGTTGACTACATCGCGTCGGTTGTGATCGAGGGGGCGGGCGTTCGCCAGGATCTCAAGGCCGTCTTGCAGCCTTCATGGGGCACGCTGCAGATCTCAGCGATTCCAGGGGGCGCGCATGTCGCTGTCGATGGAGTTGACAGCGGCATGACACCAACGGTCGTAGACGTGCCCTCCGGAGTGAGACGGGTTCGTATTTCGGCACCGAACCTGAAAACCTGGGAAAGCAGCGTCGTCCTCAAAGCGGGCGAGGCACTGAACATCGGTCCCATTACCCTGGGCGAGCCTGATGCACATCTCACCCTGACCTCCGTGCCCGCCGGTGCCGCAGTGACCGTCGGCGGCGTCCATCGAGGGCAAACCCCCATCGAAGTTGACCTCCCTGCCGGAATCCAACACGAGCTGGTCGTCAACTCGCCGGGCTACGCGACCTGGACCCGCCCGTTGTTCGCAGACCCTGGCAAGAGGCTCAGGCTCGATGCAAAGCTCGAGGCCGTGGGAGCCCGGGTAACCATACAGGGCGAGCCGGACGGCGCGCAGCTTTCGGTCGATGGAGTTGACCGGGGTCGCACGCCACAGTCATTGGAGTTATCCGCAATAGAACATCGCATCGAGGTGCGCAAGGAAGGCTGGATAACCTACACCGGCACAGTCACACCGGCAAAGGGCCTGGATCGCACCCTCCAATATCGACTCGTGTCCGACGATCGGTCCATTGCCCTGGCGCAGACGGCATCCACCGTATACACCCAGACCGGCTACCTGCTGCGATTGATACCCGCAGGCACCTTCTCGATGGGCAGCGAGCGGCGGGAACAGGGCCGCCGCCCCAATGAAGGCTTGCGGCGCGTTACGCTCAAGCGCCCGCTCTACTTCGGTGTCACCGAAGTAACCAACGAACAGTTCCGGCGGTTCCATCCGGACCATACCTCGGGGTTCATCGATCGACATTCGCTCGACCTCGACGACCAACCTGTCAGCCAGGTCAGTTGGAACGAGGCCGCCGAATACAGCAATTGGCTCTCAGAGCGCGACAACCTTCCAACCGCGTACGAAAGGAAGAACGACACGTATGTCCTGAAGCGGCCCGTCACCATCGGCTACCGCCTGCCAACGGAAGCCGAATGGGAGTACGCCGCGCGCTATGCTTCGCCCGGCCAGTTCCGGCGTTACGCCTGGGGCGATGCCCTTCCCATGACCAGCGACGTGGGGAATCTGGCCGGTGCGGAAACCGGGAACTCGGTGCCGGCCGCTTTGCCAGGCTACCGGGACGAGTACCCACTCGTTGCTCCGGTGGGCAAGTTCAAGCCAACACCCCTGGGACTGCACGACATGTCCGGAAATGTCTCCGAGTGGATCGACGACTACTACCTCTCATTCGTGGACTCAGCGCCAGTCACCGATCCACTGGGCCCCCAAGACGGCACTCGCCATGTCATTCGCGGTGCCAATTGGAAGTCCGCCAGTGCAACGGATTTGAGACTGGCCTGGCGTGACGGCGCGGACGGCGCCAGTACAACAATAGGTTTTCGAGTGGTGCGCTATGCCGAATAAACGATCGATCTGGCTGATCACCCTGAGCGCTGTGATCCTCTCGGGAGCGGCGCTCGTTACGCTCCGCGCCGCCGAGCAAGCGAGCGCCCAGCCCGTACCAACAAACGCCGCGAGCCCTGCATCCCCGCCAACCCCGCCCCCGCATCCGGCCCCCTCTGCCCCCGAGGAATCCGCAACCATAGCCGACGACCCAACCACAGCGCCCGATCCCTCGCAGTCAGCAGATAACAACGTCAGCTTCCCAACTGACATTTAGGCCAGCATCAATGACCGTTTTCGCCATAGAGCTCAACGACCGCGCGGTCTCGCTAGCCAGAGGCGGGCACGTACAAAGCAGCGCCCCAAGTGCCGTGTTCAACGGAAACGGCACCAGTCCCGCAGGCGCCAATGCCTGGCGCGAACTCCGCTCCCAACCCATGGCGACATCGTCCCGACACCTCGGCGCTGTCCTAACGCAACGCATCCCGTCCGCGCGCGCCGAAATGCTCCTGGCGGCAGAGTTGAAAGCGCGCATGGCAGAACAACCGATCCGCGACGGCGAGCGCATCTGGATCGCGACCCCCGCCCAAGCGGAATCGATAGGCCTGGAAGCATTGCTGGGCATCGTACGCCGCCTGGGCTTGCCCATTGATGGATTCATAGACGCCGCCGCGGTCACCACCGCTGCCCTGCAATCCGAACGCAACACGATCGTCCTGGAACTAGGCCTCCACCACGCAGCCGCGACCGCAGTAGATTGCGAAGGCTCCCAGGCCCGCCGCAGACGGTCAGTACTGACAGAGCGCGGCGGTTTCATCGAGTTGTACCAGGCATGGCTCGACCTCATCACGACAACCATGGTGAAGCGCACCCGCTTCGATCCTCTGCACGATGCTGCAACAGAGCAACAACTCTTCGATGCCATACCCTCTGCGACGCAGGAAGCCGCGTCCACCGGAAATGCAGTCGCAATCGTCACCAAGGGGAAGGAACGATTTGAAGTCGCCCTCACTCGTGACCAGTTTGCGCAAGCCGCCGACCCGATCTACCGCTCCATTGTCGGCCTTCTGCATCAACTGCGTCCCGCCGGAGCGCCGCTCGCCATTGTCGTTCCGCGCACGGTAGCCGAGCTGCCCGGTATACGGCAGCAACTGGAGCAATTTGTCGGTTGCGAGTTGGTAAGTGTCCCTGACGGGTTTGCGGCAGCAGCGACGTCATTGCTCGATTTACCGGGGCCCGAGCCCATGACCGGCGAGGACTCCGTGCGCCTGCTTCGACGGCTGCCTCTGCAAGCGCAAACAGTTTTGACAGACAGCGTGGCACGGGAGCCATTGGGCCAACGCCGCTCCGGCGGCCCCGCGCCATCGCACGCGCTGTTGGACGGACGTGCGTACTCGCTCAGCTCCGAATCACTTATTGTCGGCCGCGCCGCTGAACCCCAGAGCGCCCCCTCCACCGTGATAGCTTCCGGGACGGCCGCCGTTCCATCAACCGCCCGCCATATCACGCTTCCGGAAGGTCTGGCCGGAGTCTCCCGGCGACACTGCACATTCGTGCATGATGGCGACGAACTGGTACTGCTCGATCACAGCACCTTCGGCACGTTCGTAAATGGCGAGCGCGTGCAAGAACGAGTTCGTGTACACGCCGGTGATCGAGTGCGTCTTGGAGAACCAGGGGTGGAACTCGCGCTCATCGCAGTCGGCGAGGTGGCCGCAACCACCCAACAGCCCTGACGCTCGGATATGCGAGAACGCCGACGCACCGTCGAAGTATTCACACTCTCCTTCCTCGATTGCATTTGTTGCGGATTTGGCGCGGTCATCCTGTTCTACACCATCGTGAGCGCCCGGGCCGACGTGCAGGGAATGCACAGCACCGATGAATTGAGCGCGGAGGTCAATCAGGTCGAGGAACAGGTGCTGACCGGCTCGCGCAACCTCGTCGTGCTGCGAAATCAACTCGAGAAAGCAGAAAGTGAAACAGCCAGCGACCAGGTGCGGATCAAGAGCATCGCTGCAACGCTGGACAGCCGGCGCGAGCAATTATCTACCTACGACTCGAGCAGCGTCGCCAGGCGCGAGCACATCGAAAAACTGAAAGCGGATATCCGCTCGCTAGAAGAAGGCAAACGCCGGCTCGAAGCCGGCAGCCTCGACAAGACACCTCCCGGGCAGCAGGTCAGCAGCTTCCGGGATACGGGCGGTGACCGCCGCTACATCACCGGCATCAGGATGCGAGGTAAGCGAATCCTGATTCTGCTGGACGTCTCGGCCAGCATGCTGCACGAAGATCTGGTGACCATACTGCGCCTGCGCAACTCCAGTGACGAACAGAAACGAACGGCTGCCAAATGGCGGCGCGCCGTCGACACAGTCAGTTGGCTCACGACACAGATACCGCCCAACAGCCAGTACCAGATCTACACGTTCAACACCAAGGCACAGCCGCTGTTGCCCGATCTTGCCGGGAAGTGGATTGGCGCCGCTGATGCACCGCAACTTGCGCGCGGGCTTGCGAACCTGCATGCGATCGTGCCGGCAGACGGCACGAGCCTGTACAACGCCTTCGCCGCGACCAGAACCCTCGTTCCGCTGCCCGACCAGATCGTTCTGATCACCGACGGTCTGCCCACTCAGGGCAAGACGGCGGGTTTGCGCAAATACGTGGACTCGGGCGCCCGCATGCGGCTGTTTGATGACGCGGTAGGGCAGTTGCCGGATGGCGTCCCCGTGGATTCCATCCTGTTACCCATGCAAGGGGATCTCCAGGCCCCGCATCGCTTCTGGAACCTGGCCCGCCTGACGAACGGCGCGCTCCTGATGCCCTCGAAGGACTGGCCGTAGTGCCCCGTCGCCGCCGCAGCGTCGAAGTCTTCAGCCTGTCGTTCCTCGACTGCATCTGCTGCGGCTTCGGCGCAATCATTCTTCTTCTGGTGCTCACCGACTACGCGCGCCCTGCGAAAATCGAGGCGAGCCGCATAAACCTGCAAGCCCAGCTCAGGAACCTGCAACAGCAACTGCAGGTCATCCGCGGCGAATCAGACGATCTCGAACGTCAACTGCAAGGCCGCGTGGAGACCCAGCAGCACGAGCGCCAGAAGTTGGAGCATCTGTCCGGGGATCTGAGCAGCCAGCAGGGCCAGTACACCGCGAGCAAACAGGAAGCCGCCGTCACCAACACAATCGAAGCCGAGTTGGTCTCTGCCAGGCAGAAACTGACAACCGAGATGCTGCGGGTTCTCAAGGACCACGCGAACCGACCCGCCACCGAAGCCATCGGCGGCATTCCGATCGACAGCGAATACATTATTTTCATCATAGACACGTCCGCCAGCATGACCCGCAATCATTGGGACGTGAACCTCGCCATCGTTGATGAGATCCTCGGGATGTATCCGCACGTCAAAGGCCTGCAGGTCATGAACGACCAGGGCACGTATATGTTCGCCGGCACCAAGGGCGCCTGGCTGGACGACACACCGTTGCTGCGCGCCAGGATCCGGGCAACAGCAAAAGGCTGGCATGCATTCAGTCAATCCAACCCGGTTCCGGGTATGGAAGAGGCGATCCGCACCTACTGGGCGCTGGATAAACGCGTGAGCGTGTTCGTCCTCGGCGATGAGTTCACGGGCGACTCCATCCAGGCGGCGCTGGACTCCATCGGCCGTCTCAATAAACCGGATGCCAATGGGCGCCGCCCGGTCCGCATTCATGCGATCGGCTTTCCGGAAGGGACCGGAATGTCGCCCTTCACGAATATCCGGTTTTCGCACCTGATGCGCCTGGTCACCGAGCAGAACAACGGCACGTTCGTCGGACTCCTGCAATGAAGGCGGTCTGCACCGCCCTGCTGACAATCCTGTTGCCTGCTTGCGGCGATGTGAGCATCAAACCCGAAGCCATCCTGCCCAAACCGCTCATCGTGCCGATCCCGGCGGATGTCGGCCTGATCATTCCAGCCGAGACCCGCAAATACGTCGATCAGGAAACCCGCTACGGCATCGACTGGAAAGTCGATCTCGGCCCCGGCGAAGTCCGGCTCATGCGGGACGTGTTCAAGGACCTGTTCAACCATGTCGAGGAATTCAAGGACCTGGAGGGGGCCCGCGCGGCCAAGGACCTCAAGGCACTCTTCGAGACGCGCGTAGACCAGTATTCATTTGTCACAGCGCGCGAGACCAAAGGGCGTTACTACGCCGTGACCATTCGTTATCGAATCAATCTCTACACCCCACGAGGCGAGAAAGTCGACAGCTACACGCTCACCGGATACGGCAACTCCCTCGCTCTCGGCATGTCAGGAAGCAAACCGCTCACGCAAGCAACCGTGGGTGCAATGCGGGACGCGGCGGCCAAATTCCTGGTGCAGTTTCCCGAACAACCCGCGGGACAGCAGCTCGCCAGGAACGAGGCCGTGGTTGCCGACAAACCTTCGACATCGGCGGAAGCGGCTCAGATCGAAGCCGTTCCTATCGATGAGCCTCTGGACGATCTGCGCTGGTGACCAACGACGCCCCTTCTCATCCGGGCCGCGGCTTTTTCGACAGCAGCCGCTCTCGAAGCCTCACACCCTCCGTGTCCGCCGGTTCCCCGTCCTCCAGCCGTGGCGCGTAACGAGCCTTTCGGATGGCCGACAAGACGGCTTTCTGCTGCGACTCCGTCGCATCGGTATCCGACACGGTGATATCAGTTGTACGTCCGTCTTTGGTCACGGTGAAGCTGGCCTCGACGAAGTGCTCATCCATGTTGTCGTGGTCCCCCTTGGCGCGACTGACAGACGACCAGGGCGGCCGATAGCCCAATTGCCGCGGTGCGGCGAGAGCTGCAGTCGATCCACCGAGCTCGAAATCCCTCCACGCCTCCCGATACGCCTGCAAACCTCTAGGCAGCACGCTGCCACTCAGATACCAGTCACCGAGCTCGACCAGCGCGACACCCCGACGCATGTGATCGACAGGTTGTGCCTTGTCGATAGCGCGCAACGCCAGAAGAATCGCGTGTTCGCCATCTGGATTGAGTCGCTGCGAGTTCGCGAGCGCGGGATCCAGTTCGGGTGCGGGCGCAAAGGGATCCAGCACATTCACCTGGTTTTCACTCGGATCACCGCCGTTCACGTACTCCAACCGATAGGTCCGTGCTATGCCTTCGAGAGGCTCCACGGTGCGAATCGATGCACTCCCTCCCACCTGTTCCGCAATCTGAAGCGCGCGTGCGTAGAGGATCCGAGCCGTCGTATAGTGACGCATTCGTTCATGCCAGTGCGCCGAGCGGTCGAGCGGCCTCAGAACGCGAAGGTCCGTCTTGCCGTACGCGGCTTCAGCCACCCTGATTGCGTAGTCGTACGCCCGTTCCGCGTCATCGTGCCGATCCAGGGCGACGAGGCTGTCGATCAGCGGATCGAGAATCGACATCTGCTCGAGGTTGAACAACCCGTCTAGATTGCGGCTCAAATCGAGCGCGCGCTTGAGTATGAGGCTCGCGTCTTCGTACTGCCCGGTCGCGAAATACGTCGCTCCCAGCCCGTGCAGTGGCCTCAACAACGCGCGGTCGGCACCCCCTCCGGAGTCCTCAACGATCTTTATGCAGCGCAAAAAGGTCTCTTCGGCGGATTTGAAGTCATGAAGCCGGTATTGCGTCGTTCCCAGATTGGACAGCGGATTGATCAGCGCACGATCAGTCCCGCCGAATTGTTCCTCCGTCAATGAGACCAGTTTTTCAGCCAGCGGCAGCGCGTTCTTGTACTGCTTCGCATCGAATACCCCGCGAAATTCGTGGTACACCTGCACCCGATCGGCGTCGGTCACTGCCGTGGCAGATCCCGCGAGGATGCCCGCTGTAAGACTGACTGCAAGAATGAACACTCCGCGCATTTGCGACGAATCGTAACTCGTTTCCGCTATTGTCCGACCAATCGCCTGCGGCGCTTGTGCCGGCGTCGCCGCACTTTTATGCTGTGGAAAACAACATCCGTGACTCGAGGTCTTGCGCAGGCATGGCGGAAAGTGATCCAAAGATAGCCCTGCTCGCGGGTGCAAGCGGTTTCGTCGGGAATCTCACGCTCGAGGCCCTTCTCGATTCATCGGACATCAGCCGTGTTTTCGCCATCACCCGACGACCGCTGGGCCGCGAGCATCCCCGCCTGGCGAACCGGATCATTCAGTTCGATCAGATCGAGTCGCAGTTGAAAGGGCTCACCTGCCAGGTCGCGCTGTGCTGCCTCGGAACGACGATTCGTCAAGCCGGATCTGAGCAGGCCTTCCGACAGGTCGACATCGATGCCGTGCTCGCGTTCGCGCGGGCAGCCAAAGCGGCACAGGCACAACGCTTCGTCGTTGTGTCGTCAGTAGGCGCTAACCCCCAATCGAAAAATTTCTATCTGCGAACCAAGGGAGAGATGGAACAGGAGCTGATGGGCATCGGTTTCCCGTGCCTCGACATCCTGCAGCCCAGCGCGCTTCTGGGTTGGCGTGGAGAGGTCCGTCCACTCGAGATTGCAGCCTCTGCAATCATGCCACTCGTCAATCCATTCCTGACCGGCAAGCGAGAGCCGTTCCGCGGTATCCCGGCACGCACAGTTGCCGCTGCGATGGTCGGTGTTACCCGTTCAGGCCGCCGGGGCGTACAGCGCTATACGTATTCTGCCATACAGGCGCTGTCACGCATCAAGCCGGTGCGGCTCGTGAAGTAGATCACACTAGGGTGCTGGCCACTCCGCGCACAATTTTCCATTAGTTGACGCATCGCTCACCTGGTGCGCGAACGTATGGATACATTGAGGAAAATTTGTGCAGGAAGCCGGTGGAATGGGTTGGACGGCCTTCACGAGCCGCATGGGCATGCGCATTGCGTGGGTGCTGGGGCTGTGTGCCGCAGTGCCAGTCGTGCTGTTTGCATTTGCAGCAGCGCGGGAGGCCAATTCCGCCGGAGTCGGAGTCGACGAGCGCCGCCTCACGGACGTCAGCTCTCTGTTCGCGGATGTGATCAGGGCGCGGATTGGTGTTGCAGAGACGTTGGTCGAGTCCTTCACGGTCAATGACATCGGCTTCGACAGCTCCTTTCTCAGACACGAAGTCGCCAACTCGCGCGCGTTCAAATCCGTCGTCGTAGTCAACCGCGACGGCCTGCTGGCCGATGGCGGAACTACGCTTCGTCCCACCCCCGCCCAGTCGCTTGCACTTGAAACCGGGCAGACGATTCTCATGCCTGTGACGCTCGATGGCCAGCTCACGGGAACCTTCATGGTCCGCCCCGTGAATTCTGCAGGCGCAGGCAAGCTCGCTTACTTCGAAATGGCTCCCGACTGGCTGTGGAAGGACGTCAAAGACCAGCCCGGCGCCATCATCGCCGTAGTCGATGCGGATGGGAAGATTCTGCAAAGCCCGCGAGCCCTGGGTACCGACACCAACCATATGTTTGCCGAGCACATCACGCTGCTGGGCGAGCGGGGCGGATCACTCGATACACTGTCCTGGCAGGACGGCGGCGTGGAATGGCGCGGCGTGCTCAAACATGTGCCGTTGGTCTATGACCGCATCACCACAGTTCCGTGGGGCGTAGTTGCCTACACACGGGAAGTTCCGTTCTTCACACGCTCGACGCAAATCTGGGCTCTGCTGCCGCTGGTCCTGGCGGGTTTGTTTGTGTGCATGTTGATAGGAGCGCGCTATCTGTCGCGGGGCTATCTTGCGGCGGTCCGTGAACTGCGGGTCGGGTTACCTGGGCTTCAAGCCCGGCGGTTCGAGCCGCTGCCCTCGATGGGAAAGGACGAGCCGGGCGAGTTGATCGAGACGTTCAACCGATCGGCCGCCAGCCTGCACGAGCAGTTCCATGCCCTCGAGACCCTGGGTGAGATCGACAAGTTGCTTCTGGGCTCCGCGGAGCTCGAGCAGGTCCTCGAAGGCATCCTCTCGCGGGTGCAGGGTGTCACCCGGTGCCATTGTGTAGGTATCACGCTCCGCGATGGCGATGCGCCGGGACGCGGCCGTGTCTATCTCGCCGCCAATGGACACACCGACCTGCCCGTGACTCGCGTCGAGCTCGACGATGACATGCTCACGACGCTCATAACAGAGAGTCGTGGACTGACCATTGCGCGTTGCGAAGAGACCCGGCACAGTTTCCTCAAGCCATTGAAGGAAATCGGGGCCGAGTTCTTCTGGGTCTGGCCGGTGAACGTGTCCGAGCGCGTGGAAGCGATTCTCGCGGTCGGCTATCGCGAAGTACCTGCGCCTGACCCCTACCTGGCACGCAGCGGCAGCCAGTTTGCCGAACGGCTGGCAGTTGCTCTGTCAAAGAGCGCGCGCGATGAGCGTTTGTATCGCCAGGCGCATTACGATCCCCTGACTTCGCTGCCCAACCGCATTCTGTTCCGCGACCGGTTGGCGCAGGAGATTGCCAACGCCACGGCCGGACTGAGCCGCGGCGCGCTGCTGTATATCGACCTCGATCACTTCAAGCGCGTCAATGACTCCGTTGGACACAGCGCCGGTGATCAGCTGCTGACCATCGTTGCGCAGCGCTTGCGCTCGTGTGTGAAGGATGGCGACACCGTTGCGCGGTTGGGCGGGGATGAATTCACGGTGATATTGCGCAATGTTGCGGATCCAAACTCCGCACGGACCGTGGCCGAACGGATCATCGAGTCACTGCAGCTGCCCGTGAACATCGGCGGCCGCGACCACTTCGTGTGCGCAAGCATCGGCATCACGCTGTTCCCCGATGATGGATCGGCCATTGACGATGTCATGCGCAACGCAGACACCGCAATGTACCGCGCCAAGGACCTCGGCCGCGGTTGCACGATGTTCTTCGATCCACAGATGAACACCAGGGCAGTCGTCCCCACGGAATCCGGCTTGCACCGGGCGCTGCGCCGCAGGGAATTCTCGCTGTTCTACCAGCCGCAGTTCACCGTCACCAGCGGCGCTCTCGCCGGAGTGGAGGCCTTGCTTCGCTGGCAGACGCCGCGCGATGGCATGCGGCAACCCAGTGAATTCGTGCCGGCCGCGGAGGAGAGCGGGCTGATCATCGACATCGGCGGCTGGGTGCTCGAT
Source organism: Gammaproteobacteria bacterium (assembly GCA_028293745.1). Taxonomy (GTDB): domain Bacteria; phylum Pseudomonadota; class Gammaproteobacteria; order Steroidobacterales; family Steroidobacteraceae; genus 13-2-20CM-66-19. The sequence continues at coordinate 39,196 of JAQGOF010000196.1, read as the reverse complement.
GCCGCCTGCGCGCAGCTCGCCAGCTGGCGTGACCAGAACATTGCGCCGCCGCGGCTGGCGCTCAACGTCTCCGTCCAACAGTTGAAACACGTTGAGTTCCCCAGGCTCGTGCGTCGCGCCCTCGATAAATACGGCCTCGCGCCCGCACTGCTCGAGCTGGAGCTGACCGAGAGCGTATTCGCAGATGATGCGGCGGGAGCCACCCTCGAGCGGTTGCACCAACTCGGAGTGCATCTGGCGCTGGATGATTTCGGCACCGGCTACTCGTCGCTGTCATACCTGCGCCAGTATCCGATCGGAACCGTGAAGATCGACCGCACCTTCCTGGAGGAAGTCCCGCAGAACCCGGCTTCCGCGACTCTCGTGGAAACCATCGTGGTGATGGCGCATGCACTCGGCAAACGGGTCGTGGCCGAAGGAATCGAGACGGCCGAGCAACTCGAGTTCCTGCGCGAGCGCCGCTGTGACATTGCGCAAGGTTTTTACCTGGCCAGGCCGCTGTCCGGCCAGGTCGTCACAGAACTGCTGCAGGCGCGTGCCCAGGCCGGCGGCGAACTCGGGGACGTACGCGAAGCGGGGTAGGGGCGCGACCTAAGGCTCCAATACCGTCGCCAAAGCAAGACAATTCAACATATGCTGGCTTTTAAATATGTGCAACCGCCCCTTGAGAGGCCGTGCACAATTTATTCGCTTGACTGTCATCCGCGACGCTTTGACACTTGCACCTTGTAGTGACAAGGGCAAACCCGTCGAAAGACGGGGACGCAAAGCCACCGGTCTAAAGGAAGTATTCCTATGACGGCGGGGCTGCCACGATCGCGCAGGTGGCGCGACGCTCGCACTCCGATCTCGTCGGGAAACTCTTCCTGTCCACGGGTGGCCGGTTTATGTATCGGTCCGGGGAAGATTCTATGACACCAACGCCTACGTCTGCATCTGGCGCCACAGCACGCCATGCCATTGAACAGGGCAAACCGCCGCAGGGCGCGGCAGGCCCATTCGTACTCAACTTGTGCTCCTCGACGACGCCGATGGCGTTGTCGAACCCGGAGCAACCTGAACTCAAGCGCTTCACCTTTTTCGTCAGCCGGCGCTTCGAGGAAGGACGTGAGCGATTCCGCCTCCACATGGGCTATTTCCCAACACTCGCCGAAGCGGAAGAGTGGCTCGGCGCAGTTCGCGATATTTATCCAGGTGCATGGGCAGGAGAAGCTCCTGGCAAGAAGCTGCGCGAGCGCGCAGTCGCTGCCGCCGCGGCACAAGCCCAACACGCTGCCGGCCCTCCACCGCTCGTGACCCCAACTGCACAGCAGGCGCCTCCTTCCCGCAACGTTCCAACGCTTGCGGGTAGTCAGGCCGCACCAGCTAACGTCCCGGCACTGAACGTGCCAACAGTTCACGCGGCGACAGCCAACCCCGCGCGGGCGGGCGCGCCAGTGCCTGCACAGATTCCCAGGAATGTTCCGGTTGCGAAGCCGGCACCCGCGTTGAATTCAGCTCCGGCTGCAAGACCGGTTGCAGTGGCCGCGCGAGCACCCCTTGCAGCCCCTGCAGCAGCGCCGAGTGTCATCGGCATGATGCGAGCACCGCAGGCCATTCCCAAGGCTTCGCCCGTCGTAACTGCGCCGCGCCCCGCAGCGCCGTCACAGCCTCGTCCGCGGGCTCAGTTCAGCGCGATGGCACCAGTTCCAACCCCGGCCCCACGCCCGGCAGCGGCGGTCGTAGGGCGTCCTGCGGCACCTGCCATGGCACGCATCGCGCCCGCGGCGGCTCCCGCCGCCCGCGCCGTCGCTCAGTCTGCAAGGACAGGTCACCCGCAACCGACAGTGGCACAGGCTCTTACAGGGATAGTCCACGGTGCGTCCGCCGGCTCTGGCCGTCCGACCTCCAGGGCTAACGTGAAGCCCGCGCTTCCGAACTCAAACGTTCGCGAAGTGCTCAAGGCTCTCGACGAGACACCCACCGAGGCCGAAACCACCGGCGAGACCCGGATGATGCCGGCGCCGATGCTTGCCGGCCTGGACGCGGCTTCCGACGACCACAATTTCAGTGACACCCAGGTGTTGAAGTTCCTCGAGGTCCGGCGTGCCGATGGAACGGAACTCACCGGTGTTGATGTGGAGACGGGTGCCATCTCGCTGCTGAAACCGGATGACACCGGTACGCGGCGCGCGCTCAAGGAAGCGGTTGCCGAGAATGCGCCTGTCTGGTTCGCCGTGCAGTTGCAATGGGCTGTGCAGCCCGTTGAGCTGTCCAAGGTGCCGCCCCTGGCCATATTCAGCGCCTACACGCTGTACACGGTCGAAGGTAGCCGCGACGGCCGCAAATGGTATGGGCTGCGCCTCGGTTTCTTCAGCGACGCAATCTCGGCGAAGCAGGTCGCGTACTACGTGCGATCTGAGTTCACGTCAGTCGCCGTCGTGCCCGTGAGTCCGCAAGAGCGCACTCGCGCTTCGGATGTCGACAAGAAAGCCCAGATGGCTTTCCCGAAAAGGACCCGCCCAGAGCCGGTCGACGAGTTCAAGCTGATCGACTCAAACTACCAGCCCGCACCCCCTGCACGACCGCGCCCGGCTGCCACCAAGCCGGCCGCGCCGGCCAGAACGGCACCGCCTGCTGCCGCCGCGGCTCGCCGCGCACCCAAGGCAAATGGCCGCGTCCGCGCGCGCGAGTCACGCAGCCCGCAGACTCTCGAAGAGACCTTGGAAATTCTCGGTGCCGGCGAGCTCGAGATGGACAATGGCACCGGCCAGACGATGAATGAGAGTGGCGTGCGCCACCTGCGCGTTGAAGTGCAGAAAAACACGCCATTCGGCCGCTTGCTGGAGCGTCTGAGCGAGCGCGTGAGGAAGCCCTAGGCCAAAAACGAAATAGGGGGGCTTCGTCCCGCTGGCAATCCCCCTATTTCTTTCCAAACAGTCTGTCCAACTCCGCCTTGGCCTTATCCACCTCGGCGGTGTTGGGCGCAGTGTAGGCGGCCGCCCGCGGCTTGAAGTGATCGCAGAAGTTGGCCTGCGTCTTGTTGCTGACTTCTTCCGCCGTCGGCTCGCGGCAATGCTTCGCAACCCGCGTATCGTAATCAACGCACATCCTGCAGACATGCAGCTCGGCACGGCACTTCGCGCACTCATCGAGTCGCCGCAGCGGCAGACTCAGATGGGCCAGCGATGTACCGCAATTCCAGCAGACGAGATCGTGGCTCACGGGAGCGAAGTTTACCTCTTGCGCTTGGTTTCGGCCCGCCATAACCGCCCACCTGTGCGCGCCGTCCGAGTCGCCTCCGACGTCGCGGCGGCAGTGGCGGCGGTCCTTGCGGCCACCTTTGGACGACCGGCCCTGGTCGCGACTGCTGCGGCTCTCTCCTTGATCACCACCTTCGATCCGGGGTCCGCGGGCTTCGTCCGGTCACGCAGGAACTCTTCCAGCACCCGTCCCGTGTGCGATTCCTTCTTTTTGCGCGCGATGTGAGCCGGCGTACCCTGGGCGACGACCTCGCCGCCGCCCTCACCCGCTTCGGGTCCCATATCGACGATCCAATCGGCCTCAGCCATGACGTCAAGGTTGTGCTCGACCACGACCGCCGTGTTGCCCGCATCGACCAGCCGGTGCAGAACGTGTATCAGCTTTTCGACATCCGCCATGTGCAAGCCGACCGTCGGCTCGTCGAGCACATACAGCGTGTGCTTGGGCTTCTGCCGCGGACCGGCACGGACATCGTTACGCACCTTCGAGAGCTCGGCCACCAGCTTGATGCGTTGAGCCTCGCCACCAGACAGCGTTGGGCTCTGTTGACCCAGAGTCAGATAGCCCAGCCCCACGTCCTGGAGCAACTTGAGACAATGATGAACTCTCGGATGTGCCTGGAAGAATTCCACAGCATCGTCCATGCTCATCGACAGGACGTCTCCGATGCTCTTCTCGCGCCACAACACCGACAACGTCTCCGAGTTGAAGCGCCGTCCTCCGCAAACATCGCACAGGACTTTGACGTCCGGCAGGAAGTTCATTTCAATCGTCTTGACGCCCTGGCCCTCACACGCTTCGCAGCGCCCGCCCGCGGTGTTGAACGAGAAGCGGCTTGCGGTATAGCCGCGAATGCGCGCTTCCGTCGTACCTTCAAAGATGCGGCGAATGTCATCCCAGAACCCGATATACGTCGCAGGACACGAGCGCGGCGTCTTCCCGATCGGTGTCTGGTCGACCTCCAGTACGCGATCCAGGTTCTCGATGCCGCGGATGGCGCTGCAGCCGATCAGCTCTCCCGCCTTCGTGCGGCCGGTTTTCGCAGCATTGGCGCCATTCGACTTGCGTTGGCGCGAGCCGTTTCCATTTGCATCAATCAGAAGCCGCCGCAGGTTCGTATATAACACGTCCCGCGCGATGGTCGACTTGCCCGAGCCGGATACCCCCGTAACGACCACCAACCGTCCCAACGGAATTGCGACATCCGTCTTGCTGACGTTATGCAACTGAACCCGATCGAGCTTCAACCGTGGCGTCCGGTCGTCAACCTCGCGGTGCGGCTGCGCGGGATGTTGCAAAGGCTCGCGCAGGAAGCGACCCGTCGTGGACCGGGGATTGCGGATCAGGTCGGCCACGGTTCCGGCCGCAACCACCTCACCCCCGCGCACGCCGGCTTGAGGTCCGAGATCTATAACGTGGTCTGCCCGTCGAATCGTCTCCTCATCGTGCTCAACGACCACCAGTGTATTGCGTACCCCTGACAACTGGGTGAGGGCATCCAGTAGCACCTCGTTGTCCCGCGGATGCAGGCCGATGGTCGGCTCGTCCAGGACGTAACAGACTCCCTGCAGGTTGGAGCCGAGCTGCGCCGCAAGCCTGATGCGCTGCGCCTCGCCACCCGATAATGTGGGTGCCGAGCGATCCAGCTGCAGATAGCCCAGCCCGACCCGCTCCAGGAATTCCAGGCGCGCGCGGATCTCGGCCAGCAGGTCGCGCCCGATCTGCTGCTCGCGCGCGTTCAGTTTCAGCTTCGAGAAGAACTCACGGGTGCGCTCCACCGAGCCGCTGGCCAACGAGGCCACCGACCGGTCCCGGAACCGTACGTTGAGTGCAATCGGGTTGAGCCGTTGCCCCTCGCAAGCCTCGCACGCCGCAGGATCGTGCTCGTACCAGGCGTTCCACCAGATCTCCTCGCCGCTCTGCTCCTCGTCAAAGCCGGTCATTTCGACGCCAGTGCCGAAGCAACTGTCGCACCAGCCATGCTTGGAGTTGAACGAGAACAGGCGCGGATCGAGCTCGGCGAAGCTGCGGCCACATGAGGGACACGCACGCTTGGTCGAGAACACAACCACGCGGTCCGAGGCAGGTCCCAGGACATGTACCAGACCCTTGCCGAAGTCGAGCGCGCGTGACAGTGCCTGGTGCAGAGCGGTATCGGTCTTCGCATCGACATCCATCTGCGCCACCGGCAACTCGATGGTGTGCTCCTTGAAGCGCGACAGGCGTGGCCACTTCGCAGTCGAAATGCTCGCCCCGTCAACGCGGAGGGTCTTGAACCCCTTCTTGGAAGCCCACTTCGCCAGGTCGGTGTAGTAACCCTTGCGCGCGATCACCAACGGCGCTAACAGAGCAATCCGTTGCCCCTTGTAGTCGCGCAGCAGGCGGGCAGCAATCGACGCCGTGCTTTGCGGTTCGATGGCGACGTTACAGTCGGGGCAGTGTTGCGTCCCTAACTTCACGTAGAGCAGACGCAGGAAGTGGTAGATCTCGGTCAGTGTGGCAACAGTGCTCTTGCGCCCGCCGCGACTCGTGCGCTGCTCGATGGCCACGGTAGGTGGGATCCCGAAGATGGCATCCACGTCCGGTCGCGCTGCAGGTTGTACGAATTGCCGCGCATACGCATTCAGCGATTCGAGGTAGCGGCGCTGCCCTTCGTTGAAGAGAATATCGAAGGCAAGTGTCGACTTGCCCGAGCCCGATACTCCCGTGATGACGGTGAACTTGTCCCGCGGTATCTCGACGTCGACGTTCTTGAGATTGTGCTCGCGCGCATTGTGAATCACGATCGAATTACGAGCGTGACCATTTTCGCCTCGTCCGTAGCGTGCATGCGGTTCGGCAACACTTGTGAACGACGCGCCCGCGACCGCTTCCGTCAATGCTTCTCCAGCAGGCACGTCCTGCGCGAGCGCCTTTTCATAGGCAGCCAGCGCTTGTCCCGTGTAGGAGCGATCGTGCGCGGCCACCTCGGTCGGCGTGCCAGTGCAGACAATCTCACCGCCCCGGTCACCACCCTCGGGCCCGAGATCAATGATCCAGTCGGACGCACGGATGATGTCGAGGTTGTGCTCGATAACCAGCAGCGAATGGCCGGCAGCGAGCAACTTGCGAAATGCACGCAGCAGCTTTGCGACATCCTCGAAGTGCAGTCCCGTTGTCGGCTCATCAAACAGGAACAACTTGCCGCGATGAGTGGTGCTGGAAACGATGGAGCCGGCTTCAGCCAGATGTCCTGCCAGCTTCAGCCGCTGCGCTTCCCCGCCGGAAAGCGTAGGCACGGGCTGCCCCAGCTTCACGTATTCGAGGCCTACATCTGCAAGTGGCGCCAGCCGCGCCGCGACTTCGCGTGAGTCGCCAAAGAAGGCCAGACCCTCGGTGACGGTCATGTCCAGAACGTCGGCAATGCTCGCTCGCAAGCCGTTGGCACCCTCGCGCTTGATGTCCAGGACCTCATCGCGGTAACGCCGGCCGTTGCAATCCGGGCAGCGCAAATAAACGTCCGAAAGAAACTGCATCTCGACATGCTCGAATCCATTGCCCGAGCATGTCGGGCAGCGGCCATTGCCGGAATTGAAGCTGAACGTACCCGCCGTGTACTTGCGCTCCTGCGAGGCCGGCTCCGTGGCAAACAGCGCGCGGATGGCGTCAAACGCGCCAACATAACTCGCGGGATTCGAGCGCGTGGTGCGGCCGATTGCGCTCTGATCGACCATGACCACGTCATCGATGAGCTCGGCACCGCGAAGACCCGTGAATTCGCCGGGCGCCTCGGTGGGCTTGCCCCGGTACTTCAGCAGAGCGGGATACAGAACATCTTCAACCAGCGTTGACTTCCCGGAGCCGGACACGCCGGTCACGCAAACCAGGCGCTTGAGGGGAATACGTACATCGACGTTCTTCAGGTTGTGCTCGCGAGCGCCCTGAAGCTCCAGCCATCTGTTCGAGACCGCGTCGGCCACGACCTCACCGGGTGCCGGATCAGCGTGCCGCGCCGGTTCGGCATGCGGCGCCTGGGCGGCCTGCTGCGCCGGATCGCCGTGGGGCGCCGGTTCGCCGCGCGGCGGCACGGCGCCGAGCGCAGCCTGCGCGGCGGCGCCCTTGCTGGCGGCTGGCCCGTTCAGTGCCGCCAACTTGCCCTTGCCTGGCCCACCTACCCGCTTGCGCCCGCTCAAATACTCCCCGGTCAGCGAGCGCCCGCTCGCGCGAATTTCCCGCGGGGTGCCGAAAAACACGATCTCTCCACCGCGCTCCCCGGCGCCCGGCCCCATGTCCAGAATACGGTCCGCCTCCAACATGATCTGCGGATCATGTTCGACCACGATCAGGGAATTCCCCGCGTCGCGCAGCTTCTTCATGACCGAGATGACCCGCTGCATATCGCGCGGATGCAGCCCGATGGACGGCTCATCCAGCACGAACAGCGTATTGACCAGCGAAGTCCCCAACGCAGTGGTCAAGTTGATGCGCTGTACCTCGCCGCCCGACAGCGTCCGCGATTGGCGGTCCAGCGTCAGATATCCCAGTCCAACATTGGCGAGGTACCCGAACCGGCCGCGGATTTCGCTCAACAGCAGGTCGGTTGCCTCATCCAGCGGCTGCGGCAGTTTGAGCCGTGAGAAGAAGTCGCAGGCCCGCTCCACCGGAAGCAACATCACGTCATGGATCGTGAGCCCGGGGAGCGCAGTGAGTGTCTCGTCGCTCCACCGTACGCCGCGGGGCTTGAAGCGAGCGGTGGATCCGAGCACAGAATCAGCAAGCTCACGGTCGCCGAGACGCCACAGCAGTGCGTCAGTCTTCAGCCGCGCACCGTCACATGTCTCACAGGGCGTATACGAGCGATAGCGCGACAACAACACGCGCACGTGCATCTTGTAGGATTTGGTCTCCAGCCAGGCGAAAAAACGCCGCGCGCCGTACCAGACACCCTTGTTCCAGTCTCCCTCGCCCTCGATGACCCATTTGCGGCGCTCGGTCCCGAGCTCGCGCCACGGAGTATCCACGGGAATGCCCCGCTTCCTGGCAAACTTGAGCAGATCGTCCTGACATTCTTTATAGGACTTCGTCTGCCAGGGTTTGATGGCGCCGCCGCGCAGCGACTTGCTCTCATCTGGAATGACCAGGCCGTAGTCGATGCCGATGGTCCGGCCGAATCCGCGGCAACTCTCGCATGCGCCCACGGGCGAGTTGAACGAGAACAGGCTGGGATTCGGTTCGCGATACGAGCGATCGCATTCGGCGCAGTGCAGCTGGCTGGAATACCGCCAGGTCTGCTTCGGCGCCGGAGGATCAGAGTCGTCAACGACCTGGACATTGACCCGGCCCTGCCCAACACGCAACGCGGCCTCGAGTGACTCGAGGACACGCCCGCGCTCGGTGCCACCGGCGCGGAAGCGGTCCTGCACAACTTCAAGGGTCACGAGCTTTGCGGGCGCAGAGCCTTTTTTTCGGCCCGGCTTTTTCGCAGGCTTGGTCACCGCGACCGCGGCCTGAGGAGTCGAAGTCGCCTCTCCAAAAAACCTCGTATACCCCTGCTTCTCCAACAACCCGCGCACTTCCGCTTCAGTGAAGTTCGCAGGCACCGGCACCGGGAAAGTCAGGAGCAAGCGTGGATCCCCGGCCTCACGCGCGCGCGCCGCCAGGTCCGCATAGATGCTTTCCGAAGTATCCCGGCGGACAGGTTTGCCACAACACTGGCAATACAACGCCGCTGCGCGCGCGAATATCAACTTGAGGTGATCGTTCAGCTCCGTCATCGTCCCCACAGTGGAGCGCGACGTCCGCACCGGATTCGTTTGATCGATCGCAATCGCGGGAGGAATTCCCACGATGCTATCCACCTGCGGCTTGTCCATCCGGTCGAGAAACTGGCGGGCATACGGCGAGAACGTTTCCACGTACCGCCGCTGGCCCTCGGCATACAACGTGTCGAAAACCAGCGATGATTTCCCGGACCCAGAGACGCCCGTGACGACCACGAGCTCGTTAAGTGGAATCTCGAGATCGAGGTTCTTCAGATTGTTCTGGCGCGCGCCGCGCACAAGGATGGCGTCGCGAGAGGCGTCGGTCATTCCGTCACCTTGATATAGAGTGGAATCAATAGTGGCGCGGGCAGGAGCGCACGCGCGAATCGCACATATTAATGGATTTTTACGGGGGCGCCTCAGCCCGGGGCGCCTCATCGTGGGACACGTCGCCGGGGCACGTCCTTTGGGGCACACCGCCCGGCACTTCATTCAGTACCCCGTCATCCTCCGCGCTGTATAAACCGATCCTCATACGTCCTTTGAAATATTTGTTGCCTACATAGGGTCTACTCCGTGCATCTGCAACCTATGCCGCTACGTATTGCTCACGTTCACTCGCACTGCCTACGGTAAACGTCGGCCTGCCGCGACAACCTCTGTGGGGTGACTCCAGCCCAGCGTACAATGCGCGCGCTGAGCCGGAGGTCGCCAGGCCGGGAACTTGACCGGTTGGCGTGAGGGGGTGCCTGACGCAATGCGTCGGGCAACCGGTCGAGCGGCTGGTTGGCTCACGTAGGTAAGCGATCCGATCGCCCATAAACTCAAGGAGACCTGATGATGAACAGCCGAAAGATGTCTAGCGTTGCCCTGGCTGCCGCCGCCGCGGTGATGTTCTCGACCGCGTTCGTAGGCACCGCCAGCGCCGCCGATGAAGCCAAGGTCAAGTGTGAAGGCGTGAACTCCTGCAAAGGCAAGTCAGCCTGCAAGAGCGCCAACAACTCCTGCAAGGGTCAGAACTCCTGCAAGGGCCAGGGTTTCGTGGAAATGACCCAGGCGAAGTGCGACGCGGCCAAGGCCAAGGCCACCGGCAAGTAAGCCACCCGCTCGGATTGGGTCGGGTACCCCCTTCCGCCTGAAGCGGGAGGCGGTGCCCGGCCCGCAGTCGTTGCCCAGCTCATGGCATCCCTCCACCCGCCGCTCGGATTCGGTCTGGGCCTCCGGGTAGATCATTACGAGGCCATCCTCGCCGACAACCCCGAAGTGGACTGGTTCGAGGCACTGACCGAGAACTACCTGGTCCCCGGGGGCAAGCCGCTCGACTACCTGATGCGTGTCCGCGAGCGGTACCCGATGGTCTTGCACGGCGTCTCCCTGTCGATCGGCAGCACGCAGCCGCTCGACCGGACTTACCTGGCGCAGCTGAAAGCGCTCGCAGCGCGTGTCGAGCCCGAATGGGTCTCCGATCATTTGTGCTGGACCGGCATCGCCGGCCGCAATATGCACGACCTCCTGCCGCTGCCTTATACCGAAGAGGCGCTCGCGAATGTCGTCGAGCGCGTGAGGACAGTGCAGGACATTCTCGGAAGGCGCATCCTGCTCGAGAATGTGTCGAGCTACGTGACCTACCGCGATTCACAGGCCACCGAGTGGCAATTCCTACGCGAGATCGCCGAACGTGCCGACTGTCTGATCCTGCTCGATGTCAACAACATCTACGTCAGCAGCGTGAATCACGAATTCGACCCGTTGGATTACTTGAGCGCAATCCCGGTGGACCGGGTCCAGCAAATCCATCTCGCCGGCCACGAGAACCATGGCGACTATCTGATTGATACCCATGATCATCCCGTGCCGGACCCGGTCTGGGAGTTGTATGGCGCGGCCCTTCGCCGCTTCGGCAACGTCTCCACCATGATAGAGCGTGACGCCAACATCCCGCCTCTCGAGGAGCTGTGCTCCGAGCTCGACGCAGCCCGGCAGCTGGCCGCGCGCACCCTGGCTCGCGCGGCGTGAGCCGCCTTGCCGACATACAGGAGGCCTTCCAGCGCTTCCTGCTCGCAGCCGATTCTGAAATCGAGTCGCAGGTGATCGGTACTGAACGAGTCTCCGTGGAAACCCGACTGGGCATCTACGCAGATGGCTACCGTTCGCGCCTGATCGAAGTGCTCGGGAGCAGTTACCCCGTACTGGCCAATCTGCTGGGCGAAGCCGATTTCCAGACGATGGCCGCGAAATACGTCGCTACCCACGAGTCGACCTTCTTCTCCGTTCGTCACTATGGTCATCAGCTGGCTGATTTGCTGGCAGCCGACGCGGAGTATTCGAAGGCGCCGTTGCTCGCCGAGTTGGCCAAATGGGAATGGGCCATGGCGGACGCGTTTGACGCAGCCGACGCAGAACCCATCGACAGCGGGGCGTTCGCGCAGGTGGCGCCAGAGGATTGGGCGGAATTGCGTTTCGAGTGGAGCCCCTCCGTGCAACTCGTCGCGCTCGAGTGGAACGTGCCCGAGCTGTGGAAGGCCGTGACCGAAGACACGGAGCGCCCCGAGCCGAGCCTCAGCCTGCAGCGCGCCGGTTGGCTGATATGGCGGCGCGCGTTGCAGATCTACTTCCGTCCGGTGGCTGCGGAGGAGGCCGCGGTGATCGCCGCCTCGCGCGCCGGGCAATCATTCGGTGAGCTTTGTGTCCTGCTGTGCGAACATCTCGACGAAAGCGAGGCTTCGCTGCATGCGGCAGGATTTTTGCGTGGCTGGGTGCAATCGGGCCTCATCGTAAACAAGAGGTAAGTACGGATGGCACCGCAGATCTGCAACAACGTGTTGGAGATGATCGGCAATACGCCGCTCATGGCAGTGCGACACCTCGACACGGGGCCCTGCAAGCTATTCCTCAAGCTCGAGAATCAGAATCCCGGCGGCTCCATCAAGGATCGCATCGGCCTGTACCTGATCGAGGCGGCCGAGCGTGAGGGCAAGATCAAACCCGGCGGCACGCTCATTGAAGCGACGGCGGGCAACACCGGCCTGGGGCTTGCGCTGGTGGCGGGCCAGAAAGGCTATCGCCTGCTGCTCGTCATTCCCGACAAGATGAGCCAGGAGAAGATATTTCACCTCAAAGCGATGGGTGCCGAAGTGCAGCTCACGCGCTCGGATGTCAGCAAGGGCCATCCGGAATACTACCGCGACGTGGCTGAACGCCTCGCAGGCGAAATCCCCAACTCCTTCTACGTGAATCAGTTTGGCAACCCGGCCAACCCGCGTGCCCACGAGGAAACGACTGCGCCGGAGATCTGGAAGCAGACAGACGGCCGCCTCGATGCCGTCGTGTGTGGAGTTGGCACGGGAGGCACGCTGACCGGCCTGTCACATTTCTTTGCCAGGACAGCGCCCGGCGTCGAGATCGTGCTGTCGGATCCAGCCGGCTCGATACTGGCCCAGTACGCCAAGACGGGCAAAGTAGTCCCGGCGAAGGGCGGCTGGCTGGTGGAAGGTATTGGCGGCGACTCCATTCCGCCGGTAGCCGATTTCTCACGCGTCGGGCCAACCTACACAATCCCGGATGCCGAAGCATTCCGCACGTGTCGTGAGCTGCTGAGAAAAGAGGGCATCATTGCCGGCACGTCCACCGGCACGCTTCTGGCCGGGGCGCTGCGCTACTGCCGCGAGCAGAAGACGCCCAAGCGTGTTGTTACGTTCGTGTGTGACAGCGGCAACAAGTACCTCTCCAAGGTCTACAACGACTATTGGATGCTCGACCAGGGCTTCATCGAGCGCGAGCGCTTTGGCGACCTGCGCGACCTCATTGCGCGCCGCCATTGGGAGCGCGCGTCGGTAACGGTTACTTCGACGGAACCCGTGCTCGCCGCGCTGCGGCGCATGAAGCTTTACGACGTCTCGCAACTTCCTGTCATGAGAGACGGCAAGATCGTCGGTATTGTGGACGAAGAAGACATTTTGCTCGAAGTGTTCGAAAATCCGGAGCACTTCAATGAACCCGTGACCAAAGCCATGGCGAGCGGCCTCGTGACCGTGCCGGTGGATGCCCCGGTTGCACAGCTGATGGAAATCTTCAAGCGCGGCATGGTGGCCATTGTCGTGAAAGACAATGAGTTCCTCGGCCTCGTCACGCGCATCGACCTGCTCAACTGGCTGCGGCGCAGGGTATAGTCTGACTTTTCTGGTCCAACATCCGGTCCAACGTCTGGCCCACCCTCATATCCATTAAAACATGAAACACGACTCCCGCGATCAGCACTTCGCCACGCGCGTCATTCACGGCGGCCAGCAACCGGATCCGCTGACCGGCGCCGTCATGCCGCCGATCTATGCGACGTCCACGTATGTTCAGTCGAGCCCCGGCGTCCACAAGGGATACGAATACTCACGCACCGCGAACCCGACACGCGATGCGCTGCAATCCGCAGTGGCAAACCTCGAAGGAGGAGCTGCGGGATTCGCATTCGCATCCGGTATGGCGGCAACGTCCACAGTGCTCGAGCTGCTCGATAGCGGCTCTCACATCATTGCCATGCACGATCTTTACGGCGGTAGCTACCGGGTGATGGAGAACGTTCGCAAACGCTCCGCCGGACATGACGTATCGTTTGTCGATCTGACGAAGCCGTCGGAGCTCGAGGCTGCCATCAGGCCCAACACCCGCCTCGTATGGGTGGAAACGCCAACCAATCCGCTCCTCAAGCTGGTCGACCTCAGCGCAATAGCGCAGATCACGAAGCGGCTCGGACTGCTGAGTGTTTGCGACAACACGTTTGCCACTCCATTTATCCAACGGCCATTGGAGCATGGCTTCGATATCGTGGTGCACTCCACCACGAAGTACCTCAACGGGCATTCGGATGCGATCGGCGGCGCGGCCGTGGTCCGCGCCGACGAGTCCCTCAAGGAGCGGCTTGGGTACCTGCAGAATGCAATCGGCGGAGTGTCGGGACCGTTCGACTCGTTCCTGACCTTGCGCGGAATCAAAACCCTCGCGTTGCGAATGGAGCGGCATTGCTCCAACGCGCAGGCGATCGCTGAATTCCTGGAGGGCCATGCCAGGGTTGAGAAGGTGTACTACCCCGGACTGCCGAGCCATCCGCAGCATGCGTTGGCGAAACGACAGATGAAGGGCGGGTACGGAGGAATCGTGACCGCGGTTTTGCGCGCGAGCCTCGACGATACACGGCGGGTGTTGGAGCGCTGCGAGCTGTTCTCGCTCGCGGAGAGTCTCGGTGGAGTGGAGAGTTTGATTGAGCACCCGGGATTGATGACCCACGCCTCCCTGCCCGCGGCAATGCGCGCATCGCTAGGGATCACTGATGGGCTGATCCGGTTGTCGGTTGGTGTTGAGGATGTCGACGACTTGATCGACGATTTGCGGCAGGCGTTGAAGTAGCCCGGAATTACGCAAGCGCGGCGCGGGCCCAACAGTGACGTCGGGGTGGCCCTTGCGCGTCGGCCGAGGCCCTACCGCAACCCCGCCTGGCTAGTCAGATACACCGCAAACGTCCCCAGCCAGTGCCCGCCCTCATAGTGCTCGCCTGTCACCGCCGGCAACGCCGCCGCGCGATGACTCGCCGCTGCGGCGAGCAACGCGGGCACTCGCTTGTCAGTTGGCTTCAACCCGTGCGCAATCCCCTCGAGCATCCACGCCCGACTCAAGTTGAGTCCGTCGATATGCGCTAACTTCGGATCCGCCCGGTCCGTCACGACCCCTGGCTGCAGCCACTCTGCCCCGCCCTTTGACGGAATCTGCGGCAGAAATTCCCCGAGCCACTTTGCGAAGGCATCCGGCTCGAGCACCCGCCGCATGAAGTCCGCCTCGGCCAGGCAGGGCGACAGAAAGTCCTGCCCCGACGGCTCATAACTCAAAGGACAATTGCGATCGCCCCGATAAAACCGCTCCGCTGCATCCACGAGCAACACCTTCATCTGCGCATCCCCCACGATGCCCGCCCAATCCCACATCAACCCGAACGAAAACGCAGTCTGATCGTGCTCTCCAATCCGGATGGGATAGTGCAGCTTGGGCAGCCAGCTCTTCAGTTTCGAAGCCGCGAGCGTTTCAAGTGGCACCAGCGCTGCAGCCCACTGATGTCCCTGGCTGTCGTCCCAACTGCGTAGTTCAGCGGACAACTGCAGCAACCATGCGAGCCCGTACGGGCGCTCGAACGACGCCCGCTCCTCGTTTTTGACGTAATCAACCTCGCCAGCGATGTTTTGTGGAGTCAGGTCCACCGACAGAGCCGCTCGTGCGCCCTTCGCAAAGGGCGCATTCGGAAAGAGCCGCAACAGCCGAGCGAGCAGCCAATGACCGTGCACGTCCGAATGCCAATCGAAGCACCCATAGAACGCAGGCGTGAGCACGTGCGGAGGCAGAGCGTCCGCGTCGCTCAACATAACGTGAGCGATCTTGTTGGGATACTCCTTGTGCAGGCAGGCCAGTGCAAGGTGTGCGAAGCGAGCCGCGGCTGCCTCGTCCAGCGAGTTCGAGGCAGGCGGCCCGGCAACATCGTGTGCCGCAATGGCAGCGACTCTCATAGGGCTGTCTGGCGCAGGCGGTCCGGCAACATCGTTTCCCGCCGCGGCAGCGACTCTCGCAGGCCTGCCCGGCGCAAAACCCGCTCCCTCCATGCCGCTTCCGTCCGCGATTGCCCGCGCATCTGCGGGCCGCGCTGGCGTCGCCGCTGCGCTCAATACCCCAACTGCGCCAAGCACACCCAGCACGCCAATCCCAACCCATGCTCGCACGATAACCGCCCCTGATTCGGCCAGCATCCCGCCGGCGCCGCATGTTAACCGCCCCCGCCATGGATTTTCGATGTCAACGACTAGCCGCGCCCTTCAATGGGAGCGATGCTTGCTCGAACGTTCCCCTCGCCTGCCCCATTCGGGCAGCGACTATCTCCGGAGATCGCAATGAAAATCGGATTCATCGGCCTTGGCAAAATGGGCAAGGCCATAGCAGGACGCCTCGTCGGTGCCGGGCATCAGGTGCGCGTATGGAATCGTTCGCCCAAGCCCGTCCAAGAGCTGGTCGCAAAAGGTGCAGAAGCCGCCGCCCAGCCCGCGGATGCGGCGCGCGCCGACTTCCTGGTAACCATGCTCGCCAATGATGACGCCGTTCGTGCGGTCGTCATCAACCAAGGTGTTCTCGATGCCGCCACGCCGGGACTGATTCACCTGAATCTCGCCACGGTCTCCGTCGCTCTCGCCGAGGAATTCGCAGAACTCCATCGTAAGCGAAATCTCGGCTACGTCGCGGCGCCCGTATTCGGCCGCCCCGAGGCGGCCGCCGAGGGCAAACTGAACATCGTGGTCGCGGGCGACTCCGCTACCATTGAGCGCGCCCAACCGGTTCTTTCCATCATCGGCCAGAAGACCTGGCCGGTCGGCGACCGCGCGGAGCGTGCGAACGCCGTGAAGATCGCCGGCAACTTCATGATCGCGAGCGCAATCGAGACGATGGGTGAGGCCGTTGCCCTGACGCGAGCGCACGGCATCGACGCTTCCGAGTTCCTCAATATCCTCACGAGCACCTTGTTTGCAGCCCCTATTTACAAACTCTACGGCGCCATGATTGCCAGCGAAAAATACCAGCCGGCCGGCTTCGCCGCTGCCCTCGGGCTGAAGGATATTCGACTCGCGATGGCCGCCGCCGATGCCCATAGCGTGCCGATGCCGTTCGCCAGCACCCTGCGCGACAGTTTCATGGAGCTGGTCGCCACCGGCGGCGCCGAAAACGATTGGGCCGCATTGGCCCAGCTGGCCGCACGCCGTGCAGGACTCGATCGGCGCGGATAACCTGATATTGTTACTGGCATTCGCAGCGAGCGCCTCGACGAGCGCGAGACGCCGCGAATGTACGGGCCACCCGCCCACGCTACTTCCAGGAGTTTGATTGTCCACCGCTACCGATCCTGGCGGCGCGCTTCCCGTTGCGCCCGCGTCCTTCGCCGCCTTTCGACATCCGGGCTTCCGGATGTATTTCTTCGGCACCGCCACCGCGATGCTGGCCGACAACATCGAGCACGTCATCAGCTACTGGGTGATCTTCCAGAAATTCCACTCGCCAGCCCTCGGCGGGTTCGCGGTGATATCCCATTGGGCGCCGTTCCTGTTGTTCTCCGTCTACTCGGGCGCCCTCGCCGATCGCTTCGACCCGAGGCGGATCGTCCAACTCGGCATGCTCATTTTCATGAGTGTTTCGATCGCCTGGGGCGTGCTGTTCCTGACAGGTGCCCTGCAGGAATGGCACGCCCGGGTTCTGCTCACCATTCACGGTTTCGCCGGCGTGTTGTGGGGACCTGCCAGCCAGCTCTTGTTGCATGACATCGTCCAGCCCGCAGAACTGCCGAGTGCCGTGCGTCTCGGTGCAACCGCTCGCTACCTGGGAATGTTGACGGGCCCCGCCGTGGGTGGAGTATTGCTCATCGCATTCGGACCTGCGCATGGAATATTCATCAACGCGCTGATCTATCTGCCGATGATTCTGTGGCTCTGGAAGGCACCGTTCGCCCCGAAGCATAGAGAAACAGCGACACCGGCCGTGCGGGGCTTTGCCGATCTGTTGGCCACCTTGCGCAGCATCCGCAACAATCCCACAGTTCTGTGCATGGTGTTTCTCGGGGGACTCGCCGCATTTTTCGTTGGCAATGCCTACCAGGCCCAAATGCCCGCTTTTGCATCCGACCTGGGCCATGGTGATCCCGGTGTCTCCTACAGCATGTTGCTTGCCGCGGATGCGGCGGGCGCCTTGACAGCGGGATTTGTGTTGGAGAGCAGGGGGCTGCTGCATCCTGCGGCTCGCACTGCCCTGCTGCTGGCCATGGCATGGTGCATCGCGCTCGGTACGTTCGCAGTGGTCCGTATATACCCGATCGCGCTGGCGTTGCTCTTCGCGGCAGGTTTCCTGGAGCTGTCATTCAACTCGATGGCCCAGGCGCTCGTGCAGCTCAGCGCTCCCCCAGCCATCCGTGGCCGCGTCATTGGCGTGTTCAGCATGGCGGCGAGCGGCATGCGAATGTTCAGCGGCATCACGGTGGGAATCGTCGGCAGCCTGATCGGGATCCACTATTCGCTGCCCCTGAGCGCCGCGGTGCTGTTGATCGCGATCGCCATCCTGCTGTCCTTCGCGCCGAAGGCCGGGCCAGGGCACGATCCGTGCTGACGCATCGGCATGGCAACGACCCGCATAGGCATCTCAGGATGGCGCTACGCGCCGTGGCGCGGAACCTTCTATCCCAAGGACTTGCCCCAACGGGCCGAGCTGGAATACGCCTCCGCCCACCTGTCCGCCATCGAGATCAACGGATCGTTCTATTCGCTGCAGCGGCCGCAGAGCTATGCAAGCTGGTACGCCGATACGCCCGAGGACTTCATGTTCGCCGTCAAGGGTCCACGCTACATCACCCACATGAAGCGCTTGCGGGATGTCGAGATCCCACTCGCCAACTTCCTGGCTTCCGGCGTGTTCAATCTGAAGGACAAGTTAGGCCCCGTCCTGTGGCAGTTCCCTCCCAACTTCAAATATGACCGCAAGCGCTTCGAGGCCTTCCTGAGCCTCCTGCCCCGCGACACGCAAGAGGCTGCGTCTATCGCGCGCAAGCGAGATGCGTGGCTGAAGAGCCGCTCACAGCTGAAAATCGATGCCAACCGGCCGATACGCCACGCCGTGGAGATTCGGAATGAAACCTTCCTGGATCCCTCGTTCGTGGACCTGCTGCGCAGATACAATGTAGCGTTGGTCATCGCGGAGACCGCGCGCCGCTGGCCGATGACACAGGACATCACGGCAGACTTCGTCTACATGCGCCTGCACGGCGACAAAGAGTTATATCGCAGCGGATATTCCGACAAGTCACTCGATCGGTGGGCTGAACGGATCAGGGCCTGGCAGAAGGGCTCCGAGCCTGCGGACGCGCAGAAGATTTCATCCAAAAAGCCGCCCACCCGCAAGTCGCGCGATGTCTACTGCTTCTTCGACAACACGGACGTAAAGCTGCGTGCGCCGTTCGATGCGCAGACGTTGATGCGTAAGTTGGGAATGCCACCGCGAGACATCCCGCTTCCAACTTTTGCACCGCGTCGCAGGGCACCGACGCGCAAGTCGCCATCTGCACCCGCACCCGCACCAGGAGGTTTTTCGACGAAAGCTGAACGAAAGCCCGGTCGAAAGCTTAGCCATGTGCAGAACGAAGGGCTAAAATAACCGCCGATGGCAAGAGCGATACACAATAAAGCGCCGCCGGTCGCCACGGACCGCGGCGACCGCCGTGCCCGCACCGGCGACCTCTGGCTCGACGGCTTCTTCCCGTACCGCCTCTATCGCGCCAGCAAAAAACTCCAACTGCGTTTACAGACACGGCTGCGGGCCATGCGCATGAACTCATCCCAGTGGCGCGTCATCAGCGTGTTGAAAGCCTATGGCGCCCTGAGTATCGGCGAGATCGTGGAAGCCACTCTCATGGAGCAACCCACCATCAGCCGGGTCGTCGCCCGGCTCGAAAAGACCGGCCTCGTCGCCCGCCGCCCATCCACCCGCGACTCCCGCATGGCCCTGATCTCGCTCACCGCCCCCGGCGTCGAAGTGTTCAAACAGATCATTCCCGCTGCACTGCGTCATCAGGAGTTGGCCCTGAACGGAATCGCGCGCAAGGAGATTGCACAGGTGGTCGCCACGCTGGAGAAGATCGAAGAGAACATCGAGTCCAGCGAGTAGGGCGGCGCGGCAATCCCGCTGCGGACGTGCAACGTCGTCCACGCGCCTGACGGGCCTGACCGGCGTGCCGCCCCTAAGGGGTCTCCTCCGGCTGCACCACCGCCGTTGGCAGCTTGGCCTTACGCCAACCCTCAATCCCGTCCGGGAACCAGTACACGTTCCGGTACCCGTACTGAATTGCA
Organism: Gammaproteobacteria bacterium; assembly: GCA_028293745.1. Lineage (GTDB taxonomy): Bacteria > Pseudomonadota > Gammaproteobacteria > Steroidobacterales > Steroidobacteraceae > 13-2-20CM-66-19. The sequence continues at coordinate 19,308 of JAQGOF010000196.1, read as the reverse complement.
CGCTTGGCCCCGTTCCAACTCAACCAACACCGCTGGTGGCAATAGAGCACCAGGGGCTTTCCAATGTCGTTGCCCGTGGCTTTGGCAAGGCGTTCGCGAAAATACTGGTCCAGCGCAGCGGCAGGTTCCCCCAGTCCTCCCCCAGGAATCCAGATAGCACCTGGGATGGCGCGATGAGGCAGGGGTAGCCAGGTGCTCGAGGCCGGCAGGTTCTCAGGCCGCCGCGGTGCGTTGGAGACGTCGACGACCACCGCGTTTGTGTGCTTCAGCAGGGCAGCCAGAGCCTGTGTATGAATGACCTTGCCGCCCTTGATCGTGCCCGGAACAGGGTCGTTTACGGGACCGTTCCAGAACCCCTCCGGCTCCGCCGGTGCGGCCACAGCGGCGACCTTGGCCCCAGATTCACCTGCAGCGCTCGCGTGGACCATCGCCAACATCGGCCCGACCGAAAGACACAAGGTGGCTGCTGCGACGGCGGCTCTGACGATCGGCCTCATCCGACTTCAGACGTTAGCCCGACGGCGTAGCCGGAACATCAAAGCTGTGGTCAAACGTTGCGTTGCTACTATCATGCGCAACAACCTTCATCTGACCCTTCCCGTGCGGGACGAACCCAAACGTAATCACCGGATCCGTGCTCAGTGAAATATCCGCATCGAGATGAAACACCTGCCCGCCGTCATACGTCGCATCAATCGTACGAATGAACCGCGCAGGCGTGAAATACCGCGTGATCTGGTTCATCTGCATACCATTGAAGTTCGGATGGCGAATCATCAGCTGGGCCTGCATCGGCTTGCCAGCATTGAAATCGCCCATCAAACGCAGCTTCATCCGGCCGATATCAGCCAGGGCGGCATTGTCATCCGAGCCCGCAGGCGCGGAGCAGCCACCCGCAGCCTTGACAAATTTGGTTGCTGCGTGAAGTTGCCCATCCTGGGTTTCGGCAATCGCATGTATGTTCGTGTATGCATTGACGCGCACGCGGAGCTTCAGATCGCGAGGGTCGGCTTTCGGGCCAAACACAAAGTGCGCAGCCATAGGCGCCGGGTTGTCATCGATGATGAGATACACGCCCTTCAGGGGCTTGTTGCCCGCCATGTGCAATTCAACGGGCACGAGCGCCGCATCCAACGCACGTGGCGGCGCATCGACAGTGATGATCCCACCGGAATCGAGCACCTGCCGGTGAGGGAATATGGAGTCCTGCAGCTGCTTCCAGCGTGCGGCACGGTCCTGATCATCTTCCTCATCAGCAACTGCCGGATGCAGTCCGCCGAGCAGGGCCGATCCGGCCAACACCACTGCCAGCATGGCGTGCGCACGCCTGGCGCGCGCGCCCGGTTTCTTCAGTCCCATTCGAGCTCCTTGTAAGCCTTGGTGACATTGTGGCCGTTGTAATCGTCGAACAACGTCCACTTCTCCCGCTCGGAGAGCGCGACGGTCTTCGCGGCCTGACCGATGTCGACGCCTTTGGCGATCGCCTGCCGGGTTTCACGTTGCAGCGTACCTAGGTAGCGCTCCAGATCGCGGGATGCCGAAGGCCACTCTACGCCGGTCGGCCCATGGCCGGGTACCGCTCGCCTCGCGCCTGCATCTTTGAGCTTGGCGAGCTCCGCCAGCCAGCCCTTGAGACTGCCGTCCAGGGAGGGGACTCGCTGAACGAACAGCAAATCCGATAGCAGCAGTGTCCCTGTCTGCCGGTCGAGCACACTCAGATCGCAGTCCGTGTGCGCGTTCCCGTGCGCTGTGATCTCCAGAACGCGCCCGCCCAAATCGATCTGGCTCCGGTCTTTGACCAACATCGTCGGAGCGACGATCGGCCCCGATCGACCCGCTCCCAGGATCTGATCCAGATGACTACGGTAATACTCACCTCGCTGAGCCAGCGCGTTAGGCAGGAGGGCGTGTCCCACGAACTCAGGCTTGTCTTCCGTAAACGCCCCTGCCCCGAAGATATGATCGGGATGCACATGCGACATCACCACATACCGGATCGGCAGGCTCGTCGCCTTCCGAATGGCCGCCCGAAGACGCTGACCGTCAGCCAGACTTCCACCAGGATCCATCACGGCAACCGCATCCCGCCCAACGATGAATCCGATGTTGGCGATGGCACCCTCATTCGCAGGTGTTGCGTCCTCGTCAACACCCCGCCTGACGTGGATCCCCGCGGCAACTTCGTCCGTGGCGAAAGTCCGCCCGGTCGTCGCGTTCGCCGCTGCTCGGGTTAGTCCGGCAAAACAGCAGGCGCCCGCTCCAACTAGCACATCACGCCGCGACAGATACCTGTTGACTGACACTGCGCCCCACCTGTCGCCCATAACTTCAGCCCTTAGGTCCCTTCACCTTCTTCGCTTGCAAACGCTCAGTCAATTCCCGCGCAGCGCGCTCTCCGCTCTGCAACGCGCCCGTAACTGTCGCGGCCTCGTCTTCCGTATTCGTCGCCTCGCCCGCGAAAAACAGCGTATCTTCCAGCGGTGCTGCCAACGTGCTGCGTGCATCCCCGCCGCCAACCGCAATATAACTGTATGCCCCCCGAGCAAACGGGTCCGTCTGCCAGTTGTGCAGATACGCAGCCTCGAGCTCGAACTCACTCGGCGGGCGCCCAGCGAATATCGTCGACAGACTTTCCAACGCCTGTCGAACGATGTCCGGCATTTTGGACATTGAGAGCCGGGCTGCCTTTGGGCCGCCGATCCAGGCGATCAACAGAGGAGCGCGCAACGGCAGCGAAGTCCAGAAGGTGGGAAACGCCGTGTGAGCCGAGTGAAAAAACGAAGCGCCCTCGTACTTGCCACCATCCAACTCTTCCCAGAAGGCACGGCGAAATCGCAAGCTCAACTTCAACACAGGACCGGAGACGAGCCCCTCCAGGGCCTTGCGCTTGGTATCGAGTTCCGGCACGAAGCGAACGGCACCTGCAGCCTCAGCCGGGGCCTGCAGCACTCCCAACGGCAAAGTCACTATTGCGCACGCCGCCCGGACACTGAACGGCTGGTCGAGAAAGATCGCATCGACCTCAACCGTGCCGCGCTTCCACCGAACCTCGCGAACCACGGTTTGCAACTGCAGCCGTACATTCTCGCGATCCAGCGCGCCGGCGAGTGCGGCGAGCACTGAGCTGTAGCCGCCCAAAGGGCGAAACTGAGGCGAGTCCAACATCCCGCCAGAGCCCCATTCCCTGGCGATGAAATGAGCACTTACCCGAGCCGGGTCAGCAGCATCGAAGCCCTCGGCGAACGCTCTTGCCATGGCTGCGGCCTCGGGCGACAGACCGTATTGAGCGCTGCGGCTCAGCCACGCCTCGAAGGAGATGTCCGGCTGCTTGAGTACATTCGACCGCTCCAAAGCCGTCTGGATATCGCCGAACAAGTCCTCGGTGTTCTGCACCAGCTTGCCGTCGCGAAGTGTCCAGTGCGCGCCTGATGTGTCGAGCGCCGCCTTCCCGACCTCCCTCAGCAACTCGAAGGTCTCTGGAGCGCGGCCGTGGATGAACTCGGCGCCCAGTTCGATGGGCGCCGAAAGATCTGGCTCGTGTCGCGTCCATGCGCGTCCGCCCACGTGATCTCGAGCGTCAAGGATGAGCACCGACAAGCCGGATTTGCGCAGCTCGCTAGCCGCGGCCAAACCCGAGACGCCGGCACCTATGATGACAACGTCCCATGAAGCGTTCGCCATTTCGCCAATCCGCAAGTGCTATGCCTACGCTCAATATACACACGGGATTACAATGCATCATGCCCCACTCAGCCACGGATCGAATTCCCCTGGTAGCCCATCCCACCACGCAGAGCGGCGCGATCGAAAGTCTACACGTACAGGTATCCGTTTTGAGCCCCGACTTCCTTACTTTGGGCTATACGCTCCAAGCAGACATGTCGCGTCTTCGCGTCGGACTAGAAGGTGTTCCCGGCCCTGCCGACCACTTGTGGAAACACACGTGCTTCGAGGCCTTCATCCGGCCCAGCGGGTCGCGCGGATACTACGAGTTCAATTTTTCGCCCACGAAGCAATGGGCGGTATACCACTTCGATTCCTACCGTGAGGGCATGACGCCAATGGATATAGCGAACCCGCCCGATATCTCGATTCGTAAAGCCCCCGACCACTTGGAACTCAAAGCGACCTTCCCGCTACCCATTAGCGTTGGCATAGACGCAGCGCAACGTCCAAAGCTTGCTCTGACGGCGGTGGTGGAAGAAGAGAGTGGTAGGCTGTGCTACTGGTCGGCGCGGCACCCCCAGGGCAAGCCCGACTTCCACCATCCTGATGGATTCGTATTCGATCTCTAGTTTCGAGAAATCATGAAGTTTGGCATCGATCGCCTTCTGGACGAACCTGAACTACGCCGTCCGCTAGCAGGACGTCGCGTGGCGCTCCTCGCGCACCCTGGCTCGGTTACGCGCAACCTCGTCCACTCGCTTGACGCACTCGCAGCTCTCGGCGACACGCGAATAACCGCCGCGTTTGGTCCCCAACACGGACTGCGAGGCGACAAGCAGGACAACATGGTGGAGTCGAGCGATTTCCAGGACCCTCTCCATCACATCCCGGTGTTCAGCCTCTACGGCGAAGTGCGTCGCCCGACGGCGCAGATGATGGACACATTCGACGTGATGCTCGTGGACCTGCAGGATCTCGGATGCCGGATCTATACCTTCGTGACGACGCTTCGTTACGTGCTCGAAGAGGCTGCAAAGAAGCGCAAGTCCGTGTGGGTGCTGGATCGCCCAAATCCGGTGGGTAGACCCGTAGAGGGCCTCACGCTTCGTCCGGGCGCTGAGAGTTTCGTTGGCGCCGGGCCGATGCCAATGCGTCACGGTCTGACGATGGGCGAGCTCGCGCTGTGGTTCGTGACCAAGTTCAGATTGGACGTTGACTGCCAGATCGTTCCGATGGACGTTTGGGATCCAGCCGCTGAGCCCGGGTACGGCTGGCCCATCGGCCGCCGGACCTGGGTCAACCCAAGCCCCAACGCGCCGAGTCTGTTCATGGCCCGCTGCTATCCGGGATCCGTGATGTTGGAAGGGTGCACTCTGTCCGAGGGCCGTGGAACGACGCGGCCGCTGGAAGTGTTGGGTGCGCCCGATCTCGGCATCCGCGAGCTGATGTCGGAAATGCGTTCGCTGGCACCTTCATGGATGCGCGGCTGTCGCATACGGCCGTGTTGGTTCGAGCCGACATTTCACAAACATGTCGGGAAGCTCTGCGCCGGATTCCAGGTCCATGTGGAGGACGCGGCGTACTACGATCACACAGCATTCAAGCCCTGGCGCCTGTTCGCGTTGGCGTTCAAGGCCCTGCGCAGATTGCGACCTGACTACGACCTCTGGCGTGATTTTCCCTACGAGTACGAAACGGGCCGGCTCGCCATCGACGTCATCAACGGCAGCGATCTGCTGCGCCGTTGGGTGGACGATCCCGCTGCCATGCCGGCGGATCTCGATGCTCTCGCCGAACCTGACGAAGCAGCGTGGATTCGCGAGCGCGCCGGCGTCCTGCTGTATTGAATGAAACGGACCTCTACATTTGCGCGTCTGGCAGGTGCTGCATTATTCGCGCTATCTCTCACTGGAGCTATGGCTGTGGCGCTGAGCAATTCCCAACCCCATCTGATTCCCCGAACGGCACTCTTTGGCAACCCGGTCCGCGCCCAGGCGCGTCTGAGTCCGGATGGCCGCTACATATCCTTCCTTGCCCCGAAGAACGGAGTGCTGAACGTCTGGCTCGCGCCCCTGGGCAAGCTCGACACCGCCAAACCGGTCACCGACGACAAGAAGCGCGGCATCCGCCAGCACCATTGGGCCGACGACGGCCGCCACATTCTTTTTCTGCAGGACGAAGGCGGGGACGAGAACTGGCGTGTCTACAGCGTCGATGTGGAGAGCGGCAAACAAGTTGATCTGACACCGCTCGACAAAGTCCACGCCGAGATAGTTGGCCTGTCCCACGAGCGGCCCGAAGTCGCGCTGATCGCGTTGAACGACCGTACGCCCGAATACCACGATCTGTACGAGATCAACATTGCCAGCGGCGAGCGCAAGCTCGTTGAGCGCAATGATCAGGAGTTTGCGGGGTACCTGGAGGACTTGCAGCTGCATCCGCGGCTGGCAGTCAAAACACTGCCCGACGGCGGTGGCGAGATCTACCGCAAAACCGCCAAGGGCTGGGAAAGCCTGTTGAAATATGGCCGCGATGACAGCCTGACGACCCGTCCCGTGATCGTGGAAGAGGGCGGAAATTCGGCTCTCATGCTGAGCTCGATCGGCCGCGACAAGGCCGCGTTGGTGCGGGTTGATCTTGCCAGCGGCAAACAGGCGGTCGTGGGTGAGAGCAACAAGGCAGACGTGTCGGATGTCTGGTTGGAGCCTCGGACACGCAAGCCACAGGCGTTTGCCGTCGAGTACCTGACCACTGAGATCGCTCCCCTGGTCCCGGCGGTTGGGCAGGACATCGAGCGGCTCAAAGCGGCGCTCGGCCCACAGTTCCAGGTCGTCAGCCGTACGCTCGATGACACCAAATGGGTTGTCGCCGTCGATGACCCGATCCGCGTGGTGTCCAGCTACCTCTACGAGCGCGACGGCGGCAAGGTCACAAAGCTGTTCGATCAGAGACCTGAGCTGATCGGTGAGCCGCTTCGTCCAATGCAGCCGCTCGAGTTGCATTCCCGGGACGGATTGCCACTCGTCTCCTATCTGACATTGCCGCAAGGCCCTGACGGCTCGCGCGCAACCGGCCAGGGCGCCACCGCCCACAGCGGACCCGATGCCGCACCGGATCGCCCCGCGAGCCCTCTCCCGCTGGTGCTCGACGTCCACGGCGGCCCCTGGGCCCGTGACAGCTACGGCTTCAACGGCGAGCACCAATGGCTCGCCAACCGCGGCTACGCCGTACTGTCCGTCAACTACCGGGGCTCGACCGGCTTCGGCAAAAAGTTCATCAACGCAGGCGACCACGAATGGGCCCGCAACATGCACAACGATCTGTTGGACGCGGTTGACTGGGCGATCAAGGAAAAGATCGCACAGCCCGACAAGGTCGCCATCTATGGCGGATCCTACGGCGGCTACGCGACCCTGGTCGGTCTGACTTTCACGCCGGAGCGCTTTGCGTGTGGTGTTGATATTGTCGGGCCATCGAACCTGTTTACGTTGTTGAACTCGATTCCGCCCTACTGGAAATCATTCTACGAGGACATGGTCCGCCGTATTGGCGACCCCAGAACGGTCGAAGGACGCGAGCTGCTGAAGCAACGCTCCCCGTTGACCTTCGTCGACCGGATCTCCAAGCCCCTGCTGATCGCGCAGGGAGCCAACGATCCCCGCGTCAAACAGGCCGAGGCAGACCAGATCGCGGAGGCCATGAGAGCGCGGCACCTGCCGGTCACCTATGTCCTCTACCCAGACGAAGGCCACGGTTTCGCCCGGCCCCAGAACCGCATTGCTTTCTATGCCGTCGCCGAAGGCTTCCTGCACAAATGCCTGGGCGGGCGTGCTGAACCGATCGGCAACGACTTCGCCGGTTCGAGCCTGCAGGTCAAGGCCGGCGCCGACTACGTCGACGGCTTACCCCAGGCCCTGAAGGCAATGGAAGCCTCACCGGAAGCACGGCAGCACCCCGATTCTGTCAAGAAGGACGAGCGGCACTAGGCGGGAGACCCTAAGCCGCGCGTTCGCGAAGGCGCGCCGCGCCGATTTCGCTATCGTCGCGGCGCTAACCTGGCCATCGCTGCGGTCCGGTGTCGCCGGCTCGGCAACTTGGCGGTCGGCGTGGCCAGGCTATGCTGACTTGGGGGGGCGCTGCGGTCGCTCCCAGTCCCGGCCGCCGCGGTCCCCCGCCCTTGAACGTCAGTCCCCGACCGCCCAAATAGGGCAATTCCCTCCGCCGTTTCTGGTCTAATCCGCGCACATCATGCAAACCGCACGTGACATAACGGGCTACCGCCGGTACTGGGCCGAACGCTTCGGCACAGCCCCGTTCCTGCCCATGTCCCGCGCGGAAATGGATGCCCTCGGCTGGGATAGCTGCGACGTCATCATCGTCACCGGCGACGCCTACGTCGACCATCCCAGCTTCGGCATGGCGATCGTCGGCCGTGTTCTCGAAGCGCAAGGGTTTCGCGTCGGCATCATCGCCCAGCCTGACTGGCACAGCGTCGATGCGTTCGCTGCTCTCGGACGGCCAAACCTGTTCTTCGGCATCACGGCCGGCAACATGGATTCCATGGTCAATCGCTACACCTCGGATCGCAGGATCCGAAGCGACGACGCATACACGCCCACCGGAGAGGGTGGAAAGCGACCGGATCGTTCCGTGATCGTCTATGCGCAACGCGTGCGTGAGGCATTCAAGGACGCTCCAGTTGTCATCGGCGGCATCGAAGCTTCTCTTAGGCGCATCGCTCACTTCGACTACTGGTCGGAGAAGGTGCGTCGCTCGATCCTGTTGGATTCGAAGGCCGACCTGCTCGTCTACGGCAACGGCGAGCGCCAGATCTGCGAAATTGCACATCGATTGGCAGCGGGCGAGCGCATCAACGACATTACCGACCTGCGTGGCACAGCGTTCGTACGCAAGGCCCGCCCCGAAGGTTGGATCGAGATCGACTCGACCCACCTCGACGCGCCCGGCCCACTGAACCCGCCCGTTGACCCCTATGCGATGGAATCAACATCGCTGAACGGTGCCGCCGTCGTTGCGCAGCCAGTCACCGCTGACCAGCCCGCCGCCGCTGACCAGCCTCGCCCCGGCAATCACACCTCCGCGGATCCGCATGTAACGGACGCCGCGCGCCCCTGCGCCGTGGGTGCCTCCTCAGCTGCAGCGCAACCCGCCGAAAAAGTCGTCCGTTTCGTCCGCCGTGTCAAAAACGCAGACCGCGAACGCAGCGCCATCCGCATGCCGTCCTACGAACAGGTCGCCGCCGACTCTGTGTTATACGCGCATGCCTCCCGCATCCTTCACCTCGAATCCAACCCCGGAAACGCTCGCGCCCTCGTGCAGCGTCACGGCGACGTCGATGTGTGGCTGAACCCGCCGCCCATTCCGCTCACGACACGCGAGATGGACTGGGTATACGAGAAGCCGTATGCCCGTCAGCCGCATCCGTTCTACGGTGACGCGAACATCCCGGCCTACAAGATGATTCGCTTCTCCATAGCGATCCAGCGCGGTTGCTTTGGCGGCTGTACCTTCTGCTCCATCACCGAGCACGAAGGCCGTATCATCCAAAGCCGCTCCGAGAATTCCGTCATCCGCGAGATCGAGGAGATTCGCGACAACGTCCCCGGCTTCACCGGTGTGATTTCCGACCTCGGCGGACCAACAGCCAACATGTACAGACTCGCGTGCAAGAGCCGCGAGATCGAAGCGGCCTGCCGCAGGCCATCATGCGTATACCCGGCGATCTGCCCAAACCTCAACACCGATCACTCGCCGCTCATCAAACTCTACAGACGCGCCCGTGGGCTGCCCGGCGTCAAGAAAGTGCTCGTTGCCTCCGGCGTTCGTTACGACCTCGCCATCGAGTCGCCCGAGTACGTCAAAGAGCTTGCCCAACATCACGTGGGCGGGTATCTCAAGATAGCGCCGGAGGCCCTGTCCGAAGGACCGCTGTCGAAGATGATGAAGCCGGGCATCGGCGCGTATCATCGCTTCAAGGCGCTGTTCGACCAATACTCCAAGGAAGCCGGCAAAGAGCAGTACCTGATTCCCTACTTCATTGCCGCGCACCCCGGCACGACCGACGAAGACATGCTCGAGCTCGCCCTCTGGCTGAAGAAGAACGGTTTCCGCGCAGACCAGGTGCAAGCCTTCCTGCCGTCGCCCATGGCGACCGCGACCGCGATGTATCACTCCGGCAAAAATCCACTGAAGCGCATCACCCGCGCCGGCGAAGAAGTGCGTATCCCCAAGGGGTTGAAGGTGCGCCGGCTGCACAAGGCATTTCTGCGCAACCACGATGCGAATAACTGGCCGGTTCTTCGCGAAGCGCTGCGTCGAATGGGCCGCGCAGACCTCATTGGCAGCGGCAAGCATCAACTCGTTCCTGCCTACCAACCGAGTGGCACTGGCGACAATGCCCAGGGACGCCGCAATATCGGCGCGAGCCGCCCATTTCGGACGCAACACACGGGCCTGCCGACCACGCCCCGCACCCCACCGAGAGGATCCAGCAGTCCCCAGCGCTCGCGGCCCGGCTCTCCCCGGAAATAGCACGGAGGAGTGGCACCTGCTGCGCACAGCGTAGCTTGGGAGTAGGGTTACCAATGTGAACGCCTGTTTCGCCCGTTCCCACGACCGCGTCAGCGCCGCCCTCGCTGCCTTGGTGGTGATGGGTTCGACGGTGATCATGGCGCTGATGCCAATTTCCGTGGGTGCAGCAAGCGCGCCGTCGGCAGCGTCTCAAGCCGCAGAGAACAGCGCCGCCGCCCCAAGTGCTGGCGCCGCAACGGCTACGGTCCTTGAAATAAACGGTGCCATCGGCCCGGCTACATCGCGATATGTCACCAAGGCCCTTGATGCCGCCCGCGCGAACGGCAGCCGCATCATCGTATTGCAGATCGATACGCCTGGCGGGCTGGATACCTCCATGCGCGACATCATCCGCGCCATCCTTGCGTCGCCCATTCCTGTCGTCAGCTACGTGTCCCCGCCCGGGGCCAGGGCGGCCAGTGCTGGCACGTACATTCTCTACGCGAGCCACATCGCGGCGATGGCTCCCGCAACAAACCTTGGCGCGGCGACACCCGTTTCCATTGGCGGCGGTGACTCCGCGCCGTCACCATCACCAACGGGTACCTCTCCGCGTCCGGCGCCTGACAAGCACGGTGACGGCGACAAAGGTCGCGACGCGGCACCCGCGAACCGCCCGGGAGAGGACCAGCCTGCCCCCGCAGACTGGCCAAGGGAGACCACGCCGCCCAGCTCCGCGATGGAACGCAAAGTCGTCAACGACGCGGTCGCTTACATCCGCGGTCTCGCTGAACTACGCGGACGAAATGCTGACTGGGCCGAGCAAGCGGTACGCGGTGCCGCCAGCCTCTCGGCAAACGCGGCACTCAAACAGAACGTAATCGACGTCGTAGCTCGTGACGTGCCGGACCTCCTAAACCAGATTGATGGTCGCGAAGTTCACGTCGGCAACAACGTCGTGAAGCTTGCTACTCGCGACCTGGCGGTTGAGGACGTGAAGCCCGATTGGCGAGTAGAGCTGCTGTCCGTGATAACAAACCCGACCGTTGCGTACGGGCTCCTCCTCATTGGCATCTACGGCCTGCTGTTCGAAGGGTACAATCCCGGCGCCGTCTTTCCCGGAGTGGTGGGCGCCATTTCACTGCTAGTCGCCCTGTTCGCATTCCAGATCTTGTCCGTAAACTATGCGGGACTCGCGCTCGTGGCCCTGGGCGTGGGAATGATCGTCGCCGAATTCTTTTTCCCGACCTTTGGCTCGCTCGGCTTGGGGGGGCTCATCGCCTTTGTCGTTGGATCTCTCATCCTGTTCGATTCGGATATCCCCGGCATGAACATTGGGTTGCCGGTGATCGGAGCCATTGCGACCGTGGGCGGCCTGGTGATCGTCGCCATGGGCTGGCTGGCCAGCCGATCCCTGCGACGCCCTGTCGTCACGGGCGTGCAGGCGATGATCGGCGACCGGGCAGAAGTCCTGGAGGCCTTCAGCGGCAAAGGTCGGATCCGTTATGGCGGCGAGCTTTGGAATGCGCGCAGCGCCTCAGCTCTGCAGGCGGGCCAGGCCGTACGCATCACCCAAGTAGATGGTTTGACGCTGTGGGTCGAGCCTGTTTGATCCAACACGCAGGAGCCTGCCAGACAGGCTCCCAACACCTGAGCGGAGATCCTCATGCCCTACGGAATAGTCGTTGTCGTGCTCATCGCGTTCTTGCTGTTCAGTACCATCCGCGTGTTGAACGAGTACGAACGCGGCGTGATGCTGACCCTCGGCCGGTTCACGGGCATAAAGGGTCCCGGGGTCGTCATTGTATTCCCGATACTGCAGCAGATGCGCAAAGTAGACCTGCGTGTCATCGTGTTGAACGTACCGAAACAGGACGTCATCACGCGCGATAACGTCTCGGTCAAGGTCAATGCCGTCGTGTACTTCCGGGTCGTGGACCCTGGCAAGGCAATCATCCAGGTCGCCAATCCATTCGAAGCCACCAGCCAGGTGGCACAAACGACGCTCCGCTCGGTGTTGGGCCAACACGAAATGGATGACCTGCTGGCCCAGCGCGACAAGCTGAACGCGGATGTCCAGAAGATCCTCGATCAAAACACCGAGGCCTGGGGGATCAAGGTCTCCAACGTCGAGATCAAGGACGTGGATCTCGATGAAAGCATGATCCGCGCCATGGCGAAACAGGCCGAAGCCGAGCGTACGCGCCGGGCCAAGATCATCCACGCAGAAGGCGAGGCCCAGGCCGCGGAGATGTTGGTCCAGGCAGCCGAATCGCTCGCGCGCCAACCCAGTGCCATGCAATTGCGCTACCTGCAGACCCTTGCGGATATCTCCCACGAGAAGACCCAGATCATCGTCTTCCCACTACCGCTGGATCTGATCAAACCCCTGCTGGGGCCGCGCGGCGAATGATCCGCCCGCTGTGGGGCGAATAAACCGATGGACGCACGCAAAACCTTGGCCATCGCCGGGCTGTTGATTGCCCTGGCCACCGCCCTGGGGGCATTCGGAGCGCATGCGCTCAAAGCTCACCTGCCGCAGGACAAGCTGCAAGTGTACGAAACCGCCGTGCGGTACCACTTCCTGCACGCACTTGGCCTGCTCGCAATCGGCGTGCTACTACGCTCGCTGGACGGCGAGCTGCTGCGCTGGGCAGCAGCCCTGGTGTTGGCGGGCATCGTGCTGTTCAGCGGGAGCCTCTACCTGCTGACATTCGGCGCCCCCCGGCTCGTGGGCATCGTGACCCCCATGGGCGGACTCGCTTTGATTGCCGGTTGGATCCTGTTCGCCGCCACGGTGCTGCGGCAATAGCGGATTTCGTGAGATCTGGATTACCGATCGACGAGGCACTACCGGCGCTGATCAGCGCGCTTGCGGCAAACCATTCCGTTGTCCTTCAAGCGCCCCCGGGTGCCGGGAAGAGCACCGTAGTGCCGCTCGCGCTGCTCGAGCAACCCTGGATGAGGGGTAAACGTCTCCTCATGCTCGAGCCGCGCCGGTTGGCCGCCCGCGCCGTTGCACATAGGATGGCGCAAACGCTCGAGCAGAGTGTTGGTGCGACTGTCGGATATCGGATGCGAATGGACACGCGAGTCTCTCGCGACACCCGCATCGAGGTCGTCACGGAAGGTGTACTGACCAGGATGCTTCAGACTGATCCATCACTCGACGCAGTTGCCGCTGTCATTTTTGACGAGTTCCATGAGCGTAGTCTGCAGGCAGATCTCGGCCTCGCGCTGACTATCGACGCGCGAAATAACCTGACACCGGACCTGAAGCTCCTGGTAATGTCAGCGACGTTGGATGGAGAGAGCGTCGCGACGTTGCTCAATGATGCGCCTATCGTCACTACTCTCGGGCGCATGTTTCCTGTCGAATCACGGTTTGTCGGCAAAGGTGCGCCCTTGCTACCGCCGACGTCGTTCGTTCCTGGACAACAAGAAACGCCTGAGGGGCTGGTCGCTCGGACCGTTGCACGCGCTCTACGCGAAGAGCAGGGCGACATACTCGTATTCCTGCCCGGGGCTCGGGAGATTCGGCGCGTACAGTCTCTGCTCGAGTCCTCGGGAATAGAATCTTCCGTGCGCGTGTTGCCCCTGTTCGGTGAGTTGTCTGGTGACGATCAGGACGCTGCGCTCCGGCCCGCCGCGCCCGGCATCCGCAAAGTGGTCCTGGCAACCAACATCGCCGAGACGAGCTTGACGATCCAGGGTGTCCGCATCATTGTTGACTCAGGTCTGGTGCGCCGATCCGTTTTTGACCCCGCGACGGGCATGAGTCGCCTGGAGACGCAGCGAATCTCTCGCGCGTCGGCGGAGCAGCGGCAAGGCCGTGCCGGCCGAGTCGAGCCGGGGGTCTGCTACCGTATATGGAGCGAGGGAGCACAGCGCAGTCTCGCCCCGTTCACACCACCGGAAATAATGGAAGCCGATTTGGCCCCTCTAGCCCTTGAGCTCGCTGGCTGGGGCGCGCGCGACGCCTCAGAGCTACGTTGGCTCGACACACCACCCTCAGCCATGCTTGCGAGCGCGCGCGATCTGTTGGTGCGACTCGGTGCTTTGGACGCTTCAGGGCGGATCACCCAACACGGCCGACAGATGGCGCGCGTCAGCGTGCATCCACGGCTTGCGCATATGCTGCTTCGTGCAACCGATCTGCGCAGCCTGCCACTCGCCGCCGACCTGGCCTCGCTACTGTCCGAACGCGACCTACTCAGAGCCGCCGGTGGATCACGGGATGCAGACATTCGCAGTCGCCTCGAACTAGTCCGCGGAGAAGGGGTCGCGCAGGGCGTTGATCGAGCAGGATTACAACGCGCGCGGCGTGCCGCCAAGGATTTGCTGCAACAGGTGAGGTCCGTTGTTGCAGACGATGCGCGTCCTGCGACGCAACCACATAACAGAACAGTGGACCGAGCCGCTGACGCCGCGACGACTACTGCCGGCACGCTCCTCGCGTTCGCCTACCCCGACCGCATCGCCCGCCGTCGTCCCGGCACTGATGGCGCCCGCTACACTCTCGCCAACGGCCGAGGCGCACACTTCGCGGAAATCCAGAATCTCGCCAAACAGGACTTCATCGTCGCGGTTGACCTGGACGATCGCGAGCGTGACGCCCGAATACTCCTGGCCGCGCCGCTTACGCGCGACGAAATTGAAGAACACCTGTCCGATAGACTCGAGCGTGGTGAGTCGGTGGAGTGGAGCTCACGCGATCAAGCCGTGCTGGCGCGCCGCTTCGTTCGCCTGGATGCCATCACGCTTGAGGAGAAGCCACTGCAAGACGTGCCCGTCGAGGCCGCTCGTATGGCGATGCTGGAAGGCATACGCGAACTCGGTATCGACGCACTCCCGTGGACGCGCGATGCCCGCGACCTGCAAGCGCGAATGGAGTTCGTGCGGCGGTTAAAGGAAGGCGATCGCCAGCGCGCCGTTCCGTCCCGCACGGCTGCCAACAGTGCTGCCCCCGCCGCATCCAGTGCCACTTCGGGCGCAACGTCCGGCCCCGCAACAGGCGCAGCGTCCGGCCCCGCAACAGGCGCAAGGTCCCGCGCCACAGCTGACCCCGCGCCGCACGCCACTAGCGCACCCGATGACGACCCTTGGCCCACCGTCTCCGACGAAGCCCTCGCCGCAACCACCGACGTTTGGCTCGCCCCCTGGCTCGACGGCGTAACACGCCGCGACCATCTCGCACGTCTCTCGTTACCCGAAATCCTGCGCGCTCTGCTCCCCTGGGACAAACAACGCCAACTCGACCATCTCGCTCCGATACACCTGCAGGTCCCAAGCGGTTCCAACATCCGGATTGACTATCTCGACGAGAGCGCCCCAGCCGTATCCGTAAGACTGCAGGAAGTCTTCGGACTCGATGCCACTCCCCGAATCGGCGGCGGCCGCGTGCCCATCACATTCAAACTGCTGTCGCCCGCCCAGCGTCCCGTGCAGGTGACACGCGATCTCGCGAGTTTCTGGCGTGGCTCTTATGCAGATGTGCGCAAGGACATGCGGGGCCGTTATCCCAAACACTACTGGCCCGAGAATCCCCTGGAGGCCGAAGCAACCCGCGGTGTCCGTCGGCGGACTTGAGGCCGAGCCAAACTGACGTTAGCGACGTACGTCAAGCATCCCTTGGGCCGAGCATGATGATGGCCATGCCCGTCACCGCTATCGCAGCGCCGACGAGATCCCATGCAGTAGGCCGATTGCCATCAACGAGCCACAGCCAAATGATGGCCACCGCGACGTAGACGCCTCCGTACGCTGCATACACACGACCTGCAGCAGTCGGGTGCAGTGTCAACAACCACGCGAACAGAGCCAGGCTCACCGTTGCCGGAAGGAGCAACCACGGCGGGCCATCTCTCTTCAGCCACAAGTACGGCAGATAACAACCCACGATCTCTGCGACTGCCGTAACGACGAACAACCCGAGGGTCTTGAGAATCACCACGTCCCCACCTCGACTTCAAGTTAGCTTCAATATGTACGTTTCGCTGGTGTCCTGGCAAGGGACGGACTACACGCTGGTGCCCGCGATCGCCGCCAGGCACCAATTGTCTTGTCACCACAAAGTACTTTGCAATATAGAGTATGATTTGCTATGGTTCAGGCTCGCCAGGTAACTTGGCACGTTAGAGCATCCAGTAATGCATCAGGGGACCCTCAACCAGGACAGCGGCCGTTGGACCATGGGGCGCAATTCAAGACCCGCCCCACGAGACATGGTCGTCGCGCCGGGTCTCAGACCACCACGAGCGGGTCAACCCACACAGCGTGGGTACGCACTGCTCATCAATCCCTTCTATCCCAAGGACCCTCGGGCGAGCTACGGCAAGCACGTACTAACCCCCACCCTCGCTCTCACAAGCATTGCTGGTGCGACACCCCCTCATTGGGATGTTCGGTACTGGGACGAAAACCTACTTCAAGGTGCACCGCCGGGTGATCCTCTGCCACAAGTCGTAGGTATCACCGTCCATCTGACGTTTGCCCGGCGCGCCTATCAACTGGCTGACTGGTATCGCGGGCAGGGCTGCCGCGTCGTGCTCGGCGGCTTGCATGTACTGTCCTGCCCTGATGAGGCCCGCCAGTATGCCGACGCGATTGCCATCGGTGACGGCGTACAACTCTGGCCCCAAATTCTTGAAGACATAGAGCGAGACGCGCTGCGCCCTCGCTATGAAGCCGATTACTCTCGCCCCTACGCCTTGGATCCGCCGGCGCGACGAACAATTCTGCCGCGAGAGTCGTTCCTGACAACGAGCAGCGTGATAGCCACACGCGGTTGTCATAACCGCTGCGGATTCTGTTACCTATCCACCGACGGTTTGCACATGCCCTATCGGATGCGCGATGTGCAGCAAGTGGTGGAGGAGATCGTCGCCGATCGACAACCGTACGTGGTGTTCATCGACAACAATCTTGGGTCACGCCCCGCCTATTTGCGCGGTCTTTGCGGTGCCCTGCGTCCCTTGGAGATCATCTGGAGCGCAGCAGTCACGATCGATGTAACTGACGATCCATCCCTGATACGAGAGATGGCACTCTCCGGTTGCACCGGTGTGTTCGTAGGGTTCGAATCGCTGAATGGCGGCAATCTCACCGCTTCTCGCAAGCGGACACCGGTCCCCGAAGACTACGCACGCCGTGTTGCCATATTTCATCGTTATGGCATTCAGGTAAACGGAAGCTTCGTGCTCGGCTTCGATCATGATCGGCCGGACGTCTTCGAGCGGACTGTTGAGTGGATTGAGGCGAACCGGCTGGAGTGCGCGACCTTTCACATCCTGACGCCGTACCCTGGCACGCCTCTCTTCCGTCAACTGGAAGCTGAAGGGCGCATCCTGCACCGGGATTGGGACAAGTATGACACGGCACATGTCGTGTTCGAGCCGAAGCAGATGAGCGCCGAGCAGCTCGACCGGGGATATGCGTGGTGCTACACCAAACTCTTCTCCCACAGCTCCATCTGGAAGCGGCGGCCGGCCGACAACACAGCTGTACTCGCGTACCTTGCGATGAGCTATCTGTACAAACGCTCGAATCGCTTTTGGCATCTATTGATACGCCATCGCCTGACGGCTGCCGTATGGCGGCCGCTGATCGAGCTGTCCCGCCTCCGGCACCTGAGACTTAGAGAGAGGTTGCAGATAGTCGACGCGGCCGAAAATACAAACGGTGGCGAGGTAAGGGCGAGTCAGGTCGTGAGCGGTGGAGTCTAACGAGCTGCGCATCGCTGCATTCCGGGCTTGATCTTTCAAAAGAGCAGGACTACATTGCCCCGATGTTTCGAATCACGCGCAACCAGCAACAACAACGCCTCTCAAAGGCGGTGGTTGCACGCGTTCGTTCCGAAGCCCAGACCTGACGGTCTCACTTCTCAACGAACAGATTCGCAACCCCGCCGTCGGCGGGGTTTTTGTATAGCTCCGCCGGGGACTACCAAAGGAGCTCAATCATGCTGCATTTCTCTTCCGACTCGGAAATCGACCGCATTGGCCGAGGCTTGCTCGACCGCTCGCTGCCAAAGGCCGAATGGACCCACGCAGCGCATTTCGCTGCCGCGTTCTGGCTGCTGCGACGGCCAGACATACATGCCATGCGCGTTATGCCCGGACTGATCCGCGCCTACAACGAGGCTACCGGCGTTCCTAACACAGACACCAGCGGCTATCACGAGACCATCACGCTGGGCTCCCTGCGCTCCGCTCGCGCCTGGCTGGCGGCCCGTAACGACAGGTCGCTGCATGAGGCTCTCAACGAGTTGCTGGCCTCGGAGTACGGCCGTTCCGATTGGCTTTTCGCCTATTGGTCCCAACCGCTGTTGTTCTCGGCTGCCGCTCGGGCGACTTGGGTGGAGCCGGACTTGCGGCCACTCCCGTTCTGAGCCGTCAGGATGCGCGTCAAGAGTCCGGCGGCACGGATGGTTTTCACCACTTACAGATGCAGCAGCCACCCAAAAGGTTGCAACCGCACAGTGGCCCTCACCTCGACAATCGCAGCGGTCGCTCGCGCTGCGCTCATGAAAGCCAATTCCGCACGTTGGGGTAGAATGCATGACACCCAACTTCCGAAATGTGGACCCGCATGACTCTGGCGCGTGGTACCGATCGCATCGAATCGGAGCGACTCATCCTCCGCAGAATCACCGAGAACGATCTCGAGTTCTTCGCTCGCCTTCATGCCGATCCGGATGTAGCGCTCTATCTCGGACCCGCACGGCCTCGCTCATCCGAGGAGACGCTTACGTGGCTTCGATCCACCCTGTGGACGTATGAGAACCTCGCGCTTGGGCAGCTGGCGGTGTTACGCAAGTCGGATGGCATGTTAATCGGACGGTGCGGGTTGAGCGATCTCGCCGTGGAAACCAGAGCCAGTGTGCGCGCAGTTCCCAGGGCGTGGTACGACCGTAGTCAGGCGCCGGCTGATCCCGATCTCGCATTCGAGAGGGAGCTCGGATACACACTCGACCGGAGTTGCTGGGGCCACGGTTACGCCAGTGAAGCAGCGCGTCGCGTTTTCGACTATGCGTGTGACGTGCTGCGTCTGTCCCGCGTCATATCACTTATACATCCTGACAACATGCGCTCCTTGCGTGTTGCACGCCGA
>JAQGOF010000127.1 GCA_028293745.1 Gammaproteobacteria bacterium | reverse complement strand
GTACGGACTGGTTTGGGAGCCCGTGCAGATGCTGCGACTGCGCGCGACGAAGTCACGCGACATTCGCGCCCCCAATGTCAGCGAGCTGTTCGGACCGAACACGACGGCGTCCGCATCCTGGCGACCTACGTGTTCGACCTGATCACGGCCGATTCGGCAGGACCCGTCAACCGGGCAGGGCAGACGGGCCTGCGGGCGACCACCATCCCCGGAATCCCGCGGTACACCCTCGACACACTCATAAACTGGGTGGACGAGGCCCTGAGCGTCTCGCTACACGGCCGGTTCATTCCCGCGGGAATCTACAATGCCGCCTTCGTGGGTCCGGACCAGCCCGGCTATGACATCAAGCTGACGAACAGCTCCAACACCAACCACGTGAAGTCGGCTACCTACCTGGATCTCGTGGTCGAGTACCGCTTCGATGCCTCGAAACGGGGCGCGTTCTCGGTGTACGGCGGAGTCAATAATCTGCTCGACACCGATCCACCGCGCGTGCCGGGCGCCAATGGCACCGGTAACAATCTGTTATTCGATCCAATCGGCCGCAACTTCAAGCTCGGAGTGCGTTACCGGCTATGAGAAGCGTCTCGCATTCCTGACAGGTGCGGGTTCCGTTTGGTTCAGAATGCATGGGACTAAACACAGTCCCGGTCTCATCAGGGTTGCCGATTTCTTCTGCGAATTCACATACTCACGCCTCGTGACATAAAGTTGGCGTCAAACCGCGACGGTTTTCGGGCCGTTGACGCCAGCGATGCCCCGCGCAATAAGTGTAGCCCACCTGCAGCGGAGCACCCGTATGTCCATGACGAGTTTGTTGGCGATCACGCCGTGGCCCGCTGTGTCAGCGGTCATCCTGCTGGCGCTGCTGGTAGTGGCACTTTACTTCGCCCGGCGCACGGCGCATCAGGCGATTCGGGCAGTTACCGACGCGCTGGGACGCGGATTGCGCCTTGCGTCGCACGCTGTTGCGCGCGGCGAGGAGAAGCTGGCGGCGCGCAATAGGGAAGTGCTGCTTTCCGCCGGCCGCGAAGCAAAGGAGCGGATCGTCGAGCGCGAGTTTGTCCGGGTCGGTGATACGGTCCGCAAGGATCTCGCCAATTACCCGACGCTTCACCGCGCATTGACCGAATCGATTGTCCGTATCGAGGAGGACCAGGAGAAGGCCGTCGAAGTACCTCCCGAGGCGCCGGGCTGGGTTCAGGCGGTGAAGGTCATCGCCAATCTCGACTCCAAGAGCGGTGGTACCGAAATCCTGGAGGATATTCACAAGTCCATGGTGCGTGCGCATTCCGAGGCCATGGATGACTATCGCAAGGCCAGTGCCGAGCGGCATGCGCTGCTGCGCAAGATGATGCCGGACTGGCGACGGATCCAGGAAACGCTGGGGCGTGTCAACAAAAACGTAGAGAGCGTGTTGGAGCGGGCGCTGGCCATCGATCGTCACATGCAGGAGTACGACGATATGGTGCGCGGCGAGGACCGGGCAGTCTCCATACTGTCTTCGTCATCGCTCGTATACTTCTTCGTCTCGGCGCTCGTGTTGGCAGTTGCGGCGGCAGGTGCTGCCATCAACTTCACGCTCATTGCCCGGCCGATGGCCGAAATGGTGGGTGGCACGAGCTTCATCGGCGCCTTCCGCACGGCTGACATTGCGGCCCTGGTCATCATCATGGTGGAGATTTCCATGGGCCTGTTCCTCATGGAGTCCCTGCGCATCACCCGGCTGTTTCCCGTGATCAGCGCGCTGTCGGACAAGATGCGGCGGCGAATGATGGCCGTCACGTTCATCATCCTGCTGCTGATGGCGAGCATCGAGGCGGGCCTTGCCTACATGCGCGAGGTCCTGTTACAGGACGAGCTGGCGACCAGCGCGTTGCTGCGTGGCGATGGTGCTACTGCGGGCGTGAACGAGCATCTGTGGATTACGACCGCCGCGCAGATGGGAATGGGATTCATTCTGCCGTTTGCGCTCGTGTTCGTGGCGATTCCACTCGAGACGTTCGTTCACTCGCTCAGGACGGTGTTGGGACTCATCGCGATCGGGTTCATGCGCGCGTTGTCGCTGATTCTGCGGGTGCTCGGCAACGGTATGCGTCATGTCGGCACGCTGGCCGAGCGCATCTACGACCTGCCGTTGTTCGTTCCCTTGTGGATCGAATCGCGGGTAGCCGCCAACCAGGCTTCCCACGACCAGGAAATGGCGAGCATGAAAGAACTGGCAAACATGCGCCCCGTGATGGAAGAGCCACAGGCGTGGCAGGAGGCAAAGTCGTGACCCGGCCCACGCGTTACCGATCGGCTGCGGTGGGGCTCGTTGTGCTGCTGGCCGCATGCGGCCAGGTGAATGTGCCGCGCAATACCGGCCTGTACCTGTTGATCGATACTTCAGGTACCTACAACAAACAGGTGACCAAGGCCGAGCAGATCATCCTCGTGGCGCTCTCGCGGCTGCAGCCAGCGGATTCGTTCGCGGTGGCGCGCATCGATACGGCAAGCTTCACGGAGAAGAACATCATTGCGAAGGCGACGTTCGATGATCGGCCCAGCACGGCCAATCAGCAGAAGCGGGCGTTTGCCAGCCGCGTCGAAAAGTTCATCGACGAGTCCGCGCCGGCGCCTTTCACGGACATTACCGGCGGCCTGCTGCAGGCCATCGAGTTCCTGAGGGAGAAGAACCCGGGTCACAAGGAGATCCTGATCTTCTCCGATATGAAGGAGGACCTGGCCAAGGGTTACGTGCGCAACATCCCGCTCGATCTCAAGGGCTTCGACGTCGTGGCGCTGAACGTGACCAAGTTGAGGTCGGACAACTTTGATCCCCGCGAGTACATGTCAAGACTGGATTCCTGGAAATCGAAGGTGGAAAAAGGTGGCGGTCATTGGCGGGTCATCAACGACATAGACCGGCTCGACGGCTTGCTCTAGTGCCCGCTATGCTCGCGCGATGCAAGCAGGGCTACGCGCGGATCAAATTCTCAGGGATGTCTTCGGCTACCCTGCATTTCGCGGCCAGCAGCGGGACATCGTCTCGCACGTGGCTGAGGGAGGTGACGCGCTGGTCCTGATGCCGACGGGCGGCGGCAAGTCTCTTTGCTTTCAGATCCCTGCGCTCGTGCGTGATGGCATGGGCGTAGTCGTTTCACCGCTCATTGCGCTCATGCACGATCAGGTCGCCGCCCTTGGGGAAGCTGGCGTGCGGGCTGCTGCCCTCAATTCCAGCATGACATGGGCGGATGTGCAGTCGGTCGAGCGCCGGGCACGCCAGGGCGAGATCGACCTGCTCTACGTTGCGCCGGAGCGCCTCCTGACGGAGCGCTGCCTGGACTTGCTCGCCGCCTCAAAGCTGGCCTTATTCGCAATCGACGAAGCGCACTGCGTTTCGCAATGGGGCCACGACTTCCGGCCGGAGTACATTCGCCTGGCCGTCCTGGCCGAGCGCTTCCCTGGGGTCCCGCGGATTGCACTGACGGCGACAGCGGACGCTTTGACGCGAAAGGAGATCATCGAGCGGCTGCATCTCCAGAACGCTCGAGAGTTCGTCTCGAGCTTCGACCGCCCGAACATTCGCTATCGGATTGCCGAGAAGGTCAGCGCACGCAAGCAGCTCCTCGAATTCATTCGCAGCGAGCACGCAGGCGAAGCGGGAATCGTCTATTGCCTGTCGCGAAACACGGTGGACGAGACGGCGGAATTTCTGGCGGGACATGGCGTAAATGCATTGCCGTATCACGCCGGCCTGGACAGCAGCACACGCGAGCTCAATCAGAACCGATTTATTCGCGAAGACGGCGTCGTGATGGTCGCCACGATTGCATTCGGGATGGGCATCGACAAACCGGACGTGCGGTTCGTTGCGCATATCGACCTTCCGAAAAGCATAGAGGGCTACTACCAGGAGACCGGTCGCGCAGGCCGCGACGGTCTCCCGGCCGACGCCTGGATGGTCTACGGGCTTGCCGACGTCGTGCAGCAGCGCTGGATGATCGATCAATCCGAGGGTGACGCCAGCTACAAGCGGATCATTTCCACCAAGCTCGACGCCATCCTGGGCCTTTGCGAGACGACAGCGTGCCGCCGCGTCACTCTGCTGGACTACTTCGATGAGCCCAGCAAGCCATGCGACAACTGCGACAATTGCATTACGCCGCCACAGGAGTGGGACGGCACGGACGCTGCCCGCAAGCTGATGTCGTGCATATTCCGGTGCGAGCAGGCAAGCGGATTCTCATTCGGAGCGCAGCAGATCGTCGATGTGCTGCGGGGCAAGAGTACCCAGAAGGTGCTGCAGTTCGGACACGAACGCTTGAGCACGTTTGGAATTGGTGCGGATCTGGATGCCACCCAATGGCGATCCGTGCTCCGCCAGCTCGTCATGTTGGGCCTCGTGAAGGTTGACCACGAGCGTTTCAACACACTGCGGTTGACAGAGGCGAGCCGTGAAGTACTTCGCGGACAGAGGCGACTGAGCCTGCGGCGGCAGGTGGCGCGCCCGGTTTCGAGGCGCAACGAGCGCAAGGACAGAACTCGCGTCGCGGCAAATGGTGTAATTGGAGTCGCTGCCGATGCCGGCGCCGCAAACATCACAGTGTTTGAAGCCCTGCGCGGATGGCGCCGCGACGTGGCGAAAGAACACGGCGTTCCGGCGTATACAATTTTCCACGACAGCACGCTACACGAGCTCGCTGGGACGCTGCCGCGCTCGCTTGATGAGCTCCGGAGCATTTCCGGGATCGGAGCTACGAAGCTCGAGCGCTATGGCACAGCCTTGCTCGAAGTGATGCAGCGCGCAGCCGAGTGACACGCCCGGCAGGCGCGTGACTTCGCCTATCAGTCAGGCGAATTCCATATATAACTCCGGCAAATGCCGCGTGCGATTATCGATCGCCCGCGGCAGCCGCGATTGTGCGCGGCTCCGCCCATCGTTACGATAACAATCGCCGGTGGTTGCCACACGGCCTGCGACACCTGTTGAGGCCTTGAAATATCGTATGACGAACATTCCTACCTGCAGGCCGCCGGACCCCGATACCCATCGTCCGAAGTACCGGCCACCGCCCGGCAGCTGCGACGCGCATTGCCATATATTCGGTCCTGGTGACCGATATCCGTACGCACCCGATCGGACCTATACGCCGCCTGACGCGCCGCTCTCCAGGTTCAAGGAGTTGCAATCGATTCTGGGCCTCGAGCGGGCCGTGCTCGTGAACGCGAGCTGCCATGGAACGGACAACACAGTCATCGTCGATGCCATCGCCCAAAGCGGCGGGCGTTACCGAGGCGTAGCCAACGCCGACGATTCGTTCACCGAGCGGATGTTCGAGGACCTCCATCAAGCGGGCTTCCGCGGTGTGCGCTTCAATTTCGTGAAGCATCTGGGCGGCGTGCCCGACATGGACGAGTTCCATGGCGTGATCGCGCGCATCAAGCCGCTCGGGTGGCATGTTGATCTGCACTTCGACGCGGTCGATCTCGTCGGCTACGACGACCTGCTGCACAAGCTTCCGGTGCCGTTCATCATCGATCACATGGCCCGGGTACCGACCAAGGCGGGCCTGGCGCAGGAACCGTTCAGGCACCTCGTCAACCTGGCGCGCACCACACCCGCCTGCTGGGTGAAAATTTCCGGTGCCGAGCGAATCTCCAGCAATGGTCCGCCGTTCACCGACGCCGTGCCGTTTGCACAGGCGCTGATCGCTGCCGCCCCGGACCGGATTCTGTGGGGCACTGACTGGCCCCATCCGAATATCGCACGACACATGCCCAACGATGGCGACCTCGTGGATCTCGTGCCGCTGTTTGCGCCGGATCCGGCCATCCAGCGTAAAATTCTTGTCGACAATCCGCACCGGTTGTATGGCTTTGGTGCGTGAGGCCATTCATGGATAACGAGACATGACCACACCCGATCCGTTTGACGACATTCCGGGCACTACGCTCTTCGACGCGCAGCGCTCCCGCCAAGGCTATCACCTCAACATGTTCTGCATGTCGCTGATGAAGGCCGAGAACCGCACGGCCTTCAAGGCCGACGAGGCCGCCTACCTGCAAAAGTTTCCCATGACCCCCGAGCAGCGCGATGCCGTCCTCAAGCGTGATTGGAACACGATGATCAGACAAGGTGGCAACATCTACTTTCTCGCGAAGCTTTTCTCTACCGATGGCCTGTCATTCCAGCACGTGGCAGCGCTGATGACGGGCTCCACCCAGGAGCAGTACGCGCAGATGATGTTGGAGGGCGGCCGTCCGGTCGATGGCAACCGCAGCAAATCGGAGTGGAAAGACCGTGGCTAGGTTAGTTGCAGGCGTCACTACTTCGCACGTGCCCGCCATTGGCGCGGCGATCGATCTGGGCAAGGCCGATACCCCGTACTGGCAGCCACTGTTCAAAGGCTACGAGCCTTCGAAGAAGTGGATTGCGGAGCAGGAACCGGACGTCATCATCCTCGTCTACAACGACCATGCTTCCGCATTCTCGCTGGAAATCATTCCAACCTTCGCGCTCGGCTGCGCCGCGGAGTTCCCGCCCGCCGACGAGGGTTGGGGCCCGCGCAAAGTGCCGGTTGTGAAGGGTCATCCGGAGCTTGCGTGGCACATCGCGCAGTCGGTGATCCTGGACGAGTTCGATCTCACCATCGTCAACAACATGGCGGTGGACCACGGGCTCACGGTGCCGTTGTCGCTGCTCTTCGGGCAGCCGCAGGAGTGGCCGTGCCAGGTCATCCCTTTGGCCGTAAACGTCGTTCAATATCCGCCACCCACGGGCAATCGTTGCTATAACTTCGGCAAGGCCATTCGCAAAGCCGTCGACTCCTTCGACAAGGATCTGAAGGTGATGATCTTCGGCACGGGCGGCATGTCGCACCAGTTGCAAGGACCGCGCGCGGGGTTGATCAATCGCGAGTGGGATACGGCGTTCCTCAACGATCTCGTCAAGGACCCGCGGAAATTGGCGAAGATGCCGCACCTGGAGTACGTCCGTGAGGCAGGGTCCGAGGGGATCGAGCTGGTCATGTGGCTCATCATGCGCGGCGCCCTGGATGAAAAGGTGCGCGAGATTTACCGGTTTTATCACGTGCCTGCTTCAAACACCGCGGTGGGGCACATCATTCTCGAGAATGAAACATGAAGATAGCATTGGCAGGACAGGGCGCCTTCGGCGTCAAGCACCTCGAGGCCGTGAGCAAGATAGAGGACATCCAGGTCGCCTCGCTTGCCGGCGGCAACGCCGAGCAGACGGCTGAAGTGGCCCGGAAATTCAACATCCCGCACTGGACCACGGACCTGGGCGAGAGTCTCGCGCAACCTGGTGTCGACGCTGTCATCCTCGCCACCCCGACGCAGATGCATGCAAGGCAGGCGGAGCAGTGCATGCGCGCGGGCAAGCACGTCATGATCGAGATTCCAGTGGCGGACAACCTGGCCGATGCAGAGCGGCTGCTGCAGGTCCAGAAGGAGACCGGCGTGATTGCGATGGGTGGCCACACCCGCCGGTTCAATCCCAGTCACCAGTGGATCCACGAGCGCATCCAGTCCGGCGAGCTGAAGATTCAGCAGATGGATGTGCAGACGTATTTCTTCCGGCGTACCAACACGAATGCGCTCGGTAAGCCGCGCAGCTGGACTGATCACCTCTTGTGGCATCACGCCTGTCACACCGTGGACCTGTTCCAGTATCAAACCGGCGAGACGGCCTCGCAGGCCTGCGCTCTGCAGGGCCCGAAACACCCGCAGCTCGGGATAGCCATGGACATGAGCATCGGGCTGAAAGTCCCGAGCGGTGCGATCTGCACTTTGTCCCTGTCGTTCAACAACAACGGCCCGCTGGGGACCTTCTTCCGCTACATCTGCGACAACGGCACGTACATCGCCAACTACGACAATCTCACGGACGGCCACCAGAAGCCGATCGATGTCACGAAGGTCGCTGTGCCGATGAACGGCATCGAGCTGCAGGACCGGGAGTTCTTCGCGGCGATCAGTCAGAAGCGCGAGCCGAACGCGAGCCTCGCTCAGGTGTTGCCCGCCATGCGCACGCTCGATCGCCTCGACAAGACCCTCGAGCGCGGTTGAAGGGGGGCGCAGAGCCATGATCATCGACTGTCACGGCCACTACACCACCGCTCCTGCGGAGCTGCAGAAATTCCGGGACGCCCAGCTTGCGGCGCTGAAGGATCCGGCGCTGACGCCGACGGCGGCGAGGGTGAGTATCAGCGACGACCAGATTCGGGAGAGCCTGGAGAAAGCCCAGCTCAAACTGCAACGCGAGCGGGGCACGGATCTGACGATCTTTTCGCCGCGGGCCTCGGCCATGGCGCATCACATCGGCACCGAGTCCACCAGCCTGAGCTGGTCCCGGCTCTGCAACGACCTGATTCAGCGCGTCTGTGCCTTGTATCCCGAAAATTTCGTTGGTGTCTGCCAATTGCCGCAGTCCCCGGGTGTTCCACCAGTCAACAGTGCCGCAGAGCTGGAACGGTGTGTGCTCGAACTGGGGTTCGTCGGATGCAACCTGAATCCGGACCCTTCCGGCGGGCATTGGACATCGCCGCCCCTGACCGACCGGCATTGGTACCCGTTGTACGAAAAGATGGTTGAGCTCGACGTGCCGGCCATGGTGCACGTCAGCTCTTCCTGCAACCCCAATTTCCACGCGACGGGAGCGCACTACATCAACGCCGACACGACGGCGTTCATGCAATTCCTCACCGCCGATCTGTTCAAGGACTTTCCGACCCTGCGCTTCATCATCCCGCACGGAGGTGGCGCGGTGCCATTCCACTGGGGACGTTATCGCGGGCTGGCGCAGGATCTGAAGCGGCCGCCGCTCGAGGAACTGATGAGGAACAACGTGTTCTTTGACACGTGTGTGTATCACCAGCCCGGGATCGAATTGCTACTCAAAGTCGTGCCGATCGACAACATTCTGTTCGGTTCGGAAATGGTGGGGGCGGTCAGGGGGATTGACCCCCGGACGGGCCATTACTACGACGATACCAAGCGCTACATCGATGCGTTACCCCTGAGTCCTGAAGACAGGACGAAGTTGTTCGAGGGGAATGCCCGCAAGGTGTACCCGAGGCTAGCGGCCGTCCCAGATTGACGCAGGGACGAATACGTTGCCGGCCATGATCTTACGCGCCGTGCGAAGTAGCGCCGCACGCCCGACCTTAATGGCGCTGCCGTCGGTTTCGACGTCGATCTCCACGGTGAAGAAGCCGGTGGGGTGTTCGACGTCGATGCGTCGAGAGCGGCCGGTGGCTGCAATGCGAGCGATTTGGGCAGTCACCGAGCCTGGTACTACGCACGCCGTCGCAACGCTAACCGCGCCAAAAACGCCAATGGCTTTGTGAACCGTATGCGGGATGAAATTGCGAGTGGCGATGGCGCCGCCGTTTCTGGGGCGTGATGCCAGACACATTTTCGGTACCGTCTTGCGTGTGACATCGCCGAGGTTCATGCGCCGGCCAGCTGCAAGCCGGATGGTTTCGACGCGCGCCTTGAGTTCTTTGTCCGCTTCGAGCTCAGCGGGCGATTCCGCTCCGGTCTTGCCGAGGTCGGACGCGCGCATCACAACTACCGGCATTCCGTTATCGATCAGAGTTGCTTCCACGCCTTCGATGACGTCAACCGCATTCCCAGTCGGCAGTAGTGCTCCACAACTCGAGCCGGCTATGTCGAGAAAGTCGAGGAGGATGGGCGCAGCGGTTCCGGGCACACCGTCGATGGAAGCATCACCGTTGTACTGCACCTGACCGCCAGGTGTTTGAATCTCAGCGATGGCGATGCTTTGGGTATTGACCATGTGGATGCGGACCCGGGTGCGTTCACCAGTCACGGGCACGAGGCCATTTTCGATGGCGAACGGCCCGACACCCGCGAGCATGTTGCCGCAGTTCTGTGACGCATCGACTCGCGGCTCGTTTACGACTACCTGCAGAAACAGATAGTCGACATCGGCATCCGGCCGCGTTGATGGCCCGATCACGGCCACCTTGCTGGTGAGACTGTCCGCGCCGCCGAGTCCATCAATCTGCCGAATGTCGGGTGACCCCATGAGGGAGAGCAGCACCCGGTCGCGCACATCTACGGAGGATGGCAAGTTGCTGGCCAGGAAGAACGGCCCTTTGGACGTTCCGCCTCGCATCAGAGTGCAAGGGATAGCGGTCAGTCGTGGCCCTGCCATGTGCGAGACCATGCGCGAGCCTCAGCGGTACTCGAGACCCAGGGCTGCCAGCTTCTCCCGAAACTTGTACAGGTCGAGCCCGAGTTCCCCTGCAGCCAGACGCTTGCGCTTCTCTTCTTCGTTGGCAACGCGCTGCGTACCAGCGGCTGCCACCTTTACAGCGTCGCCGCGGTTGACCGCAACGACGCCATCATCATCGGCGACGATGACGTCTCCTGGCTCGACACGCTGTCCTGCGCAGATGATCGGTATGTTGACGGAGCCCAGGCTGGCTTTCACCGTACCCTGCGCCCAGATGTTCTTAGCCCAAACGGGGAATGGCATCTCGGTCAGCGTGGCGACATCGCGCACTCCGGCATCGATCACCAGCGCGATGACACCGCGCGCCTTCAAGGACGTCGCCAGAAGGTCGCCGAAGTAGCCGTCGGAACAGGGCGAGCTCGGTGCAACGACCAGTACATCGCCCGGACGACACACTTCGACCGCGACGTGAATCATCCAGTTGTCACCTGGTGGCACCAGGACAGTTACCGCTGGACCGGCGAGCGATGTTCCGGAGTAGATTGGCCGCATGTAGGGGGCCAAAAGCCCAGTCCGACCTTGGGCTTCATGAACGGTTGCAACGCCATGTTTCCCTAGCGCCTCAACGGCGGCGGGGTCCGGGCGAGAAATCTCGCGAATGACAACGTTCTTGCTAATGACTTCGCTCCTATATCCGCGGTTTGATTATATCCAGGGTCATTTCGCATCGCCAAAACGTGCGGATAGTGCGGCTAACGAACAATTCTGGAACTGCCGACCTCGGCCATACGTTAATCCCGCACCCAGGCGCTTGAGGAGAGTTGCATGGCCCGCCCGTTCTGGAAAGGCGCCATCTCGTTCGGCCTCGTCTATATCCCTGTCGAGCTGTACTCGGCAACCCATAGCGCGACGATCGATCTGGATTTTCTCGACAAGCGCGACTTTTCGCCCGTTGGTTACCAGCGCTACAACAAGCGCACCGGCAAGCTCGTCGAGTGGAAAGATATCGTGCGCGGCTACCAGTACAAGAAGGGCGACTACGTCGCCCTGTCCGACGAGGATTTCCGCCAAGCCAATACGAAGGCATCCCAGACGATCGAGATTTCGAGCTTCACTGACGCGACGAACATAACTCCCGAATACTACGAGACTCCCTACTGGGTGGCTCCGCAGAAGGGCGGCCAGAAGGTGTACGCGCTACTGCGCGAGGCGTTGAAGCGTACCGGCAAGGTCGCGATCGCAAATGTAGTCGTGCGTACGCGGCAGCATCTGGCCGTGCTGTTACCCGAGAACGATGTGCTCGAGCTCAACACACTGCGCTTCCCGGATGAGATCCGCACGCCGGAGGAGATGGGCGTGGAAGTGCCAGGCGCAAAGGAGGCGGGGCTGGCAGCCCGGGAGATCTCCATGGCCGAGAAACTCATCGAGGAGATGACCGAGCCCTGGAAGCCGCAGATGTACCGCGATACTTACCGCGAGGACCTGATGAAGCGCATCAACGAGAAGGTGCGTAACAAGGAGACCCACACGTTGACCGAGGCGTCCAAGGCGGCGAAGCCGCAGAAGTCCGCCGAGATCATCGACCTCATGGCTGTGTTGAAGCAAAGCCTGGAGAAGGGAGGCAGGGGCGGCCACGCCGGCAAGACCGCGCGTCGCGCAAATGCGCGTCACGCGAAAAGGAAAGCCGCCCGGGGGTGAGCCCGCCGCGGCGGTGCCTGGCCGGGCTATCCGAAACTCGGCAACAGGAAGTCCGCCAGCCCCTGCACCGTCGGAGTGCGGATCACCTCCGCCGTCGCCTCGATATCCTCGGCCAACAGCCGGTCCTGCGTCGCGAATGGAATTCGCGCGCGCAGCGCCGCGTGCGCCTGCTGAAGCGAGCTCGAAGTCTGCAACGGTTTGCGGAAGTCGATTCCCTGGCAGGCTGCCAGGAACTCGATGGCGATGATGTTCAGCAGGTTGTTGGTCATCGTGAGGGTGCGCCGTGCGCCATGGGTCGCCATGCTGACATGGTCCTCCTGGTTCGCGGACGTTGGAATGCTGTCGACGCTGGCGGGATGGCACAGCATGCGGTTTTCGGCAACCAGCGCGGCGGCGGTCACCTGCGCCATCATGAAGCCGGAATTCACGCCGCTGTCGAGCGCGAGGAAGGCCGGCAGGCCGCTCATTTTCGGATCCACCAGCAAGGAGATCCGGCGCTCGGCAATGGAGCCGACTTCGGCGCAGGCGAGCGCCAGGATGTCAGCCGCAAAGGCCACGGGCTCGGCGTGGAAGTTGCCGCCCGACAGGACTTCGGCCGTGGCGGCAAATATCAGCGGGTTGTCGGTGACCGAGTTGGCCTCGGTCAGCAGCGTTTCGGCGCTCTGCGTAATCAGGTCGAGGCAGGCGCCCATGACCTGGGGCTGGCAGCGCAGCGAGTACGGATCCTGCACGCGCTCGCAGGTCCGATGTGACTCGCGGATCTGGCTGCCCGCGAGCAGCTCACGGTACACCTGCGAGACCTGTGCCTGGCCGGGATGACCGCGCAGCGCGTGAATCCGCGGGTCGAAAGGCACATCGCTTCCCTGTAATGCATCGAGGGACATAGCGCCGCTCACCATCGCGGCCGCAAACGCGTCTTCCAGCTCGAAAAGCGCGGCGAGCGCCAATGCAGTAGAGACCTGGGTGCCATTCAGCAGCGCCAGGCCTTCCTTCGGACCCAACTCGAGCGGCACCATGCCCTCCTGCGCGAGCGCCTCGGCCGCAGGCCTGATCTCGCCATCGCGGCGGACGGTCCCAAGACCGAGCACCGGCAGTGACATATGAGCAAGCGGGGCGAGGTCTCCGGAGGCTCCCACCGATCCCTGGGCCGGGACGCAAGGGTTGAGCCCCGAGTTGATCAGCTTCTCCAGGAACCGCACGAGCCCTTCACTGACTCCGGAAAACCCCTGCAGGAGGCTCGCGAGTTTGAGCACCATCACCAGCCGTACGATGGAGTCATCGAGCAACGGTCCAACACCCGCGCTGTGCGACAG
Source organism: Gammaproteobacteria bacterium (assembly GCA_028293745.1). Taxonomy (GTDB): domain Bacteria; phylum Pseudomonadota; class Gammaproteobacteria; order Steroidobacterales; family Steroidobacteraceae; genus 13-2-20CM-66-19. Next base: position 73,259 of record JAQGOF010000127.1, on the reverse strand, counting down.
AATGATGTTCTTCTGCAGAAGCGTGCGCTGGGCCGTAGGAATCCGGGTCTGGGCGAGCAATCCGAACCCGGTGTTGATTCCGTAGGCGGCCGCTTCCCCGGCGGCGAGCTTGCAGGTGGCGGCATGAGATTCGCGAACTGCCCGAAGCGCGCGCTCGTGGATTCTGATCGGCAGCGGCTCACTGTAAAGGCGCCGTAATTCGTTGAGGGTGAGGGGGGTCGCGCCGAGTTCGAGTGCGGTTGTCATAGAGTGACTCTGCCGGCGCGAATGACGCTTCGGCGTGGGTTGAAACCAATCCAGTAGCTCAGCTCTTCGATCGAGCGGATATTCCAGATGACGAAGTCGGCTGCCTTGCCCGGCTCGAGCGTGCCGCGCGCGGCCTGCTCTCCGAGCGCATGAGCCGCGTTGCGCGTCACTCCGGCAAGCGCTTCATCCGCGGTCAGTCCGAACAGACGAGTGGCCATACTCATCGCCAGGAGCAGCGAAGTACCTGGCGAGGAACCAGGATTGCAGTCGCTCGCAATCGCTATCCGGGTCCTCGCGGCGCGCAATGCCGGAACGGGTGGCTTGCGGCCCTCTGCCAGGCAATAAAAGGCAACCGGCAGCAGCACGGCAACAGTGCCCGCTGCGGCCAGCGAGGCCGCATCTTCCGCCGTGGCGAACTCGAGGTGATCGCAGGAGAGCGCACGGTGGCGCGCGGCCATTTGGCTGCCACCGAGGTTCGACAACTGCTCGGCGTGCATCTTGACCGGCAGACCGAGAGCCTGCGCGGCCTCGAACAAACTCTCCGACTGCGCCAGGTTAAAACCAATGGACTCGCAGAACACGTCGACCGCATCGATCAGCTTTTCCCCATGCAACCGGGGCAGCCAATCCTCACAAACAACCTGTATGTAGTCATCCGCCCGATCTTTGTATTCCGGTGGCAGGGTATGGGCGGCGAGCAAGGTGGTCTTTACGGTGACCGGAAACGCGTGTTGCAACGCGCGGCCCACGCGGAGCATTTTTTCTTCGTCCGCAAGTGTCAGTCCGTACCCTGACTTGATCTCGATCGTAGTGACACCCTCGGCCAACAATGCCTGCAGGCGCGGCGCACTCTCATCGAAGAGCTGTTGTTCAGACGCGGCGCGCACGGCGCGCATCGTGGAAAGAATCCCGCCGCCAGCGCGAGCGATTTCGGCGTAAGTGTGTCCCTTGAGTCGCTGCGCGTATTCCGTTGCGCGCGTACCTGCAAACACGAGGTGGGTGTGACAGTCGATGAGACCTGGAGTGATCCAGCCCCCGTTCAGGTCCCGCACTTCGGCCGGCGCCCGAAACTCCGGCAGCGCGCTCTCGTCACCCACCCATTCGATGCGGCCGCCCCGTGTCAGCAACGCCCCTTGCTCGAACACGGTCATCGACTCGTCGCAGGTTGCGACGCGGCCGTTGCGCCACAGTGTCAGTGCCTCTGCCATTCGATCACTGGCCCAGGAATGGAAGGTTGAGGCCGTTTTCGCGGGCACACCGGACCGCCGTCTCGTAGCCTGCGTCCGCGTGCCGCATGACGCCCGTAGCGGGATCGTTCCACAATACCCGCTCGATCCGGCGAGCAGCGGCCTGTGTTCCGTCACAAACGATGACCACGCCGGCATGTTGGGAATAGCCCATCCCCACGCCGCCGCCATGGTGGATGGATACCCAGCTCGCACCGCTGGCGGTGTTGAGAAGCGCATTCAGAAGAGGCCAGTCGGCCACCGCGTCCGAGCCATCGAGCATGGCCTCCGTTTCGCGATTCGGGCTGGCTACCGAGCCGGAGTCCAGGTGGTCGCGCCCAATGACAATCGGCGCGCGCAACTCGCCACGGGCCACCATCTCGTTGAAAGCCAGTCCCAGCCTGTGTCGGTCGCCCAGTCCCACCCAGCAGATGCGGGCAGGCAACCCCTGGAACTGGATGCGCTCGCGCGCCATGTCCATCCAGTTGTGCAGGTGAGCATCGTTGGGCAACAGCTCTTTCACCTTTGCATCCGTCCGGTAGATGTCCTCGGGGTCTCCCGAGAGCGCGGCCCACCGAAACGGCCCGATACCTCGGCAGAACAGGGGCCTGATGTACGCCGGTACGAATCCCGGGAAAGCGAACGCATCCTTGACGCCTGCATCGAAGGCGACCTGGCGCAGGTTGTTTCCATAGTCGAAAACGGGAATCCCCATGCGCTTGAATTCCAGCATCGCCTCGACGTGCCGGGCCATCGAAGTGCGTGCTTCCGCGGACACCTGCTTGGGATCCTGGGCGCGCAACCGGTCCCATTTCTCCAGGCTCCAGCCGCCCGGTAAGTACCCATTGACCGGGTCATGTGCCGAGGTCTGATCAGTCACTGCGTCAGGCTTGATACCTCGGCGAAGGAGCTCCGGCAGCACCTCGCAGGCATTGCCCAGCAGGCCTACGGATACGGGCTTACCGTGGCGGTGCGAGTCCTCCAGGATTTTCAGCGCTTCATCGAGATTCGCGGCCTCCACATCCAGGTAGCGCGTCTGCAGGCGCTTGGCAATCCGCTCGGGTCGGCACTCGACCGCCAGCATCGACGCGCCCGCCATGGTGGCAGCGAGGGGCTGGGCACCGCCCATCCCGCCGAGACCCGCCGTCAGGATCCACTTGCCGGCCAGCTTGCCGCCGAAGTGCTGGCGGCCCATCTCGACGAAGGTTTCGTACGTGCCCTGGACGATTCCCTGGCTCCCGATGTAGATCCAGGAGCCCGCGGTCATCTGCCCGTACATCATCAGGCCCTTCTTATCCAGGGCGTTGAAGTGGTCCCAGTCCGCCCAGCGCGCCACCAGGTTGGAATTGGCGATCAGCACCCGGGGGGCATCTGCGTGCGTGCGAAACACGCCCACCGGCTTGCCGGACTGGATCAGCAGGGTCTCGTCCTCGCCGAGCGCGCGAAGAGCCGTGATGATCTGGTCGAAAGCCTTCCAATTGCGCGCAGCCTTGCCGATGCCGCCGTAAACGACCAGGTCATCGGGTCGTTCGGCCACCTCGGGATCGAGGTTGTTCAACAACATTCGCAGCGCCGCCTCCGAAATCCAATTACGGCAGCTCAGTTCGGTGCCGCGCGGGGCGCGCAGGGGTGAGCGGACGTGGGTGTCTGGCATCGTTTTATACCTGTATAGACAAGCTAGCCCTGAAGTGCCCCGGTCAACTCGTAGCGTGAGCCGGGATGATAGAGATCGGCCGCCGTGGCGATTCGCCCGCCCGCCCAGGTGCGCCGCCTGATCAGCAGACACGCATCGGAGGCGTCGAGTTTCAACATTCGACGTATACGGCCATCAGGAATGACAGCCCTCACTGTGTGCTCTGCGCGCTGCAATGGAGCGGCCTGCATGAGGAACTCATGCGGTGTAATACGGGTGAAGTCATTCCGCAAGTAGCCCGCCACGACTGTCGGGTTCACATAGCGGTCCTCGACCTGCAGCGGCACGCCGCCCTCGAAGTGGATCAGCAGCGAGTGATCCAGCCGCGCGCCCGCCGAAACGCCGCAACGCTCGCCTATTTCACGGGAGGCGCTGACAGGTCCCAGGAATACGATCTTGGCCTCGTATTCATGCCCGCGGGAGCGGATCTCATCGGCGATGTTTCGGACCTCGAGAGGGTGGGAGTGCACGCGCTGTTCGGCGACGAAAGTACCGACTCCGGCCACGCGCACCACCACGCCGTCTGCCGCCAGCTCGCGCAGGGCCCGGTTGGCGGTCATGCGCGCAACTTCCAACTCCCGAACCAGCTCGTTCTCGGAGGGCACGCGCGCGCCCGCACGCAAATTGCCGCCTGAGATCTGCTGCAGGATGTAATGCTTTACCTGCAGGTAGCGGGCGGTTGTCGGGGGTGATTGCGGCATGCAGCGGAGCTTGGTACTGAACTTCCCGCAAGCGTACCTGTCTAGACAGGCCTAATCCAGGGGGTGCGGCAGGCCCCATAATAAAAAGTCTCGGGGCTGTTTCGTTAGCTGCCCGCTTTGGGTAGAATGCGCGCCCCCGCGGGCTCGGCCGCGGGGAACGGGCGGCGCAAACGGCCATCCGTGGCAGCTTCGAAGAGCCCCCCGAGGGGCTTTTTTTATTAGCCCTCGGTGTGGCGATCAAAGATTCGTGCCGGCTTGCGTGGTCGGGTTGGGTGGGCCGTCTGGCCCATTTTTGTTTGTAGCGGCGGGTAGTTGCGATGACGGTGACCTTGCGAGAGCGGCTCATCGCCCTCATTGAGCCGGTGCTCGTTCGATTGGGCTATGAGCTGGTCGAGCTCGAGTACGCCGCAGGGCGCTCACAGGCAGTGGTGCGCATTTTCATCGATAAACCCGAGGGGATTGCGGTGGAAGACTGCGAGCGGGTCAGCCGCGAGGTCGCGGCGCTCCTCGATGTCGATGACCCGATTCCGACCGCGTATACGCTGGAGGTGTCCTCGCCGGGCTTTGACCGGCTGCTGCGCACCCCAGCGCATTTTGAGCGGTTCGTGGGGTCGCGGGTGTTTGTCGAGCTCAAGGCGCCGCGCGCCGGACGGCGGCGCTACACGGGGACGCTGCAGGCGGTGAATGCGACGGGGATAGAGCTAGAGGTGGATAAGCAAAAGGTCGAAGTTCCTTTTGACGAGATTGGTAAAGCACGGTTAGCGGGGTAACGGCGAGTGAACAAGGAAATTTTGATGGTGGTCGATGCCGTCTCGAACGAGAAAGGCGTCGATAAAGAAGTCATCTTCGAGGCTCTCGAAGCCGCCCTCGCGTCCGCTACTCGCAAGAAACACGGGGAAGAGTGGGATGTGCGTGTCTCGATCGACCGCAAGAGCGGGGATTACGAGACTTTCCGGCGCTGGAAGATTTTCGCCGACGATTCCAAGGAGCTGGAGGTTCCGGAGCACGAGCTGCGCCTGGATGACGGCCGCGACATCGACCCTGCCGTGGAAATCGGCGGCTTCGTCGAGCAGCCCATGGAGTCGGTGGCGTTCGGGCGTATCGCCGCACAGCAGGCAAAGCAGGTCATTGTCCAAAAGGTCCGCGAAGCCGAGCGGGCTCAGGTTGTAGATGCCTACCGCGACCGCGTGGGACAGCTCGTCAGCGGCGTCGTCAAGCGCGTGGACCGAAACGGCATATACGTCGATCTCGGCAGCAATGCCGAGGGGTTTATCCCGCGGACCGACATGATTCCCCGCGAGCAGGTCAAGCCGCAGGACCGCATCAAGGCGTTCCTCAAGGAAGTGCGCTCCGAGCCCCGCGGCCCGCAGCTGTTTCTGACGCGCACGGCGCCCGAGTTCCTCATCGAGCTGTTCAAGCTCGAAGTGCCGGAAGTGGGCCAGGGACTGATCCAGATTCTCGGCGCGGCCCGTGACGCCGGGGTCCGCGCAAAAATCGCGGTACGCAGCAACGATCCACGCATCGACCCGGTCGGCGCGTGCGTGGGCATGCGCGGTTCGCGCGTACAGGCTGTCTCGAACGAGATCGCCGGTGAGCGCGTGGACATCATCCCGCACGACGAGAACGCGGCTCAGTTCGTGATCAACGCGATGTCACCGGCCGAGGTCATGTCCATTGTGGTGGACGAGGACTCGCACAGCATGGACATCGCGGTTTCGGAAGAAAAGCTGTCGCAGGCGATCGGCCGCGGCGGTCAGAACATCCGCCTGGCGAGCCAGCTCACCGGGTGGGATCTGAACGTGATGACCGAGTCCGACGCCGAGGCCAAGAGCGAAACCGAGTCGAAGGAGCTCGTACAGAATTTCATGAAGCAACTGGATGTGGACGAGGACGTCGCGACGATCCTCGCACAGGAGGGATTTTCGACGATCGAAGAGATCGCATACGTTCCGCAGGCCGAGCTCGCCGCGATCGACGAGTTTGACGAGGATATCGTGAAAGAGCTGCGCAATCGCGCGCGCGACGTGCTGCTGACGCAGGCGATTGCGAGCGAGGAAAGCCTCGATCAGTCGATGCCGGCCGATGACCTGCTGCTGCTCGAGGGCATGAGCCCTGACCTCGCGCTCGCGCTGGCACGCCGAGGCGTGCGTACGCGCGAGGATCTCGCGGAGCAGTCGGTGGACGATCTGGCGGATATCGACGGGCTGCAGGCTGACGAAGCCGGCAAGCTCATCATGACGGCACGCGCCCATTGGTTCGAAGCGGGCCAATAGAGGATGCCTATGGCAGAAGTAACAGTTTCCCAATTTGCAGAAGTTCTCAAGGTTCCAGTCGACCGGCTGCTCGTGCAGCTCGATCAGGCGGGTATCAAAGTGGACGGACCGGACGACCGCATCAGCGACGATGCGAAGCTCGAGTTGCTCACGCACCTGCGGCGTAGCCACGGTAGTGGAGACGACGGAGATGCTGCGCCTCGCAAGATCACGCTCAAGCGCAAGACGCAGCAAGAACTGAAGCTGGCCAGCGCGCAGGGCCGCGCTCGTACAGTTAATGTCGAGGTGCGCCGTCAGCGCACGTACATCAAGCGCGATGTTCTCGAGGAGCAGGCTCGTCAACAACAGGACGAAATGGACGCCAAGCGGCGCGAGGCCGAAGAAGCGGCCCGTCGCGAGTCAGAGCGCGTTGAGAACGAGCGTCGTGAGCGCGAGCGGGTTGAATCCGAGAACCTCCGTCGTGCCGAGGAAGAGCAAGCGCGGAAGAAGGCGGCAGAAGAAGCCCGTCGCCTTGCTGAGCAGCGTGCGCGCGAGGAAGCCGAGCGTCGTGAGCGCGAGCGCGAGGAGCAAGCGCAAGCACAGTTGAAGCGCGCGGCTGAGCCAGCCGTCGCGGGACGCAAGGGTGCCTCAGCTACTGCGGCCGCAGCGCCGGCTGAGCCAGCGGCTCCGCCGCCGCCGCCTGTGCCAACATTTGTCCCGCGAATCGTTTCGACAGGGCGCGTGCAATCGCAGCCGCGGCCACAGCCGAAGGCTCCGGAACCCCCGCAGAGGGCCCAGCAACCTTCGCAAAGGGCCCAGCAGCAACCTCCGCAGAGGGCCCAGCAACCTTCGCAGAAGGCTCCGCCGGTTGCCGCCGTCGCTTCATCGCCGCCGCTAGCCTCTGGCGTAGCGGACGGTGCGGCGACCCGTTATGGGCGTCAGGAGCTCCACGTCGCTGGCGACGTCAGCTCACGCTACAAGAAGAAGCGTCGTACCAAGTCGCGTCCGACATCTGCCGGACCGGAAGGCCGGCACGCGTTCGAAATGCCGACCGCGCCGGTTGTTCGCGAAGTCGGCATAGGCGAGACGGTCACCGTGTCCGAGCTCGCGCAGAAAATGGCCGTCAAGGCCAACGAGGTCATCAAGGTTCTGATGAACATCGGCGTCATGGCCACCATCAATCAGCCTCTCGATCGCGATACCGCGGTCCTGGTCGTCGAAGAGATGGGACACACGCCGAAGGTACTGAAGGAAAACCAGATCGAAGAAGATCTGCAGGGTGTGGCCAGTCAGGACGCCGACGCCGGAGCGGAGCCGCGTCCGCCGGTTGTCACGGTCATGGGCCACGTCGATCACGGCAAGACCTCACTGCTCGACTACATCCGCAGCACGAAAGTTGCGGCGGGCGAAGCGGGCGGTATCACCCAACACATCGGCGCGTATCACGTCGAGACGCCAAAGGGCGGGATCACGTTCCTCGATACGCCCGGTCACGCGGCATTTACCGCTATGCGGGCGCGCGGTGCGAAAGCTACTGACGTGGTCGTGTTGGTCGTTGCTGCCGACGACGGTGTCATGCCGCAGACAATCGAAGCGATTCAACACGCTCGTGCGGCGGGTGTGCCGATCGTCGTTGCCGTCAACAAGATCGACAAGACCGACGCCGATCCGGACCGGGTTCGTACGGAGCTGTCAAAGCACGACGTGATCCCGGAAGAGTGGGGCGGTCAGACCATTTTCGTAAACGTCTCCGCCCGTACGGGCGCCGGCATCGATGCGCTGCTGGATGCCATCCTGCTGCAGGCTGAAATCCTGGAGCTGCGCGCTCCGCGCGATGGCCTGGCCTCGGGCATCGTGATCGAGTCGAGTGTGGAGAAAGGCCGCGGCGCCGTCGCAACGGTGCTGGTCAAGAAGGGCACGCTGCGCATGGGCGATCCGATCCTCGCAGGGTCGGAGTTCGGCCGTGTACGCGCCATGTTCGATGAGACTGGAGCTGCGGTGCAGGAAGCTGCGCCGTCCATGCCAGTGGTTGTGCTGGGATTGGCCAGCCCGCCCAATGCGGGTGACGATCTCCTCGTGGTCGAGAGCGAGCGCAAGGCGCGTGAGGTTGCTCTGTACCGTCAGGGCAAGTTCCGCGACGTGAAGCTTGCACGCCAGGCCCCGCGCAGTGAGGACGTGTTCTCGCAAATGGGAGAAGAGAAGGCCGGAGTCGTTTCAGTTCTAATCAAGGCAGATGTGCAGGGCAGCGCCGAAGCTCTACGTGAGTCGCTGGATAAGCTGTCCACGCCTGAGGTACAGGTACGGGTGCTGGGAAGTGCGCTGGGTGGCATCACCGTATCCGACGTGCAACTCGCTGCTGCGTCCAAGGCGCTGATCATTGGTTTCAATGTGCGCGCCGATGCCGGCGCACGCGACGCGATCAAGGACACCGGCGTCGAAGTGCGTTACTACAGCATCATTTACGAAGCCATCGATGACGTCAGGCAGATGATGTCCGGCATGTTGAAGCCGGAGATCAAGGAAACCATCGTCGGCGTTGCTCAGGTGCGGGAAGTGTTCCGTTCCAGCAAGTTCGGCGTGGTTGCCGGGTGTCTCGTGACCGAGGGCCTCGTGAAGCGGAACAACCCGATCCGCGTGCTGCGTGACAACGTCGTGATCTTCGAAGGAGCGCTGGAGTCACTGCGGCGTTTCAAGGATGAAGCGGGCGAAGTCCGTGCGGGCACCGAGTGCGGTATCGGCGTGAAGAACTACCAGGACGTACGCGTAGGCGACCAGATCGAGTGCTATTCGAGAGTGGAAGTAGCCAGGACGCTGCAGTAGACCTTCGGTGGCAGAGGCTCAAAGAAAGAGACGCATCGAAGCCGAGATCCAGCGTGTGCTCTCGGAGGTTATTGCGCGCGAGGTGAAGGACCCACGCGTGGGCAATGTCACTATCACGGCGGTCAATGTCGCCGCGGATATGGGCGCTGCCCGCGTGTACTTCACGCCATTTGCCTCGATCAATCCACATGAGGAAGTTCGGATCGGCCTCACACACGCCGGCGGCTTCCTGCGCGGCGAAGTGGGGCGGCGGCTGCGGCTGCGGCATGCCCCGCGTCTGGAATTCATCTTCGATGACTCCGCCGACAAGGCGTCGCGGCTGACGGGGCTCATTGATCGCGCTGTTAAGGACGATCGCGCGGGTCACGTTGACGATCCGGACGGCGCGAGCGAAGACGAGTCCAGTTGAGGACAGCCAGTTGGTGAGGACAGCCAATTCTTAAGTCAGGGATACTGCTCCTCGACAAGCCAGCCGGCCTGTCGTCAAACGCGGCACTGCAGAAAACCCGTTGGATGCTCCGCGCCGACAAAGCCGGTCACGTCGGCAGTCTCGATCCGCTCGCTACCGGCATGCTGCCGATCTGCCTGGGTGAGGCCACCAAAATCGCGGGCGACATCCTATCCGGGCGCAAGCTCTACCGCTTTACGGTCGCCCTCGGCTCACGAACTGCGACCGGGGATACCGAAGGTGCCGTCGTAGAGACGGCGACCGTGCCCGAGTTCGATGGTCCGCGCCTGAGCCACGTGCTGAGCCAGTTTCACGGGCCACAAACTCAGGTCCCGCCCATGTATTCGGCTCTGAAGCGAGACGGCCAGCCTCTCTACAAGCTCGCACGCGCGGGCATTGAAGTGGAGCGAGCTCCAAGAAACATCGAGATTTTCAGCCTCGCGTTGCTGACATCCTCCTCCTCTCGCCTGGAGCTGGAGGTGATGTGTTCCAAGGGCACTTACGTGCGCACATTGGCTGAGGACATAGCCAAGGCGCTCGGGACATGCGGGCACGTCCAGTCTCTGAGGCGCGTTTACGTGGAGCCGTTTGGCGATGCACCGATGGAGACCCTCGAGTCGATTGCCCGTGCGTTGGAGGCGGGAACTGTGCCTGTGATCCTGCCGGCTGATGCGCCGTTACAACACATGGCTGCCGTCTCACTCGACTCGAGGACGACCGAGATGATCCGGCATGGCCAGCCGATTACTGCGGTGGATTGCGGAACAGCCGGGCGCGTGCGGCTCTACGACGCTGCCGGAGTGTTTATCGGAATTGGAGAGTCAGACGGGACCGGGAACGTCCGCCCGAAACGGCTCTTCAATGATGCACGGTGATAGACGGGTCCAGCATCTGCAACGCATCGGCCACATTTGTCTGACCGGTCCGCTCCACGTCCTCCTGGGAATAAGTCCGTCCAGGCGAAGGAGAGCATTGGTCAGGCCTCGCTGGGATGCGGGAGGCGCTACCCAGGGCGCACGGTCGAGTCGTCGTCGCGGCAGCCGCCGGGGCGTCCGGCCGAGGCTGGGGGGTGCTGCTGCATCCCATGGCAGATGCCGAGACTACGGCACAGATGAGCAAGGTTCGCAGCATGGCGGGTTTTCTCCTGGTGATGCTGGTTTGACGAAGCTTGGGGCTTGCGGTTCCACACACGTTTGAACTTGTGGCGAAGGCGCTTCACCGGGTAGAATTCCGCGCTTCCCAAAAGGGCTCACAAGACAAGTATTTAGGTGTTTGCGCAATGGCTTTAACAGTTGAGAAAAAAGGCGGAATCGTCGCGCAGTTTCGCCGTGACACGTCGGATACCGGCTCCCCGGAAGTTCAGGTGGCGCTCCTCTCGGAGCGGATCAATGGACTGGGTGAGCACTTTACCGCACACAAGCGCGATCATTCCTCGCGGCGCGGGCTCGTGAAGCTCGTGAACCAACGCCGCAAGCTCCTCGATTACCTGAAATCGACCCAACCACAGAAGTACCAGGAGCTCGTCGAGCGACTGGGGCTTCGTCGCTGAAGCAACTACAAGGGCCGCCGCACCACGCGAGCGGCCCTTGTGCTTTCGCCCACCGTTTTCCAAATCGAGGATTGAAGCTTGAGAGCTGTTAGCAAGTCATTTCAGTACGGTCCGCACACCGTCACCATTGAGACCGGCGAGATGGCACGCCAGGCCGACGGGGCCGTAAAAGTTTCCATGGGCGATACCACCGTCCTCGTCACTGCTGTTGGGGAGCGTACGCCCCGGCCAGGACGCGATTTTTTCCCCCTGACTGTCAACTACGTCGAAAAGACATACGCAGCAGGCAGAATTCCGGGTGGTTTCTTCAAGCGTGAAGGCCGGCCCACTGAGAAGGAGACGCTCACCTCGCGTCTCATCGACCGTCCCATCCGTCCGTTGTTTCCGGATGGTTTCTTGAACGACGTCCAGGTTGTTGCGACCGTACTGTCAGTGGATCCCGAGATCGATCCGGACATTCCGGCACTGATCGGTGCGTCGGCCGCACTCGCAATCTCCGGCATTCCTTTCAACGGTCCGATCGGCGCTGCGCGCGTCGGCTACAAGGACGGCAAGTACCTGTTGAATCCCCCCGCCAAGGAACTGTCCGAATCCGCGCTGAACCTGGTGGTCGCAGGTACGGAAAAGGCGGTGCTGATGGTGGAGTCCGAAGCCAACGGGCTTTCGGAAGAAGTGATGTTGGGTTCGGTCGTGTTTGGACACGAGCAGATGCAGGTTGCGATCCGCGCGATCAAGGAGCTGGCGGCCGAGGTCGGCAAGCCGCGTTGGACGTGGGAAGCGCCGGCCGAGAACGCCGATCTCGCCAGCGCCGTCGCACTGCACGCGCATGCCGCAATGGGTCAGGCTTACTCCATCAGCGAGAAGCAGCAGCGCTATGCACGGATCGGGGAGATCAAGGCCCAGACTCTCGCCACACTTGCGAGCGGCGATAGCCCCAAATACACCGCGGAACAGGTCGAAAACGCGCTCTTCAAGCTGGAAAGCAACATCGTTCGCCAGCGCATTCTGAATGGCGAGCCGCGCATCGACGGGCGTGACGTCAAGACGGTTCGCCCGATCACCACCAAAGTGGGTGTGCTGCCGCGTACTCACGGTTCCGCCCTCTTCACACGTGGCGAAACTCAGGCGTTGGTCGTCACGACGCTCGGGACGACTCGCGATGCTCAGATCATTGACGGTCTGATGGGCGAGCACCGTGAGCCGTTCATGCTCCACTACAACTTCCCGCCGTTCTCCGTTGGCGAGACGGGAATGATGGGGTCACCCAAGCGTCGTGAGATTGGTCACGGCAACCTTGCGCGCCGCGGCGTCAAGGCCGTGATGCCCGACATGGAGACCTTCCCCTACGTCATTCGCATCGTGTCCGAGATTCTCGAATCCAACGGCTCGAGCTCGATGGCCAGCGTTTGCGGCACGTCGTTGTCCCTGATGGACGCCGGCGTCCCGATCAAGGCCCCAGTCGCAGGTGTTGCGATGGGCCTGGTGCTCGAAGGCGGCCGTTTCAAGGTGCTCACCGATATCCTCGGTGACGAAGACCACCTCGGCGACATGGATTTCAAGGTTGCCGGCACCAAAGAGGGCGTGACTGCCCTGCAGATGGACATCAAGGTCGAGGGCGTCACCCCCGAGATCATGAAGGTGGCGCTCGAGCAGGCCCGTGACGGACGCCTGCACATCCTGGGCGAGATGAGCAAGGTGATCCAGGAACCGCGCGGCAAGATGTCCGAGTGGGCGCCTTCGATCATCACGTTGAAGATCGATCCGGAGAAGATCCGTGACGTCATCGGTAAAGGCGGTGCCGTCATCCGCCAGATCACGGAAGAGACCGGCACGACGATCGACATCGAGAACGATGGCACCGTCAAGATTGCTTCGGTCAGTGGTGCTGCCGGGCGCGAAGCGCAGCGGCGCGTCGAGCTGATCACGGCCGACGTCGAAGTCGGTCGCATCTACGAAGGCAAGGTGGCGCGGCTGATGGACTTCGGCGCGTTCGTAACCATCCTGCCGGGCCGCGACGGCCTGGTGCACATCTCGCAAATCTCGAACGAGCGGGTCGAGCGTGTCAGCGACAAGCTCAAGGAGGGGGATGTGATCAGGGTGAAGGTGCTGGAAGTGGACCGCCAGGGGCGTATCCGCCTGTCCATGCGGGACGTGGACGCTGCCTAGTCAGCGGGGCGGCACCTGTGCCGCCTGGCCTGGCAGAAATGGCAGGAATGCGATGCCCCCGAGACCCCCAGGGGCATCGATTTCCCATCAGCTTCGAGGTTACTGACCCTCCAGGGTCTCAACCTCGGATCGCCCCCGCGCCGCTGCGTTCATCAGCGTGCGGTAGATCTCGTCTTGCACCGAACGCCAGCGCTGGTAATTGCGCTGCGCCAGGTGATTCACTGCTTCCGCGGATTCGGCATCGCCAACGCTCTTGATGCGCTCTCGAGCGTCACGCTGCTGGCCCGCAAAGAGCTTGAGGCTCTGTTCGAGATAGCTTCCGATCATTCCCTGCATTGCACCGCCGTAGGAGCGGATGATCTGCGAGAGAAAGTCGCGGCTCATCAGGGGCTCGCCGCCATGTTCCTGCTCGGCGATGACCTGCAACAGAATCGAGCGTGTAATGTCCTCCTGTGTTTTTTTGTCCATTACCACGAAATCAATTCGATCGATGACCAACCTCCGGATGTCAGCAAGCGTGATGTAACGACTTTCAACTGTGTCGTACAACCGTCTGTTAGGGTATTTCTTGATCGTTCGCGGTTCGCTCATTCTCACAGCCCTCGTGTGTGTTCGGGACGTTCCCAGTCCCAGGGCGTCAGGATCGGCGTGACTACCTACCTTAGTCCATATTCCGCGTTGGACCCAACTTTTTTGCGCGCGCAGTGTCACAGGCCGTGACACTGCGCACACCTGCGAACGCTTCCACACTCCAGTTGCGTGCAGCCCACGCCAGCAGCCGCGCCGGTGTGTCATTTTCCAACTCCGCCGGAAACGGTTGCGTGAGCAGGCGCAGCACGGCTGTCAGGCAGGAACTCGCGAGTGCAGGCTCAACAGGCACGGAATGCCGGGATTTACCGAGCTTTTCGTGGTTTTTCTGCAGTACCAGCGGCAGGTGTGCGTAGCCCGGCGTTGGGCTTCCGAGCGCCCCTTGCAGCGCGATTTGCCACCCCGTGCTGGGGAGCAGATCGGCGCCGCGCACCACGTTTGACACCTGCTGCGCCTGGTCGTCCACCACCACAGCGAGTTGGTAGGCGATGATTTCGTCCTTGCGTTTGATCACAAAGTCGCCCAGCTCACGCTGCTCGAACCGGCAGGGCCCTTGTACTCGATCGTCAAATAACACCACGGACTCGCCGGCGCAGCGGAAGCGGGTGGCGGTCGGAACGCCGCTTCGTGTTGGTCCCGCGCGGCAGGTTCCAGGGTAACCGGTGTCTTCGTTGCTACCCAACTCCCGGCGCGAGCAACTGCATTGGAAGGTGTGGCCGCCGGCCGCGAGCCGCTCCAGCGCCGCCCGGTAAAGGGGGATCCGGCGGCTCTGGTAGATGACTTCGCCGTCCCAATGCATGCCGAATCCCTCCAGCGTGCGCATGATCCGGTCGGCACTGCCAGGTACGACGCGGGGATTGTCCAGATCCTCGATCCGCAGCAGCCACTGGCCACCGTGGTGGCGGGCATCGAGGTAGCTTCCGACGGCCGCCAGGAGCGAGCCGAGGTGCAGGTCGCCCGTCGGGGAGGGGGCGAAGCGGCCTATGTACGGCCTTAATGGGCCGGCTGCAGTCCCCCGCTCGCAGGCCGCTGGCGCCGCGAGGGCTTGGTCGGCGGGACGCCGATCACCGGTAGCGGTCGTCTCGGTCGCCGTACTGACGTTCGCGCCTCTCCCGGCGCTCCTGGGCCTCGATGCTCAGGGTGGCCACCGGCCGCGCTTCCAGGCGCTTCACGCCGATTTCCTCGCCTGTCTCGAGGCAATAGCCGTACGAGCCGTCCTCGATCCGCTTGAGAGCTTCGTCGATCTTGCGGATCAGCTTGCGCTCGCGATCGCGCGTACGCAGCTCGAGGCTGAATTCCTCTTCCTGCGTCGCTCGGTCGTTGGGATCGGGGAAGTTCGCCGCTTCGTCCTTCATGTGGGAGACAGTTCTGTCTACCTCGACCATGAGGTCGCGCTTCCAGCTTTCCAGAATCTGCCGGAAGTGTTCCAGCTGCGGCTTGCCCATGTAGAGCTCGCCGCGCTTGACGATATAGGGCTGTACGTTGCGGGGACCCGCAAGCAGGCTACCAGGCTCTCCGGAGTCGCCGTCGTCGGAATCCACGGCAGACTGAAGCACTGGGCTCGCACGCGGCGGGACCGCTATCTGAATAGAAGAAGCCTGACTTGAAGCACTCGGCACCGGGTTCACAGGCGTCTCGGGGACCGGCTCTGCAGCCTTTCGCATCTCGATTGTTTCTTCCGTCGTGGGGGTGGATCGGTGCGGAACCGCCTTTTTAGGCGCGACCGCGCTTTGGCGCACGTGTGCCGCCGCGACGACCTTGACGCGCTCGGCGGGCTTGCGGGCCACCGTGGGCCTATGGGCCGGTGGTCGGCTTGCCGCCTTTTTACCCTTCGCGGCCTTGGGCGCGGGTTTCTTGGCCGGCATTATCAGCTCCTAAAGAAGCCTCTGGCTCATAAAGGACGCGGGATTATACCGGCCAAGGCCTACGTGTCCATGTTTAATCCCTCAGGGGAGCGTCACAGCCGCCGGGGGCTGCCAGGAGGGCTGTCGTCGCTCGACGACGACCGAGGTATAGATCCCGCCCCGGACATTGAAGCGGGCCGTGAGGCGCAGGAAACGCGGGTCCAGGGCGCGTGTCAGCCGGTCGGCAATCTCGTTCGTGATCGCCTCGTGAAAGGCGCCGCGATCCCTGAAGGACCAGATATACAACTTCAGGGATTTGAGCTCGACGCACAGGCGGTCGGGTACGTATTCGAGGTCCAGCGTCGCGAAGTCGGGTTGACCTGTTTTTGGACACAGGCAGGTGAATTCAGGCAGCTGCATGCGGATCGTGTAGTCGCGCTGCGATGGATTGACGAACGTCTCGAGATCATCTGAAGGTTTTGAAGGCATGCCACTTACTCTACACTACGCCCCCAAGTTTCAAGCCTTGCGAGAGAGTGTTCCTTAATGCGGCTGACCAAGATCAAGCTCGCTGGTTTCAAATCCTTCGTAGATCCCACCCAAGTCAGCTTTCCCAGCAATCTCACTGGAGTCGTAGGCCCCAATGGGTGCGGCAAGTCGAATGTCATCGACGCCGTGCGCTGGGTCATGGGCGAGTTGTCGGCGAAGCATTTGCGTGGCGACAATATGGCGGACGTCGTGTTCAACGGATCGAGTGCGAGGAAGCCTGTAGGCACCGCCTCGGTCGAACTCGTGTTCGATAATTCCGACGGCAAGCTGGGTGGTCCGTACGCGAGCTACAACGAAGTTTCGTTGAAGCGGCAGGTCTCACGCGACGGTTCTTCCGGCTATTTCATCAACTCATCGCGCTGCCGCCGCAAGGACATCACCAACCTGTTCCTGGGCACGGGCCTCGGATCGCGCAGCTACGCGATCATCGAGCAGGGCATGATCTCGCGCGTCATCGAGGCCAAGTCCGACGACATGCGGGCGTTCATCGAGGAAGCCGCGGGCATCTCCCGTTATAAGGAGCGGCGCAAGGAAACGGAGAGCCGCGTTGCCGACACGCGCGAGAATCTCGAGCGCCTGCAGGATTTGCGCGACGAAATTGAAAAGCAGATCAGGCACCTGCAGCGGCAAGCTGCGACGGCACGTCGCTACCAGGCATTCAAGGAGCAGGAGCGGCGTCTGACTGCCGAACTGCTCGCACTGAAGCTCCGTGATCTCGACAGCGGCGCGGAAGTACATGACAGCGCGATGCGCGAGCGCGAGCTTTCGATGCAGGCGGCGCTCGCCGACCAGCGCGCAGCCGAGGCTGCGATCGAGAAACAGCGGGCATTTCACACCGAGCAGAGTGATCGCGTATCGGCCGTTCAGGGTCGTTACTACGAGATAGGCGCGGACATATCGCGACTCGAGCAGACTATTCAGCATACGCGTGCGTTGCGCGAACGGCAGCGGGCGGATCTCGCTCAAGCGCATTCGACTCTCACCGATCTCGCATCGCATATCGAGCGCGACGAACGACAGTTGACAGAACTGCGCGATGAGATCGCCCGTCTCGCTCCCGAGCTCGAGGGAGTGCAGCTCGCAGAAGGCGCAGCCGCCGAGGCCCTCGAAGCGGCTGAGCGCCAGTTGCAGGACTGGCAGCAGCGCTGGGAACAGTTCAATAGTGCACTGGGGTCTGCGGGCCAAACCACCCAGGTGGAGCGGGCGCGCATCGAGCAGTTGGAAAATCAACTGCGGCGCCACACCGCGCAGGCGGACCGGCTTGCGCTCGAGCGCGATGCACTGGCCGCCCACGATTCGAGCGAGCAGCTCGCGCTTCTGACCGAGCAGGAAGCGAATGCGCGTGCCGCAAGCGACGAATTGGCGAAGGCACTCAATGCTGCCTTGGAGCAGGTGCAATCGCTGCGTACGGAGCAGCTTTCGGCGGAGAAGAGTCTCGAAGCCGCTCGTGCGGAACGGGAGCGCGCTCGCGCGGAGCAGACTTCGCTGGAGGCCTTGCAGAAGGCAGCCCTCACGCATGACGCGGGAAGTGCAACGGAATGGCTGGCGGGCGCCGGTCTGACCAAGCGTCCGCGTGTAGCAGAAACCCTGGAAGTGCAGCCGGGCTGGGAGCGGGCGGTTGAGACTGCCCTGGGAGATTATCTCGAGGCTGTTTGCGTAGACGGACTCGACACGCTCGCGGACGCTCTGGCGAGTTTGTCCAAGGGGCGCGTTGCGCTGGTCGAAGCGGGCCATGTAGCAGTCCCACAAGCGGCCCCCGAAGCGGGCCCTGGCGCGGTGACGGTCACGGGGGAGACGCTTGCGGCAAAAGTCCGTGGACCCGCTGCGGTGGTGGGACCGCTTGCCTCTGTGTTCACAGCGGAGACGCTGTCGGAGGCCTTACAGGCTCGAGGTTCGCTGGGGTTCGGCCAGTCGATCATCACGCGAAGTGGCGAGTGGGTGGGCAGGGATTGGCTTCGTGTCAGCCGGGGTCCCGATCATCACGCCGGTGTAATCGAACGCGAGCACCGCCTGAAGGGGTTGCGAGCAACAGTAGCTCTCACCGAAGATCGCGCAAACGAAGTCGAGGCTCACCTCGCAGCGGTCCGCGAATCCCTGGCGCAGTCCGAATCCCAACGGGACCACGCGCAATCCGGCATCCAGGCCACTCACCGCCGCCACGCCGAGCTGCTGAGTCAACTCGAGGCCACACGTGCCCGTGCGCAGGAATCCATGCTCCGCCGTGAAAGGCTGGAAGAGGAGGCTGCGGAGGTTGCCCAGGAGAAGGGAACCGCGGCGGACGCGCTGGCCCGGGCGACCGCCGAACTGGATCGGGGACTGTTCATGTTGAGCGAGCTCGATTCGCGCCGACATGAGCTCGAAGAGGAGCGCGAAGAGCGCCGGGAGGCGGTGGCGGCGGCTCGCAGCCGTGCGCAGGCCGCTCAACACGCGGCAAGGGATCTGCTGATCCGGATTGAATCGCGGCGCTCCACCGAGAGCTCGATGGCCGTCGGCGTCAATCGCATGATCGAGCAGCGGGCGCAGGCTGCACGCCGGCGCGACGAGTTGGAGGCGGAGCTTGCGAATGGCGACGAGCCGATACTGCAGCTCGAGTCACGCCTGGATGATTCGCTGGCGCGCCGCCTCGAGGTCGAGTCTGATCTGGCGGTTGCGCGGCGGGCGCTCGAAGACGCCGACAATGAGCTGCGCGGTCTGGATGAGAAGCGCCTGGTCGCGGAGCGGCTGGTCAACGAAGCACGCGAAGCCATGGATACGGCGCGGCTGGCTGCGCAGGAGACCCGGATCCGCCGCGAGGCGATTGCGGAGCAGTTTGCCGAAACACACTTCGAGTTGGCCGAGGTGCAACAAAACCTCACTGCCGATGCCAGCGTCCCCAATTGGGAGCATTCACTCGCGCAGGTCCGGGCGGACCTCGAAAAGCTGGGACAGGTGAACCTCGCGGCGATCGACGAGCTGAAGGAGCAGACCGAGCGCAAGGAGTACCTGGACCGCCAGTTTGCGGATCTGACTTCGGCACTGGATACGCTCGATCAGGCCATGCGCCGCATCGACAAGGAGACCCGTGCTCGCTTCGAGGAGACGTTCGAGCGGGTGAACTCGGGCCTGAAGGAGAAGTTTCCGCAGCTGTTCGGTGGCGGACACGCCTATCTCGAGCTCGTGGGAGAGGACATTCTCACGGCCGGTGTGGCCATCATGGCGCGGCCCCCCGGAAAGAAGAACAGCACCATTCACCTGTTGTCCGGTGGCGAGAAGGCTCTGACCGCGGTGGCGCTCGTGTTTTCCATATTCGACCTCAATCCTGCGCCGTTTTGCCTGCTGGACGAGGTGGACGCACCGCTGGACGAACACAACGTGGGCCGATTCTGCGATATCGTGAGAGACATGTCCGCCCGGGTTCAATTCATCTTCATCACACACAACAAGACGACGATGGAGCTTGCGTCTCAGCTGGTGGGTGTCACGATGAACGAGCCGGGCGTGTCGCGTCTCGTTGCCGTGGATGTCGACGAGGCGTTGCGCCTCGCCGCTGTCTGATATGCCCGAGCTGCGCTGGACGCTGCTCATTATCGGGGTGCTGTTCATCGTCATCCTTGCCTGGTGGGAGCGGCGCAGGCCGCACCAGGCCTCGCGCCAGACACCCCATATCGGGGGAGAGCCTCGGCCGGTCGTGAACAACGATCCGTCCTGGGGTCCCGACATCGACTCTGCGAACCCGCGTAATCCGCACGCACTTCGCGAACCCGCACTGATTCTTCCGGAGATTCGCACGGATGTTCGAGGGCGTGAGCCAACCGCTCCGCGCCAACTTCCTATCGTTGAGATTCCCCCCGGTTCGCCTCTCGGATTGCGTGTCGATAACGAGCAAGACGACGAGAAGGCCATCGCTGCAGAGCAGGCGGAGGAGGCTGAGGAAGCGATTGCTGAGGAGTCGGAAGAGGAGGAGTCCGCCGTTCCCGTCGTCGAGAGTATGTCGGTTGGTGAGCCCCCGAATATGTCGGTCGGCGAGCCCCCAAAGTCGCTTGAGCCGGCGCCGGCGCCAGAGTCGGAGCTGCCGCCTCCGATCATGGCCAGCGTGCGACCTGTTGTTGAGTGGCCCCCCGAAGACCAGCGAAAGCTGGTGTCGCTGCGTCTCGTAGCACGGCCACCCGAGCGCTTCCGGGGTAGCCTGGTCCGGCAGGCGCTGGCTGCGGAGGGGTTCGTGCTGGGAGACCTCGACATTTTCCACAAGCCCGATGCGCACAATCGCGCCGTGTTGAGCGCTGCGAGCCTGACGAAGCCGGGCACGTTCGACCTGGAAACCATGGATACGCAGCGCTACGTTGGGTTGAATCTGTTCGCCGTGCTACCCGGGCCCAAGACGCCGCAGAAAGCATTCGAGGAACTGCTGCTGACCGCTCGTATGCTCAACGAGCGTCTAGAGGGCGCTCTGCAGGACGAGCGCGGGGGCCCTCTGACTCCGACCCGTGTCCAAGCCCTCCGAGACGCTTTGGGGGCAGAGGCGAAGTCGTGAGACGTGACGCCGAGAGGCGTATCGCCGAACTGCGGACACAGATAGGGCGTAACGATTATCGGTACTACGTGCTCGATGATCCGGACCTGCCGGACGCCGAGTACGACAAGTTGATGATCGAGCTGCGCGCGCTCGAGGCTCAATATCCCGATCTGATCACTCCAGACTCGCCTACGCAGCGGGTCTCCGGGGAGCCTGTTGCGGCCTTCGGCGTGGTCACCCACAAAGTGCCGATGTTGTCGCTCGAAAATGCGTTTACCGACGAAGATGTGCTGGCGTTCGACCGGCGCATTCACGAGCGTCTCGGTTCCGAGGCCGAAGCAAACCTCGAGTATGTTGCCGAGCCGAAACTCGACGGGCTGGCCGTAACGGTGATCTACCGGGACGGAAAGCTCGAGCGCGCTGCCACTCGTGGCGACGGCGTGAAGGGTGAGGATGTCACTGCCAATGTCCGCACCATTCACAAGGTGCCGCACCGGTTGAAAGGTCACCCGCCGCAAGTGGTGGAAGTGCGCGGCGAGGTATTCATGCCGCTCAAGGGATTCGAGCGGATGAACCGGCTGCTGCGCGAGCAGGGCGAAAAGGTCTACATCAATCCGCGCAACTCTGCCTCCGGGAGTCTGCGTCAGCTCGATCCGCGCATCACGGCCAAGCGGCCGCTCGATATGTTCTTCTATGCGCTCGGCACAGTCGAAGGCAGCGGGGCCGAGGATCTTCCCCCGACGCAGTGGGGTTTGTTGAAGGCTTTCGAGAAATGGGGACTACCCATATGTCCCGATGCGGCAGTCATCAAAGGGGCCGCAGGCTGCCTGGACTACTTCCGCGAGATGGCCCACAAGCGCAGCTCGCTCAGCTATCAGATCGATGGTGTCGTCTACAAGCTCAACCAACGCGCCGACCAGGAACGGCTCGGCTTCGTCTCACGCGCGCCCCGCTGGGCCACTGCGCACAAGTTTCCCGCCGAAGAAGCGACGACGAGCGTACAGAAGATCGAATTTCAGGTCGGGCGAACCGGCGCCCTGACGCCGGTTGCAAGGCTCGAGCCGGTGTTTGTGGGCGGAGTCACTGTCAGCAGTGCCACCTTGCACAACATCGACGAGGTGCGCCGAAAGGATGTGCGTGAAGGGGACACAGTCGTCGTCCGACGCGCGGGCGATGTGATCCCGGAGGTCGTGCGGGTTATCAAACACGTATCCGACGACGCACCTGCAGTCGAGCTGCCGAAGCGTTGCCCCGTATGCAACTCCGAGGTGATCCAGGCCGAGGGCGAGGCGGTCGCCCGCTGTACTGGCGGATTCACGTGCAGGGCGCAGCGACAAGAGTCGCTCAGGCATTTTGCCGGGCGTCGGGCGATGGATATCGAGGGACTGGGTGACAAGATCATCGAGCAGCTCGTCGAGCAGGACCTGGTCAAGTCCCCAGCCGATCTGTACACGCTCACTCTCGAGCAGCTTTCCGAGCTGGAACGGATGGGTGAGAAATCGGCGGCGAAACTGGTGCAGGCCATCGACAAGAGCCGGGACACGACGTTGCCGCGGTTCTTATTTGCGCTGGGCATTCGTGATGTGGGAGAGGCCACGGCGCTCGCGCTGGCACAGCATTTTGGGAAGCTCGACAAGCTCCTGGCTGCGAGTGCCGATGACATTCAACAGGTTCAGGATGTTGGACCCGTGGTAGCGGCGCACGTGGCGGCGTTCTTTGCGTCTCACGATCACCGGAAAGTGATTGCCCGGTTGCAGGAGGAGGGCGTCAGGTGGCCGGATGTTGCGCGGCCGAGCGTTGCCGGCCAGCCCTTTTCCG
Organism: Gammaproteobacteria bacterium; assembly: GCA_028293745.1. GTDB lineage: Bacteria > Pseudomonadota > Gammaproteobacteria > Steroidobacterales > Steroidobacteraceae > 13-2-20CM-66-19. The sequence continues at coordinate 50,867 of JAQGOF010000127.1, read as the reverse complement.
GGATGACCTTCGTGATTACCGGTACGTTGGATTCGATGAGCCGGGAAGAGGCTCAGGAGGCGCTGATTGCCCTGGGCGTCAAGGTGTCAGGCAGTGTATCCAGGAAAACCCGCTACCTCGTTGCCGGCGCGGATCCCGGCTCGAAGCTGAAGAAGGCGGACGAATTCGGCGTGGAGGTGCTCGACGAAGCGAAATTCGTCGAGCTCCTCAAACCCTTTCGTTAGCTACTTTGCGCTATACCCGCGGCCATCGAGGCATGCGGTCATGGCCCGTCGATAGTCGGCTACGTTGCCTGATGGCTGCGACCCGCGAGTGGGATCAAAGCCGCTCTGCGCTGCAGCCCACTTATGGCACTCGTAGCGGTCAGTTGCCTGCTGTTCGTCACTCTGCCCGCTCTTGGGGTAGGCGTAGACTTCTGCACTGCCGCCACTGCCGCTGCTTGAACCGCTGCCGCTGGTGGAACCGGGTTCCGTGCTGTCGTAGCCTCCGTCCGAGGATGCGGATGCGCTGTCCTCACTGTCGGCCGGCGGAGGATCGGTCACAACATAGCCGTTGGATCCAGCGTTCCACGTGTAGTAGACGTTGTTGGAGTAGTAGTAGGGAATCCCGCCCCACCAATAGGTTGCGTATACCGCTGGGAGCGCGCCTAAGAACCAGGGATAGCCCCAGCCATAGTAGCTGCGGGGCCAGTAGCCACCGCGCCAGTATCCGCCGCCCCAATAAGGACGGTGCCAGCCAAAGCCGCCGCGACCATAGCCGTACCCGTAGGCCGGGCGCCCGACATACCCGGAACGACCGGCGTAACCATTGTGATACACGTTGACGGACCCGGCGGCGCGCCCACCGGCGTATCCACCGCGAAATCCTGAAGAGGTGCCGCGAGGCGCGTAGTGCGTGGCTGCGTTGCCCGCGAAGCCACTGCTGCCCGCGAACCCAGGGCGGCTGGCTATGATGTGGCTACCACCAGCGAAACCGACCGCGCGGCCGCCGCTATAGGCTCCGCCAACTCCGCCGCGAGCTCCGCCGATTCCGCCACCGCCAAAGGCCCCCGTAGGAGCTCCACCAAATCCGCCGCCGCGAACGCCGCCAAATGCACCGCCGCGAGCCCCTCCACCAAAACCGCCACCGCCGCGGGCCCCTCCACCAAAACCGCCACCGCCGCCGCGGGCGCCACCGCCACCACCCATCGATGCGTGGCCGCCACCACCACCACCGCCACCATGTCCGCCGCCACCGCCGTGCTGAGCGAAGGCGGGGGCACCTACGGCCAGCAGCGCCGCAAGAGAACCGATGGCCCATATCGAGGGCTTGTGGGTTAGAAAGCCTACTTTCGTCTTCATGATGCTACTCCGGCACCGGCCACTTCTTGCGCACCGGCACGGCCCTTTGGCCTCACCGATTAGACCGCTTAAACGAGCCTGCGTTCAAGCAAAACGCACGCCAGCCACCCTCGCTGACAGCAAATGGTAAATCGTAGGCCGGGGGGAACATCTATCGCCCCTTGGCGCTCGGCTATCGTCCCTTGAGCGCTCGGCGAAGACGCTCAAGGGACATTGCCGCGGCTCAGCCGGGCTTCTTCTCGGCCGGCTTCTGGCCCTCTGCCTTCTTCTCATCGAGCTTTTTCTCGATCTTGGCGTTGCGCATCAGATCGTCGGTGTACGCCTTGACCTTCTTCGCCTGGACAACCTGCTCGAGGCGCTGACGAACATTGTCATACGCAGGCGGCTGCAGATCGCGCGTCTCCACCAGCTCGATCACATGCCAGCCGTACTGGGTCTGAATCGGCTTGTGCGTGTATTCACCGGGCTTGAGCGACAGGATGGCGTCGGAGAAGGGCTTGACCATCTTGTCGGGGGTAAACCAGCCGAGATCGCCACCGTTGTCTTTGGACGAGTCCATGGACTCATGCTTGGCGACATCCTCGAACTTCTCGCCCTTCTGCAGCCGCTCGACGACCTTCTGCGCAAACGGCTCGGTCGCAACGAGGATGTGCTTGGCGTGGTATTCCTGCTTGGCGAGCGAGCCGACCTGAGTTTCGTACTCGGCGCGAAGCTCCTGTTCACTGGGCTTGCGATCCTTCAGGTACTTCTCGGCTACTGCCTGCTGCAGAACATTCAGGCGGGTCAGCTCGAGAAGAGCTGCCGTCTCCGGCACTTTGTCGATGCCGTCCTTGGCCGCCTGCTGTCCGACCACTTGCGCACGGATCAGGTTGTCGAGCGCCTGGGTGCGCTGTTCGGCCGTCAACTCGCTGGACGCTTTGCCGGTGATGGCCTTGATGTACTGCTCGAAGAAATTCTGCGAGATGTTGGTGCCGTTCACTGTGGCGACCGCCGCTGAGTTGTCCGCCGGCGTGCTCAGGCTACTGTCGGTTTTGGGTTGGCAGGACGCCAGGCCGACGAGTCCGCCCAACAGGATAATTCGCAAGTAATTCATGTGCTTTCTCAGTAAGTTAAACACGATTATTAAACTATTCATCAGGAGTGTGGGCAACGATGCTCAAGGCGTGCACACCCTGCCCCATGAGCGGTGCGACGGCTGCATAGACCAGTCGGTGGCGTTCGAGTTGCGAACGTCCTTTGAAAGCGTCGGCAACGAGTACGACGCGGAAGTGGCCGCCCTCGCTCGCGCCCGCGTGACCGGCGTGCCTGGCGCTGTCGTCGATGATTTCGAGTGACAGCGGCGCCAACTCGCGCTGCAGTGCCAAGCGAAGCTGCTCAACTTTGGTTGACGACATTGGGTGCTGCTCAGGACTGAGGTGAGGGCTCGACGGATGCTGCGGAGCGACGCACGAGCCATGCGACCTGCGCACCGACAAAAACGAGATTTGCGACCGGCAGGCCAATGACTTTGAAAGTGACCCACAGGTGCTCGCTGAAGTTGAACGCGACAAGAAGGTTCAATGCGCCCAGCAGTGCGTAAAACACTACCCACAGCAGATTAAGGCGTTTCCACGTCGATTCCACGACGCGGATCTCCTCGCCGCCCAATGCTGCGCTGAGCAAGCGTTGCGTGAGCGTCTGCCTGCCAATCCAATGACTCGCGAGGAAGGCGATGCTGGCGAGCCAGAAAAAGACCGTCGGCTTCCACTGGATGAAGCGCAGATCGTGCAGAATCAGTGTGGCGGTGCCGAACAGAAAGACGAGGACCGCGCTCAATGTATGCATCGCGGGGATACGGCGCAGGCGCACGTAGTCCACGACGAGTAAAATCGCCATCGCGGCCATCAGGACAGCCGTCGCCGTGTACAGTCCCCAGACGCGATAAGCGACGAAGAACGCTACGAGCGGCGCGAACTCGAGCAGAGCCTGCATAATTGAAAGTTTGCCGGTTGAGGCACTAGGTGGCCAAAATGGCCGCGTATCATAGCTGAATTAGCCTTGGGTGCCTCGATTGCTCCCCGGCACCTACTCATGCGGGCATGACCAGCCAATATTTCGAGCTTCACCCCGTCACCCCCCAATTGCGTTCGATCCGTCAAGCGGCGGAAATCGTGCGTGCGGGAGGCGTCATCGCGTATCCGACGGATTCATGCTACGCACTCGGTTGTCACATCAATGACAAGAACGCGCTTGAGCGACTGCGCATGATTCGCGGTGCGGATCGTCATCACCATTTCACGCTCGTGTGCGCGGACCTCACTGACGTCGGGCGCTACGCGCGCCTCGATACGTGGCAATTTCGATTGCTGAAGGCATGCACACCGGGGCCATATACGTTTTTATTGCACGCTACGCGCGAGACACCGCGCCGATTGCAACATGAGCGTCGCCGCACCATTGGAGTGCGGATTCCCGATCATCCAGTCCCGCACATGCTGCTGACCGAACTTGGCGAGCCGTTGATGAGCTCGACGCTCATCCTGCCAGGTGATCCGCAGCCACTTACTCACGGCCTCGAGATCCAGGAGCGCCTCGAGAATGCGGTCGACGCGGTTCTCGATGGAGGCGACTGCGGTGTCGAGCCGACCACCGTCGTGGATCTTTCGTCCTCCCCTCCGGTGATTGTCCGCGAGGGGAAGGGCAGCCTCGAGCCATTGATCGGCGACCGCCATTGATCGTCAGCTCGCGATAATCGTGCATGACGGGCCCACCCGGACGGTCCTCCGTCCGGGGCCAGGCCCGCGTGCGCTATAATTCGGGCCCGCCGAATCCAGCTAGCATCAGGACAGCCGTGTCTATTTTCGATCCGATCGGTCATCAGGCCATTCGAGGGATGAGTTGAGCTCCACCGCTCCCGCTCGGCGCGTGCTTTCGGGCATGCGCCCGACAGGCCGACTGCATCTGGGCAATTACTACGGTGCACTGAAGAACTGGGTGACTCTGCAATACGAGTACGAGTGCTTCTTCTTTGTTGCCGATTGGCACATGCTCACCACTGGCTACGACGACACCTCGAAGCTGCCGGCGCAAATCCACGATGTACTCATCGACTGGCTCGCTGCTGGGCTGAATCCGGGTGTTGCGACGCTGTTCATACAGTCTCACGTGCCTGAGCACGCCGAGTTACATCTGCTGCTGTCAATGATCACTCCGCTCGGCTGGCTCGAACGCGTGCCGAGCTACAAGGATCAGCAGGAGCAGCTGAAGGAGAAGGACCTCGCAACGTATGGATTCCTTGGCTACCCGCTGCTCCAGAGTGCCGACATCCTGGTGTACCGCGCTGCTTACGTGCCGGTTGGCGAAGATCAGGTGGCGCACGTTGAAATGACTCGCGAAATCGCGCGACGCTTCAATCACCTCTATGGCCGCGAGCCAGACTTCGAAGCAAAGGCGGAGCGTGCGGTCAAGAGTTTGGGCGGAAGAAACAGTACCACATACAAGCAGTTACGGCGTAAATTTCAGGAATCAGGTGACACGGAGGCGCTGGAGCGCGCACGCGTGCTGGTCACCAGCAACAACCGCATTACAGTGGCCGACCGCGAGCGCCTGCTCGGATTTCTGGAGGGCGGTGCCGTAACGATTCTGCCCGAGCCGCACGTATTGCTCACTACTGCGCCAAAGGTGCCCGGCCTCGATGGCCGCAAGATGTCGAAGTCGTATGGCAATACGATCGGCATGCGCGAGGAGCCGGAGGTTGTCACTAAGAAGCTGCGCGCCATGGTCACTGATCCGGCGCGCGTCCGCCGCACCGATCCGGGGAATCCGGAGAAATGCCCGGTATGGGACCTGCACAAGATCTATTCCGATGATGCGACCCGGGCCTGGGTGAACGAGGGTTGTCGTTCGGCAGGTATAGGCTGCCTCGATTGCAAACAGCCCGTCATCGACAAGGTGGTCGAGGAAGTCACCAACTTGCGCCGGCGCGCCCAGGAATTCGAGGAGAATCCCGAGCTGGTGCGCGGTATTGTTGCCGAGGGTGCTGACAAGGCGCGCGATGCTGCGCGGGCGACACTCGATGAAGTGCGCCGCGCGATGCATTTGCGCGCCGAGTGAGCCGAAGGTGAGTAAGCCCCTGAAAAGCAAACCTGATCTGAAGATAGTGGTATCCAACATTCCCGCGGAAGCGCCGGCTGCCGAGCCGCCACCCGAGCAGGTGGAGATGCCCTTCGCGATCGTGAACGGCGAGCCAATCACGCAGATGCCGCGGGATCTCTACATTCCGCCGCAGGCGATGGAAGTGTTTCTCGAGGCTTTCGAGGGACCGCTCGACCTGCTCCTGTACCTGATCCGCCGTCAGAACCTCAACATCCTCGACATCCCGCTGGCCGAGATCACGCGCCAGTACATGAAGTACATCGAGCTGATGACGGAGTTGCAGCTCGAGCTGGCCGGCGAGTACATGGTCATGGCCGCGACCTTGGCCGAGATCAAATCGCGGATGTTGCTGCCTCGGCCCAAGGTTGACGAGGACGGCAACGAAGAAGACCCGCGAGCAGAGCTGGTGCGCCGGCTGCAGGAATATGAGCGGTTCAAGCGCGCTGCTGAAAGCATTGATGCGCTGCCCCGACTCGAGCGCGACGTTTGGGCAACGTCCGCGGAGCTGAAGGACCGCAACGTTGTGCGCCTTCTGCCGCAGATCACGCTGCAGGAAATGCTGATCGCATTCAAGGAAGTCGTGGTGCGCTCGGAGATGTTCGCGCATCACCATATCCAGCGGGAACGCCTCTCCGTCCGTGCGCGAATGGGTGACATCCTTTCCACACTGGAGCACTCGAGTTTCGTAGAATTCATCCGCCTGTTCCGGCCCGAGGAGGGACGGATGGGCATAACGGTGACTTTCGTCGCCATCCTCGAGCTGGTGCGCGAGGGGTTGATCGATATTGTGCAGGCCGAGCCTTTCGCACCGCTGCATGTACGGGCTGCCAGCTCCAACCGGACGCTGCGCGTTGTTTCCGACAACGATGCTCCCGGCCCGGCTGATGAGCAGGTGTTCGCTGCAGAAAGTCCCGCAGTAGAAGGACCCACAGTAGTAGCACCAGTATTGGACGTTGATGAGTTTGCGGGCACGGACGAACCGCCTGCGCCCGGTGAGGAAACTGATGAATGAATCGCACATCAGGAATGTGATCGAAGCCGCCTTGCTGGCGGCCGGCAAGCCATTGCACCTTGCGGAGCTCGTCGAGCTGTTCGATGAGGGCGCGCGGCCTGAGCTGCAGGAAATCCATGCCGCCCTTACGGCCCTGATGGCTGAGTATTCGAATCGCGGTATCGAGATCAAAGAGACCGCGGCGGGGTTCCGCATCCAGGTGCGGCGAGAGATGGCGAATGAGATCTCGCGTTTGTGGCCCGAGCGCCCCGCACGGTATTCCCGTGCACTACTCGAGACACTTGCGCTGATCGCCTATCGACAACCGATAACACGCGCTGAGATCGAAGCGGTGCGCGGAGTAGCCGTCAATCCCAACATCCTGAAAACGGTGATCGAGCGCAACTGGGTTCGCGTGGTTGGTCACCGAGACGTTCCGGGACGGCCCGAGCTCCTCGGCACCACTCGAGACTTCCTGGACTACTTTGGCATGAAGAATCTGGACGAACTGCCACCACTCGCCGAGCTCAAAGTCATCGGCGACATTAAAGTACAGTTTGACTTGCCGGATCCTGGGCCGGTTGCGTTGGCAACTGATGATAGCGGTGCCGATGGTGCAGCGGATGCCGGTCGCGTCGAAGGTGCAGGAGTGGAAGTCGCGAACGCGGCGGCTGAGGCCGCTGTTGGGGCGGATGTTGCGGACGCTGAGGCTGTTGCGGCGGAGGCCGCGGACACTGCGGTTGGGGTCGCTGTTGCGGCGGATGTCGCGCACCCGGCGGCTGAGGTCACTGTTGGGGCGGAGGTTGCGGACGCAGCGGCTGAGGCTGTTGCGGCGGAGGCCGCGGACACTGCGGCTGAGGTCACAGTTGCGGCGGAGGTCGCAGAGGCGGCGGCTCAGGCTGCTGTTGCACCGGATGTCGCGGGTGCGGCTGACGGCGAAGGCGCCGAGGGTCCTGTCGCCGGCAGCGCGGATAGAGTGACGGGCACCAACGCCACTGCAGATCGAATGGCAGAGGGCTCTGTTGGTAATCGCGCTAATGGACAAGCGGTTGCCAGCGAGGGCGGCAATGGCCCCGGTGCTGAACGTGCGCCGGCCGGAGCGGTTGCGACCGGAAATGCCGATGAGCGCCCGACCCCCAAGGCTGAACGCCAATCAGCTGGCGATCACAAGAAGCCTACCCCTACTCGGCGAGGAGCTCCCGACAGCGCTCTTCATGAAGCAGAGGAGTTTGCTGCGAGCATCGATGCTGATCTCGCAGCCGGCGATGACGACGGTTCGGACGAGGACGAGTTATCAGCTGCAGGGCCGGGCTCAAGCGAACTCGTCGCGGGACCCCGCGACATAGACGACTAGCTGCGCGGACTCATTCAAGGGCTACATGCGCCGTAAATCCAGCGACGATTCCAACTCGCCCTTCAGCGGAGGGCGGAGGCGCGGCAGTGCGGGCAGTTCCGCGAGCCGCAGCGGCAGCCGCGCTGCGCATGGCGGCGGGCACGGGACCCGCACCGGTGGCGGCAATGCCCGGGGCGGCGAGCGTGGCGCCCGTGTTGGCGAGCGCGGGATGCGCACTGGTGCTGGCGCTGGTGCCGGAGGCGGGCGCGGGATGCGCACCGGTGGTGGCCCTGGGCGCGGAGGCGAGCGCGGGATTCGCACTGGTGCTGGCGCTGGGCGCGGAGGCGAGCGCGGGATGCGTACTGGTGCTGGTGCTGGCGCTGGGCGCGGAGGCGAGCGCGGAATGCGCACCGGTGCTGGCGCTGGTGCCGGAGGCGAGCGCGGGATTCGCACTGGCGCTGGCGCTGGGCGCGGAGGCGAGCGTGGGATTCGCACTGGTGGCGGTGCCGGTGGCGGAGGCGAGCGCGGGATTCGCACCGGTGGTGGCGCTGGGCGCGGAGGCGAGCGTGGGATTCGCACCGGCGGTGGCGCTGGCCGCGTGGGCGAGCGAGGAGTTCGCCACGGTGGTCACGAAGTCCGCGGCAGTAATCGCGGAGTGTACGGCGGCGATCGTGAGACCCAGGGGCCTGGCTCTCGCGGTCGAACGGGCGGTTATGTTGGGCGGAGCGAGCCGACGGGGCGCCGAGTTGGACAATCTGGGCGGCGAAACACGATCCGTGGAGGTCGTAGTGGAGAGTCGCCTGCTCATACGCGCAACGATGTAGCGCGTGATGAATCCGGTGTTGCAGCAAGTGGCGTTTCCGATTTTGCGCCAGGCGATGTTCGCGGACGCCGCGAGCGTGGCGAGGAAGGGGAGCGCCTCCAGAAGGTGCTTTCACGAGCCGGTTTGGCATCGCGCCGCGAGGTCGAGGAGTGGATTCGCGCAGGACGAATTACCGTTAATGGCGAGCCCGCCGTACTTGGCATTCGAGTGGGACCGTCTGACCATGTGCGACTCGACGGCCGCCTGATTCGCCAACGCCAGGTTGGCGGAGCTGCGCGGGTGTTTCTGATCCATCGCTCGCCCGGTGAAAATTTGCAACAGCCGGTTGAGACGGGCGAGCAATCGGCGTCTATTGAGGCGTCGGAGTTTTCTGAAGGGACCGAGGCGTCGTCAGGGACTCGCGCGACTACAGTCCCGTCTCCCGGCACTCCCATACTCGACCGCATCCCGCGTCGCGCCGGACGCCGGTTTATTCCCGTAAGCCCCATGCCACGTGTTGATGGCGGGCTGGAATTGGTGACCTCCGACGGTGATCTGGCGGCGAAACTGCAGCGCTCGATGCGCGGACTGACGACTGAGTTCAGCGTGCGAATACACGGTGAGTTGAGTCCGAAAGGTCTCGAGACAATTGCTGAGGGCGCGTTGGACAACGGCGAGAAGCTTCAGATCGAGCGCTGTGATGCCGCCGGTGGTGAAGGTTCGAATCGCTGGTATTCGCTGGTCGCGCGCGGTGCGAGTGGGAAGGACGTACGGCAGTTATTCGAGCGGCAGGGCGCGCTCGTCAGCCGGGTGCTGCGCACCCAGATGGGATCCCTTGCGTTGGATCGTCATTTGTCGCGCGGCAGATTTCGCGAGCTATCGTCCGAGGAGTTGGAAGCATTGCTGGCGACTGCAGAGGGTGGGGGAGCGGCGGAGGGTGGGCGAGCCGCAGCAGAATAATAACGAAGGCCTTCGCCCGATGGCGCTTTCCATGCCGGTACGTCCCACACGTACACACGCTTGTCCCGCCACGCATGAACGAGGCGCTTCAGTGCGCGCATCATGCCCCGGCGCCGGATGTCCTTGCCGAAAAACTCATGGTCAATGTCTTCCTCGCGCATCGCCAAATGCCATACGAAATTCTTGCCGCGCCTGGTGAGTCCCACTGGGCGACAGCGCCGATCCAGTTCTCCAACCGTCCTTCTTGCCAAACCTTTCCTCACCAGGCGGTCAACCAGCTTTGACGCGCCTCCTTTGGTCATCCCGATTGCCGTCGCGAGCCCGAGAGACGAATTTCGACCTGGCCTGTACATTTCACGCAGTGCTGCCCACTCGGAAGCAATGATGCCCCACGCCTTCAGGTCCACGGCGAAACTCGTCGAAATACGCCTGTCGGCGCGCTTCAACCAGTAGCTACAGAGCCACTGGGCCTGGGTGATTGGTTGCCAGGTCGTTCTCACGAGTCCGCGCCCGCGGAAATGGGTAGATCTGCGTTCCATGCAACCTCCAACACATATGTCTTGCGCCATTTTAGTTTCCTGGGAAACCAAGTTGGACGGACAATATGCCGCAAAGGCTCCTTTGTTTGGTCAGCGCTCTGACTGAACGCAGAATGCGTTCACGACTGGGCGTCGAATGTTCTGCCCGTGACGTCGCGACTCGCGGGGCCGAGTAACGCGATGTAGGGACCCGTCAAAGTCTCGGGCATTGGCAGCGAGTTGAGGTCTTCGGCGGGATAGGCCTGCCGTCGCATCATGGTCCGCGCTCGCCCCGGATTCAGCGAGTTCACACGGATGGACGTGATGTTTTCCAATTCAGCCGCGAATACCTGCATGAAGCCCTCGGTTGCGAACTTGGAAACGGCGTACGCGCCCCAGTAGGCACGGCCCCGTCGGCCAACGGAGCTTGAAGTAAAGAGAACCGATGCGTCTGGTGATCTCTTAAGTGCTGGCAGCAATACCTGCGTAAGCGCAAATGCTGCCGTGACGTTGACGTGCATCACCCGGCACCATGTGGGTACGTCGTAGTGCTCGATGGGTGACAGGGTTCCGAGGATACCTGCGTTATGCAGAAGGCCGTCGAGCCGGCCAAAGCGTTCCAACACTGCAGCCGCGAGCTGGTCATAATCGGACGCTATTGCCTTCTCTAGATCCAACACAGCGATTGTCGGCTCGGGGCCGCCCGCGGTTTCGATTTCGGTGTGCACGGCTTCCAGCTTGCGCGCATTTCGTCCGACCAGGATTACCGTTGCGCCGAAACGTGCGCAGGCGAGAGCAACCGCACGTCCAATTCCGCTGCTGGCACCGGTAACTGCAATCACACGTCCCGCAAGTTCATCCGGGCGGGCGTTATGAGTACGCGGATCGAACGAATCGCTCATCTTGACTCCACCCTAGTTAACTCCACTTTGGCCATAGTCGGGTCAATTCAACCTGAATCGACCAATTGTTGCTCGTCGCGCAACACGCCATGCGAGCCAGGCGTCGGCGACTGCGTCGAATCGTCCGAGACGTAAACGGTCTGGCAAAGCGTCTTCGGTGCGCTGCGATGATCGCCGAACCAGTCCAGCCCATACGAGAAGACCACGCAGCCCCGGTTGTTGCGCGCCATCCACGTCGCTGAGGGCGCGCGTGATCTCATCGCGGAGTGACTCGTGTCGGGCACGAAGTAGTTCTACGACCGCAGCAGGCCACGGTGGCTTCGCAAGCACGCCGGGGTCCGCTTTGGCGCTTTCGAGTTCGTCTAAGGGGACGCGCAGCCTGCCGTAATGTGCCTCGCGCGCCAAATGGGAGAGCATTTCGATCTCGCGCATTGCAGCACCCAGGGTACTCCAGTTCCCGATTCGCGTGTCTGGCGTCGCTGCGGTATCCGGAGCGTTCCTTGGGGCAAACGGCTCAATCATCGCCGCAGACCATCGTTCGCAGTAGGCGGTCAGTTCGCGACGGGTTTCAAACGTCGCGCCCGCGAGATCCCACACTGCGACATCAACGAGGCCGCACAGACCCCCGAGCTGTGAGAGGGGATCTGCACGGGCGCGCGCGGGCGATCTCGAGGCTGAGGTGGACGATGATACCGCGGTCACCGCATCTGCCAACGCGCGCGTCAGCGGATGCACGGGACGCCCGACAGCCGCGCGTTCGCACTCCTCGCGCCACCACTGCAGGCGTGAATGCGCTACGTGATGGTCGAGCCCAGGGCGCAGGCTCTCAGAGATTTCGCGTTCGATACCGAACAGGGCATCGAGTGCGAGTCGTTGGGGTACGGGCGAGTAGAGCAGCGCGAAATATCGGGCCGAATGCGACTCAGGTGTTACAGGCATCACTCTGGCCTGAGGCTGTAGAGTCACTGCCAGATGTCTTGGCGTGCGCCGGTGCGTTTGGGTCGCTCGCGGCAGCCGCGTTCGAGGCGCCATTCATGCTGCGCGTAGCCGGCGCCTCAACGTCGGTCTCAGACACGGCCACATCGCTTGGAGTGGGAGTTGTCAGGGGCACCCGCGCTAGCGCATCAACCGAGTCCAAAGCCGCTATCGGCGAGTCCGCCGTAACTCCAAGCTCAGTGAACCGTCGCGCCTGGGGTAACACCTGCCGCTCCAGCGACCCCACCGCGGCGTTATACGCCTCCACGGCGGCGCCCAACCGGGCCCCGGCGCGGCCGAGATGGCTCGTGAAATTCCCCAGTCTCCGATACAGCTCCTGACCAAGCTCGCGAATGATGGCGGTATTGTGCGCCACCGCCGATTGGCGCCACCCGTACGCAACCGTCTTCAGCAACGCAATCAATGTTGATGGCGTTGCGATGATCACGTTCTGCTTGAGAGCAGTCTCGAGGAGGTCGGTTCTTTCTGCCAGCGCCGCAGCCAGGAACTGGTCGCCCGGTAGAAAGAGGATCGCGAACTCAGGGCTGCGCTCGAATTGCGCCCAGTAGTTTTTCGAGGCCAGTTGACGCACCCGGGTTTCGACGTGTTGCGCGTGGCGCTTGAGTTGGAACAGGCGTCCTTCCTCGGTTGTGGCCTCGAGGGCCTCGAGGAAGGCATCCAGTGGAGTTTTCACATCCACGACCAAGTCGCGAGCGTCGGGCATGTGCACAACCAAATCGGGCCGCAATGCACCCTCGTCACCAACGACGTGTAACTGTTCGGTGAAATCGCAATGCGCGGACATCCCGGCGAGTTCGACGATTCGACGCAAGGTCAGCTCACCCCACCGACCGCGTACCTCCGGACGGCGCAGAGCTGTCACCAGGTTGCGCGTCTCGCGCTGTAATAAAGATTGGCCGGTGGTGAGCATCTCGATCTGAGTGCGCAGGCTGGCAAACGCGTCGCGACGTTCGTGCTCCAACGCCTGCACTTGCGCTTCTGTTTTCTCGAGCGCCGCGCGCAACGGCTCAACCAGCTGTGCGATAGCTGTTTCGCGCTCCTTCAACGAAGCCTGGGCGACTACCTGATCGCGCCCGAGAGCCTCCCGGGCCATGCGCAGGAACATCTCACTGTTGTCGCGGAGCGTTTGTCCGGCAAGTGAGTCAAACGCCGAACGCAGCCGATCCTCGGAGTCTTCCAGCAGCGCAACGCGCTCCGCCTCCAGCCGTGTCTCGCTCTCGAGCCGCACGCGGGTCGCCTCGAGATCCACCCTGAGCTGCCCAATCCGCTGGCCGGCACGAACCTGCGCTACCAGGAATCCCAGCAGGGACCCCGTCAGCAACGCCGCCAACACGACGATCGCCCACAACGCCGGTTCGCTCATTTCAGGCGCTCATCAGGCATTACGCGGAGGCAGTCCGCTCCAGGTGCGCCAGGTAATTCACCGAGGGATCGCGGCTTAGGTGACAGCTCGAGGTGAGCGGATTGAATTCGAGGCCCGCAAGCTCACGCAGCGACAGACCCGCGCCCCGTGCCCAACGATCCAGCTGCGAAGGCCGTATCAGACGCTCGTATTCGTGCGTGCCCCGTGGAATCAGGTTGAGAAGGTATTCGGCCGCAACGATCGCCAACAGGAAGGATTTCAAATTGCGGTTGATCGTGGAGATGAACAGGGCACCCCCTGGCCTGACCAGCGTCCCCAATGTCCCTGTCATCCGCTCAGGGTCCGGCACGTGCTCGAGCATCTCCATGCAGGTGACTACATCGAAACCGGCCGGATTTGCGCTCGCGATCTCCTCGGCGGACACGACCCTGTAGGTGATGTCGAGTCCTTGCTCCGCGGCGTGCAAGCGCGCGACTTCGATCATTCCCGGCGCCAGATCGATGCCCGTCACCTGGGCACCGGCGCGCGCCAGCGCCTCACACAACAGGCCACCGCCGCATCCCACGTCGAGGACACGAGCACCGGCAATCGCCGCCCGCTCGGTCACGAATTTCGCCCGGACGGGGTTCAGGATATGGAGGGGGCGAAACTCGCCCCGTGCATCCCAGAACCGGCTGGATAACGAATCGAACTTTCCGACCTCACTGCGATCGGCATTCGTCCCGGGTACGTTCATGATAAGTCTCCTGTACCCACACGTTGCGACCACTTCTGGGCAAATGTGGTGAGTTCCTGCTCGTCAAACGCAAGGACGTGGCCGCCAGCGACAGCAGCGCGGCCCGAGGTCCATACGTCGCTTACTTGCTCGCGCGCTGCGCCGAACAAGATTGACTCGGGTATTCGCAATGTCGGCTGACATGAAAGTCGATTCAGATCGAAGCAGACCAGGTCGGCGTATTTGCCGGGTTCGATCGAGCCCGTCACGGGACCAAGCCCAAGGGCCGTTGCGCCACCGAGGGTCGCCATGCGCAGCGTCTCTCCCGCAGTCAGACCATTGTCGATCAGCGCTGCCACGCGCCCCTCGGCGAGTAAGTCGAGCGCCCCGACGCTGGGCGGGTCGCCCGTGCCAAACCCCACGGTCACGTGTTGCCCCACCATGCTCGAAAGGGGCAATTGCGCAATCGACGCGGCACCACCGCCGAGCCTGAGAGCCGACTGCACGCACGCGACCACGCAAATTCCGGTGGTCGCAATGAGGGGTGAATCTTCATTATTCTTCAGGCCAGCCTTCAGGCCGATCGCGGTAAAGCCAGGCCGCAGTAGTCCCAGCTCATGCAACCGCTGGAGCGGCGGAGATTCCATCGCGACGCGGGCATCCAATTCATCGGCGACGCGCCGCACTCTGATCAGGGTCTCATCCGAGACCTCGGCGGCGTCGTGCGGCGCAAAGTAGAGACACACCCAGGGATCCGCCTTGTACTCGTCCCAGAGTTGTTCCGCCTTCTCGAAGTACGCAGTGGCGCTATCGGCCCAAACACTAGGCGCGTCAGCGACAGGTAGTCCGATTGCAGCACGCACGCGAGCCGCAGACGCAGCGCGCGCGGCCTCTTCCGGAAACGAATACATGTCCGCAAATGACGTAATCCCCGCCCGCAACATTTCTGCAATCGCCAGCTGCGTTCCCTCGCGCACGAAATCGGGACTCAGGCAGCGTTGTTCAGCCGCACGCACTGTCTCTCGGAGCCACCGGGACCGTGGCCCGCGGACAGGCAGCCCACGAAACAACGTCATGGCTGCACGTGTGTGCGCGTTGACGAATCCGGGCAGCAACGCATGGTCGCGACGGACCACTCGCTCGCGCGGCTCGAAACGCGCATTCATCTGCGCAATGGGCCCCAAAGCGACGATCCGGCCCGACGTGACGGCCACGGCGTGATCCGCGAGCACGGTGTTGACAGGCGCTATCGGCAGCACCCAGCGGGCTTCTATCAGCAGATCTGCGGGTTCAGGCGGCATTTGCGCGAAAGCGCTTGAAAATGGCAGTGCGCAGTATATCGAAAGGGGTCGAGAACGTGCCTATGTGTTAAGATTGGCGTTTTCACCAAGCCTTTGTGGGCGCCTTTTTTTAATGGCCGAAATTGCACGCGAAATTCTGACCGTCACTCTCGAAGACGAGATGCGGCAGTCCTATCTCGACTATGCCATGAGCGTGATCGTCGGGCGCGCACTGCCCGACGTACGCGACGGCCTGAAGCCCGTCCATCGTCGCGTCCTGCACGCCATGCGGGAGCTCGGCAATGACTGGAACAAGTCCTACAAGAAGTCCGCGCGCGTCGTCGGCGACGTTATCGGTAAATACCATCCGCACGGCGATACGGCCGTCTACGACACTATCGTTCGCATGGCGCAGCCGTTTTCCATGCGCTATTTGCTCGTGGACGGTCAGGGCAATTTCGGCTCGGTCGATGGCGACGCGCCCGCGGCCATGCGCTACACCGAAGTACGCATGTCGCGCATCGCGAGCGAGCTGCTCGCTGACATCGACAAGGAAACGGTCGATTTCACCCCGAACTACGACGAATCCGAGACTGAGCCCTCGGTCCTGCCTGCCCGCATCCCCAACCTGCTGGTCAACGGCCAGACGGGCATCGCGGTGGGCATGGCGACCAACATCCCGCCCCACAACCTGACCGAAATCGTCAACGCATGCCTCGCGCTGCTGGATGACCCCTCGTTGCCGCTTGCGGCACTCATGCAGTATGTGCCGGGGCCGGATTTCCCGACTGCCGGAATCATCAACGGCGCACAGGAAATCGCGACCGCATATCGAACCGGGCGCGGGCGATTGTCTGTGCGCGCGCGCGTGTCGATCGAGGACGTCGGTAAAGGTGATCGACAGGCTATCATCGTCACGGAGCTGCCGTTTCAGGTCAACAAGGCGAGGCTGATCGAGCGCATTGCGCAACTCGTTCGCGAGAAACTGCTCGACGGTATCGCCTCCGACGGTCTGCGTGACGAGTCCGACAAGGACGGCATGCGGATCGTCATCGAGCTCAAGCGCGGTGAGGTAACCGAGATCGTCCTCAACAACCTCTACGCGCAGACACCGATGGAAACGGTGTTTGGCATCAACATGGTCGCCTTGCAGGACGGGCAGCCAAAGTTGATGTCTCTGAAAGAGATGCTGGATGCGTTCATCCGGCATCGGCGCGAAGTTGTTACCCGCCGGACGATCTACGATCTCGCCAAGGCCCGCGAGCGCGCTCATATCCTCGAAGGACTTGCGATTGCGCTTGCGAACATCGACGACATCATCACGTTGATCAAGGCGGCGCCGTCACCTGCTGAGGCGCGTACGTCATTGCTGGCGCGTCCGTGGCCGGCGGGAATCGTCCCGCAGCTTCTCGATGGCGCCGGCGCGATTTCCACTCGTCCGAACGGACTGGCCGCGGATTTTGGACTGAACGGCAGCGGGTACCATCTCTCCGAGGCTCAGGCCCAGGCGATCCTGGACATGCGCCTGCACCGCCTGACAGGGCTCGAGCAGGACAAGATCATCGCCGAGTACAAGGAGCTATTGGAGAAGATCCGCGATCTGGGCGACATCCTGGCGCGGCCCGAGCGGCTCACGCAGGTCGTTCGCGACGAGCTCATCGAGATCCGCGAGGCGTATGGCGATGCCCGGCGGACCGAAATCAACCGAGATCATCTGAACCTGACGACCGAGGATCTGATCGAGCCGCAGGACGTCGTGGTCACGTTGTCGCACACGGGTTACGCGAAGTCGCAACCGCTGACTGAATATCAGACCCAACGCCGTGGCGGCCGCGGTAAAGCGGCGACTTCGGTGAAAGACGAAGATTTCGTGGAGAAGCTGTTCGTAGCGAACACACATGACACTGTGCTGTGCTTCTCCAACCGCGGCAAAGTCTACTGGCTGAAGGTATACGAAGTGCCACAGGCGGGACGCAATGCCCGCGGTCGTCCCATGGTGAATCTGCTGCCGCTGGGCGAGGGCGAGAAGATCAACGCGCTGCTGCCCATCAAGCAATATGACGAGCAGCATTTCGTGTTCATGGCGACCAGCCAGGGCACTGTGAAGAAGACCCCGCTCACGGCCTTCTCGCGCCCCCGCTCGAGTGGAATCATCGGTGTCGATCTGCGCGACAACGACCGGCTCGTGGGTGTTGCGCTCACCGACTCGCAGCGCGAGGTCATCCTGGTCTCGAGCGGCGGCAAAGCCATCCGCTTCCACGAAGAGGAAGTGCGCCCGATGGGCCGCGAGGCTGCGGGTGTCCGTGGCATCAAGCTCGGCGAGGGACAGGAGCTCATTGCCTTGATCGTGGTTGGCGAAGGAAACGTTCTGACAGCCTCGGCCACCGGTTACGGAAAGCTGACCCCTCTGGAAGAGTTTCCGTCGCACGGCCGCGGCGGCCAGGGCGTGATTGCGCTGCAAACTTCCGATCGCAACGGCACGACCGTGGCTGCGCTGCAGGTGGTTGCCGGTCAGGAAATCATGCTGATCAGCTCGACCGGCACGCTCGTTCGAACACCGGTGGACGAGATATCGGTACTCGGGCGCAACACGCAAGGCGTGCGGCTGATCCGGCTCGCTGAGGGCGAGCGGTTGACCGGCATCGAGCGTATCGAGCACCTGGAGGGCGAAGTAGTCGACGAAGCTGCCTCCGGGGACCTCACCGCGACGCCCGCAGAAGGTGCAGAGCCGCTGGCGGAAAGTCCGCCCGATAGCGAGAACTAAAGCGCCAAAAGTTATGACGATGGCGACATTCCGTTGGTAGTATTCGTTGTCCGCCCGCAATGGCGGACTCCCTGAAGCCACTCGAGCCCGAAAAGGGTATTCCGCCGTGCGTGTTTACAATTTCGCCGCGGGGCCGGCTACGCTGCCCCTGGAAGTTCTGCAACAGGTTCGTGACGAGCTGATTGACTGGCGTGGGTCCGGCATGTCCGTCATGGAGGTCAGTCATCGCAGCAAGGCCTTCATCGGTGTTGCGCAGGAGGCGGAGAGCTTGCTGCGCGAGCTGCTGGGTGTGCCGGACAGCTACAAGGTACTGTTCCTGCAGGGCGGAGCCACAGGCCAGTTTTCGGCCATCCCGCTGAATCTTGCGACGGCGGACTCCACCGTTGACTACATCAACACCGGTGCCTGGTCGAAAAAGGCGATCGGCGAAGCCAAGCGTCTGACGAAGGTCAACGTGGCGGCCGACGAGGCGGCCTCGAGCTACTGCACCGTACCCGGGCAGGGCTCGTTGAAACTGACTGCCGGCGCAGCCTACGTTCACTACACGCCCAATGAAACCATTGGAGGCGTGGAATTTCCCTATGTGCCGGCAACCGGCGGCGTGCCGCTGTTGGCGGACATGTCCTCGACGATCCTGTCGCGGCCCATCGATGTGTCGAAGTTTGGCCTCATTTACGCGGGCGCGCAGAAAAACATCGGTCCGTCCGGCCTGTGTGTCGTGATCGTCCGCGAAGACCTGATCGGCAAGGCGCGTCCCGGCACCCCCTCGGTCTGGGACTTCAAGGCCATGGCCGATGAAGGCTCCATGCTCAACACGCCCCCGACTTTCGGCTGGTACTTTGCAGGCCTCGTGTTCAAGTGGCTCAAGTCCCTCGGCGGGCTCGCCGCGATGGGCGAGCGCAATCGCGCCAAGGCCGATACGTTGTATCGGGCCATCGATGATTCCGGGTTTTACCGCAATCCAGTGTCAAAGAACGCACGCTCGTGGATGAACATACCGTTCACGCTCGCGAAGCCGGAGCTCGATAAAACATTTTTGAGCGAAGCCGGCGCTGCCGGGCTCACCAACCTGGAAGGCCACCGCTCGGTGGGCGGCATGCGCGCCAGCATTTACAATGCGATGCCACTCGAGGGAGTCCAGGCACTCGCCGCATTCATGAAGGAGTTTCAACGCCGTCACGGCTGAAACGTTGCCCATGCGTTACCGAATCCTGACTCTGAACAACATCAGCGCCCGTGGCCTGGAACGCCTGCCGCGGGATCGATACGAAATCGCTTCGGACCTCGACCATCCGGATGCCATCCTGGTGCGCTCGGCCGACATGCACGGCACGCCGATCTCCGATTCGGTGCGCGCGGTCGGCCGCGCCGGCGCGGGAGTCAACAACATTCCGGTGGCCGAGCTCAGCAAGCGCGGCATCCCGGTCTTCAACTCGCCGGGCGCCAATGCGAACGCGGTCAAGGAGCTGGTGCTCGCGGGCCTGTTTCTCGCGGCACGCAACATCTGTCCCGCATGGTCGTTCTCGCGCTCGCTGAACGGCGACGATCATGCAATTGACGAAGCGGTGGAGAAGGGCAAGAAGAAGTTCGTAGGCTTCGAGCTTCCCGGCCGCACGCTGGGTGTCGTGGGGCTGGGAGCGATTGGAGTGGAGGTGGCCAACTCGGCGCTCGCACTCGGCATGAAGGTTCTGGGTTATGACCCGCAGATCACCGTGCAGCGCGCCTGGCAGCTGTCTTCGAGCGTCGAGCAGGCACTGTCGCTCGATGATCTGTTCGCGCGGGCGGATGCGATCACCGTGCACGTGCCCCTCAACGATCAGACCCGGAAGCTGGTGAGCGAGGCCCGCCTCAAGCTCATGAAGAAGAGCGGCATCATTCTGAACTTCGCGCGTGCCGCGATCGTCGATGATGCAGCGATCGTGGCCGCATTGGACGCGGGCCGGCTGCTTTCCTATGTCTGTGATTTCCCGAACAACGCCCTGAAGGATCACGCGAAAGTCATTACGCTGCCGCATCTGGGCGCCTCTACCGGGGAAGCCGAAGAGAACTGTGCAGTCATGGTTTCCGAGCAGGTGCGGGATTTCCTGGAAAACGGCAACATCCGCAACAGCGTCAACTATCCTGAAAGCGTCATGCCGCGCGCGCCCAACACGACGCGGATCGTCATCGCCAACAGCAACGTCCCGAACATGGTAGGCCAGATCTCGACCTGTCTTGCGGCGGCGCGAATCAACATCGCGGACCTGCTGAACAAGTCGCGCGGGGAGTACGCGTACACCCTTATCGACACTGATGGCGCGGTGAGCGAGGAGATTCTTCGCCAGATCCGGGGGATCGAGGGCGTGTTATCCGCCCGGATAGTTTGATGGCTCGCGGTAAGAAGGTTACCGCGCAATCATCTACCGGGAAGGGGCCTGCCGCCGCACCCCTCGACCTGGAGAAGGTGCGCGGCCAGATCGACACCATCGACGAGAAGATCCATGCGCTGATCAATGATCGCGCACGCCTGGCCCAACTGGTCGGGATCTCGAAGACCCGCGAGGGCAAGACCGTTGATTTCTATCGTCCGGAGCGCGAGGCACAGGTGCTTCGCATGGCCCGGGCGCGTAACAACGGGCCGCTGCGGGATGAGGAGATCCTGCGGCTGTTTCGCGAGATCATGTCAGCCTGTCTTGCCCAGCAGGAGCCGTTGAAGGTTGCTTTCCTCGGGCCGGAAGGGACCTTCACCCAGGCTGCGGTCCTGACGCACTTCGGTCATTCCGTGCGCGGCCTGCCGCTGGCTTCCATAGATGAGGTCTTCCACGAGGTGGAGGCCGCCAGTGCTGACTTCGGCGTCGTGCCCATCGAGAATTCCACCGAAGGGACGGTCAATCATACGTTGGACCGGTTCCTCGCATCGCCGCTGAAAATCTGCGGGGAAGTCGAGCTGCGCATCCATCATTCCGTCATGGGGTTGATGGGATCGCTGGGCCGCATCGTGCGGATCTGCTCGCATACCCAGTCGCTGGCCCAATGCCGGGTGTGGCTGGATGAGCATCTGCCCAACGTCGAGCGGGTTCCTGTTTCGAGCAACGCGGAAGGCGCGCGGCGCGCCCGTGACGAGAAGGGAACCGCGGCAATTGCCGGCGAGACAGCGGCCGAGGTGTACGGCCTCAAGATATTGGCCGCGGAAATCGAGGACCGTCCAGATAACACGACGCGCTTTTTCGTTCTGGGCCGCAAGTTGTTCACTCCCAGCGGCGAGGACCGGACGACGCTGCTGATATCGATCAGCCACACCGATTCGCCCGGTGCGCTGCACCGCCTGCTGCAACCTCTATCAGACCATCGGGTCAGCATGACACGGATCGAGTCGCGTCCCTCGCATCGGAAGAAGTGGGACTACGTGTTCTTCATCGATATCGAAGGTCATGCGGACGATGCGCATGTCGCGAAGGCGCTGGAAGAGTTGAAGAAGCGTTCCTCGCTGTTTCGCATTCTCGGCTCTTACCCCCGCGCGGTGGTTTGAACATGGCGAACTATCACGCAGGTCCGGGCGGTGCGGCCGCGGGTGAGCTGACGGTTCCCGGCGATAAATCGATCTCCCATCGCGCCTTGATGTTGGGAGGAATTGCGCAGGGCATCACCGACATCACCGGGTTCCTGGCGGGCGAAGATTGCCTGGCTACGCTGCGCGCCTTGCAGGCCCTGGGTGTGCGCATCGAACGTCCCCAGGACCAACACGTGATCGTACACGGCGTCGGTCCGAAGGCCTTGAGTGCTGCCTCCGCCCCTCTCGATATGGGGAATGCAGGCACGGCAATGCGCCTTTCGATGGGACTGCTCGCGCCGCAGAACTTCGATTCAACGTTGA
Organism: Gammaproteobacteria bacterium; assembly: GCA_028293745.1. Classification (GTDB taxonomy): domain Bacteria; phylum Pseudomonadota; class Gammaproteobacteria; order Steroidobacterales; family Steroidobacteraceae; genus 13-2-20CM-66-19. The sequence goes on along the minus strand of JAQGOF010000127.1, from coordinate 28,916 downwards.
TAGGTGACGAATCGCTGATGCGCCGCCCGATGGAGCGCGTGGCGACGCCTCTCAGGCTGATGGGCGCGAACATACAGACGCAAAACGGCCGGCCGCCCGTTGAGATTCGGGGCAGCACACGGATGAACGCGATCGACTATGCCCTGCCGGTCGCGAGCGCGCAGGTCAAATCGGCTGTATTGCTCGCTGGACTGCAGGCCTCCGGCTGCACACGTGTGACCGAGCCGACCCCGACACGAGACCACACCGAAAGAATGTTGCGTGCATTCGGGGTCAACGTGGTCCAACAGGGCGCGACCGCTGCCATCGAGGGCGGCCAGACCTTGCGTGGGACCGAGATCGTGGTTCCCGCTGACTTCTCGTCCGCTGCATTCTTCCTCGTCGCGGGATGCCTGGCAGCCGAAAAGCCGCTGCTTTTGCGCAACGTAGGCATCAACCCGACTCGCACCGGTCTCCTGGAGCTCCTGCTGCAAATGGGAGCGGACATCAAAATCCATGCCCATCCGGAGGACGGGACGAATGCCGAGCCGATCGCCGATCTGGAGGTCCGCAAGAGTCGCCTGAAAGGCATCCGGGTGTCCGAGAGCCTCGTACCGTTGTCGATAGACGAGTTCCCGGTGTTCTTCATCGCCGCCGCCTGTGCCGAAGGCGAAACCCTCGTCAGGGGAGCCGAAGAGCTGCGGGTCAAAGAGACGGATCGTCTGGCGGCCATGGCCGACGGCTTGACGGTCCTCGGAGTGCAGAACCGTCTGTACCCCGACGGCCTCTCGATTCGCGGGGGCGATGGCTTCAAGGGTGGCACGGTGGACAGCAGAAGCGATCACCGGATCGCAATGGCCTTTGCGGTGGCCAGCCTGCGGGCGCGGGAAGAGATCGAAATCCTGGATACCGCGAATGTGGCAACCTCGTTTCCCGGCTTCGTCGAGATCGCTCGTGCTGCGGGCTTGCGGATCGAGACCGCCTGACCCACGCTTTCCGGAATGACGCCACGCACACCGATTGTGACGATCGACGGCCCCAGCGGGTCCGGCAAAGGAACGATCAGCCGCGCAGTTGCCATCCGACTCGGCTGGCACTTTCTGGATAGCGGAGCCCTGTACCGCCTCGTGGCGCTCGCGGGGCTCAAACGGGGATTGAAGCCCGATGATGTGGAAGGTCACGCCCGGGTTGCAGCCTCCCTGGACGTCCGGTTTGAGGTCACACCCGATGGGGGCGAGCTAGTGCTGCTCGAAGGGGAGGTCGTCACGGACGAAATCCGGTCCGAGGTGGCTGGGCAGGGGGCCTCGCGCGTTGCCGCCTGGCCAGGCGTCCGCAGCGCGCTTCTGGACCGTCAGCGTGCCTTTGCCAGGCCCCCTGGCCTGGTAGCCGACGGCCGGGACATGGGCACGGTTGTATTTCCAGGGGCCGACCTCAAGATATTTCTCACCGCAACCCCCGACGAGCGGGCCCTTCGCCGCTATAAGCAGTTGAAAGACAAGGGGTCGGATGTTAGCCTTGCCGCCCTTTCGCGCGAGATCACCGAGCGGGACCTGCGGGATTCGACCCGTACGGTCGCCCCATTGAAGCCCGCGCCCGATGCCGAAGTGATCGACTCGACAGGTCTCACCATTGAGCAGGTCGTTGATCGGGTCATGGCTGCGGGACGCATGCGCGCTCTTTGGGCGTGAAGCGCTCGGGTCCGATGCGGGGGGAAGTGCGATTTCAAACCGGCACGTGCAGGAAGCGCGTGCTTTATTCAATCTGCCTGGGCCGCAGCGGATGAGGGTCCAGTACATGCACGGCACTTGTTTACCGTGCGAGTGAAGGTATGACAGAAAGTTTCGCCCAGCTCTTCGAGCAAAGTCTCGCCAACCAGCGTATCCGCCCGGGAATGATCCTGACCGGGCTCATCGTGGACGTCACAGACGACGTCGTCATCGTCAATGTCGGTCTCAAGTCAGAGGCAGTCATCCCTCTCGAGCAGTTCAAGAATGAACGCGGCGAGGTGGAGGTCAAGCCCGGCGACGAGGTGGAAGTTGCATTGGATTCCGTCGAGGACGGAACCGGTGAGACCCGCCTGTCACGCGAGAAGGCCAAGCGCGCGCGCACCTGGACGCGCCTGGAAACGGCTTTCAACAACTCCGAGATCGTCACTGGCATCATTACAGGCCGCGTCAAAGGCGGCTTCACCGTCGAGATCGACAACGTCCGCGCGTTCCTGCCGGGCTCTCTCGTCGATGTCCGTCCGGTGCGTGATACGTCGTACCTCGAGAACAAGCCGCTCGAATTCAAAGTCATCAAGCTCGATCAGAAGCGCAATAACGTCGTGGTTTCACGGCGTGCCGTCGTGGAGCAGGAATTCTCCGCCGAACGCAGCGCCCTGATGGACAACCTGCAGGAAGGCGCAGTCGTGCGCGGCTCGGTCAAGAACCTCACCGACTACGGTGCGTTCGTTGACCTGGGCGGTATCGACGGCCTGCTGCACATCACGGACATGGCGTGGAAGCGCGTCAAGCATCCTTCGGAAGTCGTCAAAGTTGGCGACGAGATCGACGTGCGCATTCTCAAGTTTGACCGCGAGCGTTCGCGCGTGAGCCTGGGCCTCAAGCAGCTCGGGGCGGATCCGTGGGAGAACATTTCCCGCCGTTACCCGCCGCACACCCGCGTGTTCGGCAAGGTCACCAACATTGCCGACTACGGCGCGTTCGTCGAGATCGAGGACGGCGTCGAAGGCCTGGTCCACGTGTCCGAGATGGACTGGACCAACAAGAACGTCAACCCCGCGAAGGTGGTGCACACCGGCCAGGAAGTCGAGGTCATGGTTCTCGACGTGGACGAGGAGCGCCGCCGCATTTCGCTGGGTCTCAAGCAGTGCAAGGCCAACCCGTGGAAGGAGTTCGCCGAGAACTACAACCGCGGCGACAAGGTGTCGGGCCAGATCAAGTCCATTACGGACTTCGGCATCTTCATCGGCCTGCCGGGCAACATCGACGGCCTGGTGCACCTGTCCGACATCTCCTGGGATCTGCCGGGAGAAGAGGCGGTGCGCAACTACCAGAAGGGCCAGCAGCTCGAGGCCATGGTGCTGTCCATCGATCCGGAGCGGGAGCGCATTTCCCTGGGGATCAAGCAGCTTGCCAAGGACCCGTTCTCGGCCTACATCGCCGAGAACCCCAAGGGCACGATCGTCAAGGGCGTGGTCAAGGAAGTGGATGCTCGCGGAGCCGTCATCGACCTCGGCAACGGGATCGATGGCCAGCTACGGGCTTCCGAGCTTGGTCGCGACCGCGTCGAGGATGCACGTACGGTTCTGAAGGTCGGCGAAGAGATCGAGGCGAAGTTCACCGGCGTGGACCGCAAGTCCCGCACTATCTCGCTGTCGATCAAGGCCAAGGAGATGCACGAGGAACAGGAAGCCGTGCAGAGCTACCGGTCCGAAACCTCCACTTCCTCGGGCACGAGCCTGGGCGATCTGCTCAAGGAACAGATCGGCTCGGACCGCGACTGATGCGACGACTGCCTTGACCGCATGAGTACTGTCAAACTCGTGACGAAATCGGAACTCATCGAGATCATCACTGCGAAGCAGAAGCACCTGCCAGCCAAGGATGTGGAGCTCGCGCTGAAGCAGATACTCGAGATCATGAGCGATGCGCTCTCGCAGGGAGAGCGCATCGAAATCCGCGGTTTCGGCAGTTTTTCGCTGCACTTCCGGCCGCCTCGCCAGGGACGCAACCCGAAAACGGGCGAGGCGGTCGCGTTGTCAGGCAAGTACGTGCCGCATTTCAAGCCCGGAAAGGACCTGCGGGAGCGGGTCAATGACGGAGCTGACCGGCCGATTAGAGATTGACCGGCGCGAGGGCGCCGGTGGATTAGCGCTGTAACACTGCCACTGTTATCTTCGGCAGTGTGATCGAGCTGCCACCCATCCTGCTCGCACTGGCTTTCGTATCAGTCGGCATCGCCGCCTGGATACTGGGCCGCCGTAACGGCGCGGCGCGAACCGTAAGGCTGCCGCGCGACTACTACGTCGGCCTCGACCATTTGATCAATGATCGCTTCGACCATGCGGCCGAGATCTTTTCGCGCATGGCGCAGGCTGACGGCGATGCCGCAGAAATCCAGTTCGCCCTGGGGAGCCTGTTTCGCCGGCGTGGCGAAGTTGACCGTGCCATTGCCATTCATTCGCGGCTGCGCGAGCACGGTGCCGTGGTCCTGCGGGACAAGGCGGCATTTGCCCTTGCGCTCGACTACCTGAGTGCCGGGCTGATGGACCGCGCGGAGCGCTTACTGGAGGAGTTGGCAGCGTCACGGGAGTACCGCAATGCCGCATTGGATCATCTGCTGCGCATCTACGAACAGCAGGGCGAGTGGGCCAACGCACTGAAGATATTCCACGACCTGTCGCCTGCACTACAACTCGAAAGGCGCACGGTGGCAGCCCACTATTTGTGCGAGCTGGCCGAACATGCTCTGATTCAAGGCGATACCGATCGCGCCAGGACGTTGCTGCGTCAGGCGGGTACACACGACGCGGATCTGCCACGTGCACAGATCCTGACCGCCCGTATCACCGAGCTGGGCGGCAACTCGGGCGAGTCGCTGACCCTTTATCTGGGCGCGCTGGAAGCGTTTCCTGGCCTCGCACTCGAGATCATCCCCCGTGTTCTCACGTTGGCAAAACTGGTGGGCGAAAGCGATGTGCTGGGTCAGGTCGCGCGTCGCCTGCAACGTAACGGCCGCGTCAGCGGGCGCCAGCTAGCCTGGTTGCTCGCGACAGCCCTTCCGCCGCAGGACGTCCGTCGTTTGCCGTCGGTCACGCGCGAGTTTGACGCTGGCATCGATTCCGCTGCCGATGCGGCCTCATTGGGCGCTCTGTTGACCCGCATCGGGGATGCCGGTGGGCGTTATCAATGTGATGACTGCGGGCTTAACAGTGTGGGCTGGTATTGGCATTGTCCCAAGTGCCGCTCGTGGGACAGCATGCGCCCTGCCGTTTTCAAATGGGCCGAGCGCACCGAGGGGTGATTTGTGCGCTGGCATATACTTTGCTGCATATCCGGACGTTAGACTGAAGACTCAAACAGCAGTCCGCAGGAGAAGAATTTGATGAGGACGAACTCCACGTCGGCCATTCGCACGGCCGTATTTCCGGTGGCCGGCCGAGGTACGCGGTTCCTACCTGCCACCAAAGCGAGCCCCAAGGAGATGCTGCCCGTCGTCGACAAGCCCCTGATCCAATACGCGGTGGAAGAGGCGCTTTCGGCGGGGGCGACCCGACTGGTATTCATCACGGGCGCCTCGAAGCGCGCCATTGAGGACCACTTCGACTCCGACCAGGAGCTCGAGCACATGCTCGAAGCGCAGGGTAAAAGCGATCTGCTCAACCAATTGCGCAGCGTTCTGCCGTCCTACGCGTCTTGCATCTACATCCGGCAGCCGGCACCACTTGGATTGGGCCACGCGGTGCTGTGCGCCCAGCCCGCTGTGGGCGCGGAGCCTTTCTTCGTGCATCTGGCGGACGACCTGATCAAGAGCGAGATCGCCTGCTTGCGGCAGATGGCGGACGTTTACGAAGCTAAGCGCGCCAGCGTGCTCGGGGTTCAGATCGTTCCAAAGACCGATACCGACAAGTACGGCATAGTCGCTGTCGACGCTGACAAGTCGGCCACCAGCCGCGTGAACAGCATCATCGAGAAGCCGAAGCCTGCCGATGCGCCGTCAAATCTCGCCGTGGTGGGCCGGTATGTTCTGTCGCCCGCGATTTTCGAGCACCTGGAGAAGATCGGGCAAGGCGCGGGCGGGGAGATTCAGCTGACCGACGGAATTGCGGCGCTGATGAAGGAAGAGGCCGTCTACGCCCACCGCTTCACGGGCAAACGCTATGACTGCGGCAGCAAGCTCGGATACCTGCAGGCCACTGTCGAGTTCGCCCTGGGCCATCCTCAGCTGGGCAAGGACTTTGGCCGCTACCTGCAGAGCCTGAGTCGCGAAACCATCAATTCGATTGCCGCCAAGGGCAATGAGTACACCCCGATCGACCGCCGGAAGGCGGTCGCCAATGGCAGCGGTGCGAGTGCTCGTCAGGAGGGGGGGCGTCCGAACGGGGCTCGCCCCAACGGGGGGCGCGCGAACGGGCGCCAGGTGGAAAGACCTGCAGCCCGCGAGGTCAAGGCCTCTGGACGGCGTAAGGGAGCCACAGCGTAACGACTGCGCCCGGTGAGCCATCGGGGCGGTTGGCCAAGCTGAGCCGACCGCCATGCGCTTCCACGATTTCCCGGCATAGGGTCAGGCCGAGGCCCGTACCTGTTGCCTTCGTGGAGTAGAACGGCAGGAGCGCATCTCGAAGCACGTTCTCCGCAAGCCCGGTACCGCGGTCGGCGACTTCGACTACAAAGCTGTCCGCGCGATCGCGGACGCAGACGGTGATGTCATCGGGTCGCGAACCTGATTCCGCTGCATTCTTCAACAGATTGATCATCACCTGTTGCATCTGGCTGGCGTCGAAGCTTCCCTCGCGCAAGGGCAGGGACCCTTCGACATGGAATGGCATCGCTCCCTGCAACCTGGCCATGAACTGTGACCACTCAACGGGAGCCGCGCGCGGGGTGGGCAGCTTGGCGAAACGCGCATACCCATCGATGAACGACGCGAGGTGCGCCGCGCGCTCGCCGATCGTGGTGAACACTCTGTCCAGCTGCGCCGGATCGGGCTGACGGGCCAACAACTGACCCGAGTGGGCGAGGGAAGTGATGGGCGCCAATGAGTTGTTGAGCTCATGCGCAATCACCCGGATGACCTTCTTCCACACGACCACTTCCTGGGCCGCGAGCTCGCGTGTGAGCTGTTTCAACAACAGTAATTGCTGTGGCTGCGCATTCAGGTGAAAACGGCGCTGCGAGAGGTGGTAGACCTGCGGCTCGCCATCCACCTCCATCGTGAAGAGCGTGTCGGCATTGCCCGTCAGCGCCTCGCGCAGGGGCGCAGGGGATTGCTCGAGGAGCGCCATGAAGTCGAGTCCTTCGAGCTTGCGGCCACCATGAAACAGCTGGCGGGCCGCAATGTTGCTATACACGATCCGGCCTGCCGAGTTGGTCAACACCATGACCAGCGGAGTCGTCTGGATCACAGTGTCCAGGAGCAGTTCGCGCTGATGGAGGTCGAGGCGCTCGCGGCGCAGGAGATCGCCGAGCGCATTGTAGGCAGTGACGAGGTCCCCAAGCTCGTCGTTGGAGATGCGCCGGATGCTCACGCTGAAATCGTGATCACGCATGCTGACGATACCGTCACTCACCGCGCGCAGGACGCGCGACCAGGGGCGGGTAACGACAGTCGCCATCCACAGAACCAGGGGCGCCGAGGCGAGCAGCCCCGCCAGAGCCGCTACGAATGGAGCGCGGAAATAGTTTCCAACAACGGCCGTGGCGGCGGCCACAACCAGGGCTACCAGCCCGAGGCCAACGGCTGTGCGGCCAGCCAGGGAGGTACGCATCATGAGCTTGATATCATGGCTGGGGCCTGAGTCCCAGTTTCTCCATGCGCCGATAAAGCGCCTGCCGGGACAGACCGAGCTCGCGCGCCGCTTGCGCTACGACACCCTGCGCGCGCTCCAGCGCCTGTTCGATAGTACCGCGATCCAATGTGGTCTCCTCGGTGGCCACCAGTTGCGTTGCAACCACCGGCAGAACGAGAGCAGAGGCTGCAATCGTCTTGCCGGATGACAGCAGGCACGCACGGCGAATCGTGTTCTGCAATTCCCGCACGTTACCCGACCATGGGTGGCGCGAAAGAGCGTCCAACGCATCCTGTGCAAGCGTGAATCCTGGCTCGAGAAAGTGACGGGCCAGCGCGCCTATATCGTCGCGGCGGTCTGCCAACGCTTGGATTTCCAGCTCGATGACGTTCAAGCGGTAGAACAGGTCCTCACGGAAACGGCCCTCGCGGATCGCGAGTCGCAGGTTGCTGTTCGTGGCCGCTATGACTCTGACCCGGGTCCGGCGCGTGGTATTGGAACCCAATCTTTCGAACTCTCCCGTCTGCAGGACGCGCAGCAACTTCGCCTGGCCGCCGCCGGACAGGTTGCCGAGCTCGTCCAGGAACAATGTGCCGCCATCGGCAGCTTCGAAGCGTCCTATGCGAGCGCGTGCACCTGTGAAGGCGCCCGCCTCAGTGCCGAAGAGCTCGGCCTCGATCAGCTCGTTAGGCAATGCCCCCAGGTTTACCTTCAGGTAGGGCTTCGTTCGAACGGACGAGTTGGCTTGCACGATATCGGCCAGTACCTCCTTGCCGGCGCCGTTTGGCCCGGTGATGAGCACAGGTACGTCTGCATGAGCGATGTGCGTAGCAGTGGACACCAGGGTGTGCATCGCTTCGCTCTCGTACACAATGCCACGCAGATCGAATTGGCCGGTCAGCGTTTCGCGGGCCTGCCGCCGTTGTGCTCGTAAAGCCTGCGCCTCGGCCCGGGCGCTTCGAAGATCGAGGAGATTTCGAACGGTCGTCAGCAGGCGGGCGTCATCCCACGGCTTTGCGATGTAATCAGCGGCGCCGGCTTTCACAAGCTCAACTGCAGTCTCGAGGTGCGTCCAAGCCGTCAACAGGATGATGGGCACATCGGGATACTTTGTGCGTATCGTGTGAAACAGGGCCACGCCTTCTTCGCCGGTCGTCGCCTCCCGGCGGAAGTTCATGTCCTGGATCACGAGGTCCACCGCGTCACGGCCCAGACGGACCAAGCCGTCTGCGGGTGACGCGGCAGTCAGCACCCGCGCCCCGTGAATCGACAACAGGACATCGAAGGCCGTACGGACGGCTTCATTGTCGTCGATGACGAGGACAGCAGCATTGGGCAACGCAGGCATAAGCTTCCATGCTATCAATTACACCGTTCGGGTAGCCACTGACGGGGATACCGCCGAAGCTTTACGCGCCGGCTGCCACGCGGCAAGTTGACCAATCAGCCACAGCGCGAGCACGCCGCCGACCAGGTAATAGAGGTCCAGGCGAGGCAGCTGATATTGCAAGGAAAGCCAGTAGCCGATCGCCAAGGCAAGAGCGCACCCCACAACGATGCCGGCCGTGGTGATCAACCCATTTTCGACCATGAAGTAACGCACGATATCGGCTCTGCGCGCGCCTACTGCCCGGCGTGTCCCGATCTGCTTGGTTCGGGCACTCACGTTGAATGTGGCGAGGCCGAAGATACCGAGCGATGCGACAGCCAGCAGAAGCGCGGTCACGGTGATCAGGAACACTCCCATGTTGCGATCGTCGCGATACAGGAGCTTCTTGAAGTACTCTACCGAGCGCACATACTGGATGACGCGGTCGGGGTTGGACGTCGACAAGTGCTCCTCCACCGTACGCATGATGGCGTCGCGCCGTCCCGGCTTGGTACGTACGAGATAGTCGAAGCCGTACATTCTCGGCATGCGCGGCATGATTGCTACGTGGTCCAACGCTTCGTATCCCGACCATCCCGTACCGATCATATTGTCGATGATGCCGGTGATGGTTGAAGGCTTTCCCCAGGAATCGTAGACAGTTTTGCCAAGCGCATTCTGGTGGGGAAACAGCACTTCGGCGACCGCTTGGGTCACGATGAGCTGCGGGACGAAGTCGGCGGTGTTTGTCGGTGTCACCGGCGGGAGGATCTCTTCCGCCCGAAAACCCCGTCCGGCGATCAAGCGCACGCCGAGTGTATTCAAACCTTGCTCGTCCATCGCGAAGTAGTTGATCTGTGCCCGCTCGCCTTTGTTGTCCGGTTGGGTCCACACCGTTGTCGCGCTTCCGCTTATACCTAACGGAACAGAATTGCTCACCGACGCGCTGACCACATCGGGGAGGCCTCGCAGATAAGCCAGATCCTCATGCACGGATGCATCGTAGTTGAACCGGTTCGTAAACTCGGCGGTCCGGACGCCGAACAGGTTCTGATCATCGATTCGCGTGGGCCGGCTCATCTTCTCGATGCGCTGGTGCACGATGAAGACCGCGTTGACCAGCACCGCGAGCGCAATCGCGATCTGAAAGGCCACGAGCACTGCGCCAGTGCGATTGCGCAGCAGGGAGGATACGACGGGTCGGATGTCGAGGCTCATGTTCTCTCTCCTTACTGGCTCTTCAAATACACTGCGGGGGCTACACGGCCGATACGCCAGGCCGGGTACAGACCCGCGGCCAGAGCTGACACCATCGCCAGCATGACCGCCCAAAAGACGCTGATTGCGTCGAAATGCGTCAGTTGCTGGTACCCCCCTGTAAGGTTCGCCACGTCCACGGTATCCACCTCATTCTTGGTGACATACAGGGCATGAACGCCCCAGAGGCCGAGCGCCCCGAAGCCAAGGCCGAGCACAGCCCCGGCGGCCGCGAGCATTCCAACCTCAATGAGATGTTGTATGAAGATCTGCCGGCGGCTTGCCCCGAGCGCGCGGCGCACGCCTGCAATCGCAGCGGCATTGAGGAATTTGGCCAGCAGTATGCCAACCGTGTTGAGCAGGCACACTGCAAGGAACGCGAATGCGATTCCAACGAGCATGCGATTGTCGTTCTGAACCACACCTTGATCTTTCAGCCACTGGCCGACGTTGGTGAGGCGATTGTTGCGCGGGCGGGGGAAGCGTCCGGCCTTGCGTTGCTCGGCCCAGTACCCGTCCATCAGCCCCTGCATGCGCTCGCGGCTCGCTTTATTCGGCAGTTCGACCCACATCTGTGTCCAGACGCAGTCGGAGCCGAGGAAGTCCGCAAAGGTGTTGACCGTTTCGGGTTTCCAGCAGTCTGTGCTTCCACCGTTCGGATATTGGTCGAGCGGGCGAGTCCAACCGAAGGGAATGTACACGTCATCGGGTGTGCTGAAGGCCCCGTCGTTCAGGTCATAGAAGCGGGGCGTGGGCGACCAGGCATCCAGCACACCTACGACCCGGAACTCGCGGTCGTCCCAGCGGATCGTGCGGCCCACGCTGTTGATTCCGCCAAACAGTTTTTCGTTCTGCTGCTTGCTGAGCACGATTACGGGGGTAGCGTTCTGGTCCCCGCCGGCGTCCCAGCCGCTGCCATACAGGAACGGCACGTCGAACATCGCGAAGAAATCAGATGTTGTCACGCGCGTGGTCACAGGCAACGGCTTGCGCTGCGCAACACCTCCCGTGAGAACCGATTGCCTCGCATACATGACCACCTTCCGCTCGGGGATGTGCGATCCGAGCAGGTAAACGGCATCCTTGTATGTGAGTTGCGGGGGCGGCAGGTCTGGATGTTGCCGGTCCTCGGGCCGACTCGGATCCCAATTGTCCATCGTCACGGCGTACAACCGGTCGTTCTTCCACCAGATCGGATTGCCGGACATCGCGTGGTAGACCGTCATTGTCATGATGCACACCGCGATACCCAGCGCAATTGCACCGAGCATGAGTGCTGTGAGCCCCGGGTTGCGGCGGAAACTCTTCAAGGCGAGTCGCATATAATAGGCGTACATGGGGTCTTTCCTCAGGCTCTGGCCGCACCGAGTGTGGAGGCCGGCGCGGGCCGCGCTTCATAGACCTTGAGATCGCAGATCTGGCCGTCCACGACGTGCACATTCCGGTGGGCCCGGCGCGCCAGCTCGGGGTCGTGAGTGACCAGGACGATGGTGGTGCCCATTTCGTTGATCTGTTCCAACAGGTCCATCACCTGGCGCGCCATGAGCGAGTCGAGATTGCCGGTCGGCTCGTCCGCCAGCAGGAACGAGGGGTCGCCCGCTATTGCGCGTGCGATGGCTACACGTTGCTGCTGACCGCCCGAGAGCTGTGAGGGCATGTGCTTCACGCGCGACGCCAGCCCGACGAGGTCCAGGGCGCTCGAGATCCGCTCGTGCCGGTCGGAAGCCTTCAATCGGCGGTAGCGAAGCGGAACGTCTACGTTGTCGTAGATGTTGAGATCGGGGATGAGATTGAAGCTCTGGAAGATGAAGCCGATCTTCTCGTTGCGCAGGCGGGAACGGGCATCGTCCGAGAGCCTGCTCACGTCGCCTCCATCCAGCAGGTACTGACCCGTTTCGAATGTCTCGAGCAGGCCGGCGACATTCAGGAAGGTCGTCTTGCCCGAGCCGGAGGGGCCCGTGACGGCGACGAATTCACCCGCGGCGACCTCGAGAGAGAAGTCGCGCAGCGCGTGCGTCTCGATCAGATCGGTCCGGTAGACCTTGCCGACGTTCTGCATCTTGAGCATGGGGCTTGTCCTTTTCAATTGGCTATCAACAGATCAGGCGCATCATTGAAGTCGCGCGTGTCCGAAACGATGACGCGGTCGCCTGCGGCGAGACCGTGGAGGGCTTCGATTTCTGCAACCGAGGCCGCACCCAGTTGTACGGGAGTGCGCGCGGCGTGATCGCCGTGTACTACGTAGACGTTGTGTGTGCCTTCGTCGATCAGCGGGCCGCGTTCAAACTTCAACACCTGGTCGCGCTCATCAAGGACGATGCGCACGGAAGCACGCTCGTTCTGGCGCAACCCCGGAGGTTGCCCGCCGCTGAAACGGACCCGGCCGGTCACCTGGCTCTGGCGAACCTCGGGTGAGATCGCGGTGACGCTGCCAGGTTGGAGGCGGCCATCCAGCGTGATCTCAGCGGTCATCCCCGACTTGATGTCACGCGCGTAGGTTTCGGCAACCTGGAATTCGAGCTCGAATGCGGTGAGATCCACCACGGTGACGACGGGTGCGCTTTCGGGAATGCGCGCTTTCTCCGCTTGGCCGAGGTTCGCGACCATGCCATTCACGGGCGAGCGGACATTCAGCTCCTCGACGCGTCGCTTGAGGTTTTCCACCACCAGCGCCTGGCGGTCACGTTCCAACCTGCGGGTCCGCAGATCCAGCACGACACTGTCGCGCTCGAGACCCGCGGTATCGCGCGCATGCTCGAAATTGAGTTTGGCCGTGGCGACATCGTCGATGGAGCGCCGATAGTCGCGCTCGCTCATGGCCCGCTGATCCCACGCCCACTGAGCGCGTTTGAGCTCGCGCTCCGCGGCGGTGATCGCCACTTGCGCAAGGTCTGCCTGCTGTTTGCTGGTCAGCAGTTGTCTGCGGATTTCGATTTCCTGGCGAGACAGCGCGGCGTTGAGGCTGTCCAGGGTAGCGTGCTCGCGCTGATACTCGTTGTTGAGCTCGGGGCTGTCGATAGCCGCGAGTACCTGGCCTTTCGTGACGGTATCGCCCGCACGCACCGAGTAGCTGACGGTGCCGGGGGCGATGGCGAATAGGGTCGGGTTCACGGCGGCAATGACAGTTCCCTGCGCCGCTACATCGCGCACAAAGCGCCCGTTGGTCACTGTAACGATGCGCAGTCGGTCAGCAGCGACAACGTGGTTGGAGTTGGACCATGCGCGTATCAGCCAGCCCACGAGCAGTGCCAGGATGATGCCGCCGACGACGCAAACATACACCCAGCGCTGTCGGTGCCAAGGACGCTTGGGAGCTGCGATCGCGGTGTCCTGTTTCTCGGTGCCCCGGACCGATGCGGCCGCAGAATCCGAATTGGAGAGGCGTTTGAGTTCGGCGATCTTCATGGCAATGGTGGATTGCACGCCATGTGCCAACTCACAATATCTTTGTAAATCAGATGGTTGAGTCCCGCGCTGAGAAGCGATGGGTGTCCGGTCTCCGGACACCGGACAGGGCACCGGACATATCGCGGACACGTCGCGGACATGTCGGTGGACGATCATCCTGCGTGCGATGCTCGATCATGGAGCGCAAGCGCATGTTCATGCCCCGCGATAGTACAAGTTTCGGCGCAGGTCTCGGCCCGGCTGTCGTTTTGGCTTGCGCGCGAGTGCGCCTGCCCGCAAGCTCACACCAACATCCACCCAGGAGGATCTGATGGCCAGTCGCCGTCCCACCGAACCCCCTCGTAGCCCAGAAGTCGCGAAGGAAATTCCGAAGATCATCAAGGCTGAAGAAAAGGTCGCCCCGACTGCGCCGGCAAGTACGCGCGCCAAGCCGCCGACTCCCCGCGTGCGCAAGATGACTGCCAAGGCGCCAGCTCGCGTCACGCTCAGCGAGGACGTCAGACGCGGGATGATCGCAGAGGGCGCTTATCTGCGCGCCGAGCGGCGGGGTTTTGCTCCCGGTTATGAGGAAGAGGACTGGCTCGCAGCCGAAGCCGAGGTCGACGCGCTACTCAAGGCGCGGCACGGCAGCACGTCTCAGTAGGGTCAATGCTTCCGGGGCGCCGCCGCCTCTTTCGGCGGTGGCGGGGGAGCGAGGCCATTCGAGTAAAGGATCTTCCCCTCCGGCGTTACGAATATCGCGTCGTACTGCGGCATGCGGTTGATGATCTCGAGTGCCTTTTCCGGGCCCAGCACGAAGGCCGTCTTTGACATGCCGTCGGTTTCAGTCGCAGTAGGCCCGAGGATTGTTGCGCTACGGACTTTGCTCGCCGAGTGACCTGTGCGCGGGTCGATGATGTGGTGATACCTGACTCCACCTTCGTCGAAGTACCGCTCATAGTCGCCTGATGTCGACATCGCCGAGTTGACGATCGGGATGCGCGTGACCACCTTGTTTTTGTCGTCGGGGTTGCGAATGCCGACGACCCACGGCCGTCCCATGCGGTCGCCGATGATTCGCGAATCGCCGCCCGCGGTCACGAGCGCATGTTTGAATCCACGCGCCTGCAGGATCGCTATCCCGCGATCCACGGCGTACCCCTTGCCGATGCCGCCAAGGTCGATACGCATGCCAGGGCGCTCGAATCGCACCGTGTGGTGCACAGGGTCGAGCAACATGTTGCGCCAATTCACCCCGGGCAGGGCGGCCTTGATCTGCTCCTCGGTTGGCTTCACATGATGGGGGTAGTCATACAAGTGCCCAACGCTTGCGTACGTGATGTCGAACGCCCCTTCGGTGATGACCGAATAGTGCGTTGACAATTTGATCAGGTCGAACAGCTCCGGATCGACTTGCACCGGCTCCTGCGCCGCGCGGGCATTGATCTGTGAAAGCTGGCTCTCGGGCTTGTAGTGGCTCATCAGATCGTCGATGCGGCGCATCTCCGCCATGACCGCCTCGTTCGCTTCGTCGCCCTTGGCAGCGTCGTCGCTCCAGACCTCAACATAGATACGCGTTCCCATGATCGCTTCCGTGCGGTCACGCCATTCCGCGCGCACGGGCAGTGACGCAAGGGCGAAGAGCAGGGCGACAACGGCGAAGCGAATGGTCATCAAGCGGTCTCGTGTCAAAAGCCGACGAAGCGTGCGATCGCCATGCAGATTACCGCAACTGCCAGCAGCCCTGCTGCGATGCGTTGTCCCTTGAGCGGATTCTTCCTGTGCGTAGCGCCCTGAACCCCCGCAGCTGCTATCGCGCACAGTGCGCCGAGCGCCAGCGTGTGCTCCATCGGTCCCATCGCGCCGCGATGCAGGATTCCCCAGAGCCCGATGCCCGCAAGAACCGTAATCGTCGCAGCTCCCATCTGGGGACGAAACAGTGTCTGCGCACCCGCGCCGCCGGAGCGGGCGACTGCGAACGTGGAGCCGGCCCAGAACACGCCGGCGAGAATATGCAGCCCGATCAAAACAATGAGGAGAGTTTGCATCGTACGCCTCCGGCGCGCTAAATTAACTATACATGATGTATACCGAATTAATGCGGCGGGCGCAATGAGACCGGCGGCGAAGAGGCGCGGCTATCGCAGCGCCAAGCGCGATTCCGCAGCTGAAAAGACCCGCGCCCGCATCATTGCCGCCGCAAACCGGCAGTTGCGGTCGGCCAAAGGCTTGCGGAGCCTGTCGCTGGAATCGGTCGCCGCACAGGCAGGTGTTACACGGCTGACGGTCTATAACCAGTTCGGATCGCGGCGCGGATTGCTCGAGGCGGTATTCGACGATGTGGCGTTCCGCGGCGGACTGTATCGCCTGCCCGCGGCAATGGCCGAAAAGGATCCGCGCGTGGCCTTGCTGCGATTGGTCACGATTTTTTGCGAGTTCTGGTATTTCAACCGGCGGATGCTTGGCCAGATCATCGGCGCCGGCGTGGCGGATCCGCGGTTGGAGCGCGCGATCCGGGAGCGCAACGAGCGGCGCCGGAAACTGATTACCGCCATTCTGAAGCGGCTCGAGGCTGCGGACCGGGTATCGCCTGCAGTCTTTGAAGAAGCGGTGGACGTGCTGTTTGTTCTCACCGGCCACGCGGTATTTTCCGGGCTCGCGGACAAGGGCCGCAGTGTCGGGACAGTTTGCCGCCTGGTCCAGGCTCTCGCCATCCGCGCGCTCGATGGTCTACACTTGGTCGTTTAGGATGGCACCATGACTGATCCTATTTCGCGCCGTCAGTTGGTATTTTTGACGCTCTTCGCCGGTAGCGCACTCGCAGGCGAGCCTCAGCCCAAAGTCAACGAGAAGGACTCCCTGTCTGCCGCGCTGGGCTACGTGTCAGATGCGAAGCGCGTTGACACGAAGGCAAGCCCGGCCTACCAGGCCGGATCCACCTGTTCCAATTGCTCCTGGTATCAGGGGAAGGCGGGCGACCCCGCAGGCGGTCCATGCACGTTTTTCCCGGGAAAGAGCGTCGACGCCAACGGTTGGTGCCGGATGTGGAATAAGAAGCAGTAGGGCCGTTACGGCTTCCATGGCGGCGGGGTCAACCGCCTTTTACCATCGGCGGATAGCCTGACACCCGGCTCATCGAGCGCTTCGCGATCCCACAGCTCGCAGGTCACCTGGCGATGGCGCTGGTCGAGGGCTTCGCAGTAGTTGGTGTACAGGCACAGTCGCACCTGCGAGCCGTGGCCCGTAACAACCTTGCGGAACCAATCAGGGTCGGCAAGGGCCTGGCGCGCGAAACCGACAATGTCGGCCTTCCCGCTGGCAAGGCACGCTTCGGCCTGCTCAAAGCTGTGGATGCCACCGGCCGCCACCACGGGCGTCGCAAATCCACTCTGGCGCACGGCCTCCCGGACTCGCGCGGTGGATTCCAGGTTGCGGCCGAAGGGGCCGGCCGCATCGGAATAGTAGGAGGGCATGCACTCGTAGCCGCTGCGGCCAGTGTAGGGATATGCCGCGTCGCCAATCTTCGGCTGCTTTGCGTCGTCGAACTTTCCCCCTCGTGACAGCGACAGGAAGTCCATTCCGGCATGTGCAAACTCGGTTCCGAAGAATGCGGCATCATCGGCATTGGAGCCGCCTGCGATGCACTCGTCCGCAAGGAACCGGCATCCAACCACAAAATCCTGCCCCACCTCCGCCCGCACGCGCGAATACACTTCCAACGGAAGCCGCACTCTGTTGGTTAGCGCGCCTCCGTAGCCATCGTCGCGTGTGTTTGACCGCGACAGGAATGATGCCATCGTGTATGCGTGAGCGAAATGCAGCTCCACACCGTCAAATCCTGCCTCACGAGAGCGTCGTGCAGCGTTGCCGAACAGTATTGGCAATTGCGCCGGCAGATCCCGAATCTGATCCAGATGTGTGTCTGTCACACGCTCACGCGCTCCAAACTCGAGCGAGTTGAGCTCACGCGCATCGAGCACTTTCGCGGCGTCTTCCGGAGGCAGCGAAACGAGCCACGAACGCACTTCAGCGTCCGTCGCCTCCGGATCCGCGAACGCGGCCCGGTGTTGCGCAGTGATCGCCAGGAATTCGCCGAAAAATCGGGAGGGCAGCGGCCGACGCCGGATCGCCAGGAAGTCGATCAACTGGATGAACAGCCGGGTCTCTCCCTCGCTGGCCGTGCGCACGACACGGACCAGATCACGCAGGCCGGGCAGGAACCGATCGTGACCGGCGCGCAGCAAGGGCCCGCTGGGCACATCCCTGATTCCCGTGGCCTCCACGACAATCGCGCCCGGCCGGCCGCGCGCAAAGCGTTCATACCACTCCAACACTTCGGGAGTGACGAATCCAGTCTCGCTCGCCCGCCAGGGAACCATCGCGGGCACCCAGGTTCGCTGGGCCAGCGTGATGGGCCCGACCTTTATCGGGGAAAAGAGGCGTGCGGCGGCGGCCTGGGCAGCATCCGGCCACCGGCCGCCGTGGGCGTTGTATCGAATGCGCTCGGGTGGCCGCCACATGGTGGCACTAGTTTTGCGGAGGCACGACCGCGGTCGCCTCGATTTCAACTTTCGCCTGTGCTTCCATCAGAGCAACCACCTGCACGACGCTCATGACAGGGAAGTTCTTACCCATGACATCCCGATACGCCGCCCCGATGCTTTCCAGCTCCGAGAGATACTCGTCGCGGCTGGTGAGATACCAGGTCAGCCGCACGATGTGCTCGGGTCCGGCCTTCGCCTCCGCGAGCACGGCACAGATGTTCCGCAGAGCCTGCTTCACCTGGTCGGCCAGCCGGGTGCTGTTGAAGCGGCATTCGGCGTCCCACCCCACCTGGCCGGCCACGAAGATCTGGCGTCCCGTGGCGGCGATGCCGTTGCTGTAACCGTTGGGTCGCGGCCAATCGGCGGGTTTCAGAACTTGCATCGGTCAAGTCCTGCGCGCGCTGTTGAGCAACTCGCGCGCGATGATCAGTTTCTGCACTTCTGTGGCCCCTTCATAGATACGTAATGCGCGGATGTCGCGATAGAGGCGCTCGACGGTCTCGCCGTGAACGACACCCCGGCCGCCAAAAAGCTGCACCGCGCGGTCAATTGCGCGTTGCGCCGATTCGGTCGCCGCCATCTTTGCCATCGCGACTTCCTTGGTTACGGTCTCGCCACGGTCGCGCAGCCAGGCCGCGCGGTACGTCTGCAATCGAGCCGCGTCAACTTCAGTTGCCATGTCAGCCAGCGCTGCCTGCGTCAACTGCAGGTCCGAAAGTGTTTTGCCGAACATCGGGCGCGCGAGAGAATGTTTGAGTGCCTCGTCGAGGGCACGCTGCGCAAAGCCCAGTGCGGCACCGGCAACCGAGGTCCGAAAGACATCGAGCGTGCGCATCGCCAGCTTGAAGCCCTCGCCCTCAGGGCCCAGCCGCTGCGCCGCGGGGATGCGACACCCCGAGAACGAAATGGTGGCGAGCGGATGGGGCGCGATGACATCGATGCGCTTGGCAATCGAGAATCCGGGAGTCTGGGCATCGACGACGAAGGCGCTGATTCCCCGGGCTGTCACCGAGCCATCCGGACGATGCTCAGCGGGGCTGGTACGCGCGAAGACACAATAGAAGTCTGCGATCCCACCATTGGAGATCCAGGTCTTCTGACCGTCCAACACGTACGCATCGCCCTCCCGGCGGGCGCTGCAGTTGATCGCGGCAACATCCGAGCCGGCATCGGGCTCCGAAAGCGCGAATGCGGCAATGGCTTCGCCAGCGGCGACGCGCGGCAGGTATCGATGCTTGATCTCATGTGAGCCGGCGAGAGAGATGGCTCCGCTGCCCAAACCCTGCATCGCAAAAGCGAAATCGGCAAGCCCGTCGTGCCACGCGAGCGTCTCCCTGATCAGGGCCAGCGCTCGAACATCGAACTCGGCAACGGGTGCCTCAGGGTCAAAGGGCACCGAGTAACGTGTCCAGCCGGCACGACCGAGATCGCGCACCCGTTCGCGGCAGGCTGCGTCGACGGAATCGCGATCTTCCGCGTGCGCCTCGCCACTGAAGTGCTGTGTGGCCCATGAGTCCACCCGTTCGGCCAGGTCACGGTGCGCCGTCGTGAAGAAGGGCCATTCGAGGAAGTCACGCCTGCGCACGGTTTCAATTTCCCTCGAATTGCGGCTTCTGCTTGGCCGCAAACGCGCGGTACGCGCGGCCAAAGTCCTCGGTCTGCATACAGATGGCCTGCGCCGTGGCTTCCGCATCGATCGCTTCATCCACGGACATGTCCCATTCCGCGTGCAGCATCTTCTTGGTCATTGCGTGCGCAAATGTCGGACCCGTAGCAAGTTCGGCAGCGAGTTGCAACGACTCATCCAACACGCTCTCGGCCGCAACAATCCGATTGAAAAAGCCCCACGCCGCTGCCTCGTCAGCGGACATTGACCGGCCAGTGAATAACAGCTCGGACGCGCGGCCGTGACCGATGATCCGGGGCAACAGGGCGCAGGCGCCCATGTCGCATCCGGCGAGACCGACACGCGTGAACAGGAAGGCTGTCTTCGTCCGGGCTGTCCCGAGACGAAGGTCGGATGCCATTGCGAGAATTGCACCGGCACCTGCACACACTCCATCGACGGCCGCCACGATCGGCTGCGGACAATGGCGCATTGCCTTGACCAGGTCGCCGGTCATGCGCGTGAAATCCAGCAACTGCTGATAGTTCATCTTCGTGAGCGGCCCGATGATCTCGTGCACATCGCCGCCGGAGCAGAAGTTGCCGCCCGCCCCGGTCAGGACGATGGCCCGGACATCGTCCACCTTGATTAGTGCGCGGAACAAATCCCGTAACTCAGCATACGATTCGAACGTCAGCGGATTCTTGCGGTCGGGACGGTTGAGTGTAATGACACCCACCCGGCCCTCCTGACGCCACTGAAAATGTGCGGGATTGAAGTCAGCCATGGTTACGCAGCCCTTACCCTTCGGATGACTGGCTGATGTGGCGCTTCAGATCGCCCAACAGCTCGGCGAGCTGATTCTTGTGCTTCAAGCTCATGCCATCGAACAATCCGATGATCCATTGCTCGTGCTCGGCCGCCATGCGCCGGAACTGCTTCTGTCCCTCCGGCGTCAGCTTCACCCGGAACACGCGCCGGTCGGCCGGATCCACCTCGCGGACTACCAGGCCTTCTTTCTCCAGCCCGTCCGTGATGCCGGTGACATTGCCGCCCGTGACCATCATGCGCTGCGACAGCTCGCTCATCTTCAGACCCTGCGGGGCGCGCTCGAGCTGTGCCATGAGGTCGAATCGCGGCAGCGTGGTATCGAAATTGGCCTGCAGGTTCTGGCGGACGAAATTCTCGATGCGGTTGGTGCAACTCAACATGCGCAGCCACAGCCGCACCGACAGGTGATGATCGTCATGCACCCGGGTTTCCGCATCCACGTGCGGCTCGACCAGCTTGAGCGTGCTCTTGTCCTTCGACATTTGTTTCCCCCTTCTCAAGTCACTTCGCCACCAGCCAGTGCGATGCTCTGGCCGGTCACGCTCTCCGAGCCGGGCCGGCACAGCCACATTACGGTGTCGGCAACCTCGCGCGGCTCGATCAGGCGCCGCTGCGGATTGCCCGAAACGAGCGCAGCAAGCGCTTCGCTCTCGCTGCGCCCTGTCTTGCTCACGATGTTAGCAATCGCGTTCTTGACCATGTCCGTGTCCACATAGCCCGGGCAGACTGCATTCACCGTGATGTTGCGCGCGGCGTATTCCAACGCCAACGATCTCGTCAGGCCTATGACGGCGTGCTTCGAGCTGACATAGGCCGAAATATACGGGGCTCCCCGCAGCCCGGCGATGCTCGCCATGTTGACGATCCGCCCGAATCCAGCTTGCAACATGTCGGGAACGGCCTGCCGGGAACACAAATACGTGCCGTTCAGGTTGACCGCAATCAACCTGTTCCAGAGCGCCTCGTCGGTTTCGGTGAACTTTGCGCTCGCAGCCTGGCCGGCGTTGTTGATCAGGATCTGTATCGGGCCGAAGCGCTCGCGTGCTGCAGCGAATGCACTCCGGACCGATGTGGAGTCGGTCACATCCGTCGTGAGCGCGAGTGCGCGTGAATCCCCCAACTCCTGTGCGACCCGCTCGAGAGTTCTCGCGTCACGTCCCAGCAAGGACACGCGCACGCCGTCGGCTGCCAACGCAGCGGCGATGACCGCACCGATTCCGCGGTTCGCACCGGTGACAACCGCATGCAGGCCCGCAAGCCGTGACGATTCGGAGCTCGAAGTCATACCTGGCCCCCTTGTGCCGTGCGCTCGAAGTTGCGCTCGAGCTGGCTCTTACCCGACAGATACTGCTTCGGCCACCACTGCGGGCGATAGCCCTGGCTGGCGGCCGCTTCCAGGGTCCAGGCCGGATTCGCCAGGTGGGGGCGGGCGATCGCGCACAGATCCGCCCGTCCAGCCGCAATGATGGAATTGACGTGATCGCATTCGTAGATGTTGCCCACGGCCATCGTGGCGATGCCGATCTCGTTGCGGATCTTATCGGCAAAGGGTGTCTGCCACATGCGGCCATACACCGGCTTCTGCGACGGGACTGTCTGCCCCGTGGACACATCGACCATGTCGATGCCAGCGGCACGGAACGCACGAACGATGGTCAGCGCATCCTCATCGCTCAAACCACCTTCGGCCCAGTCAGTCGCCGAGATGCGCACCGACAGCGGCTTGTCAGCAGGCCACTGATGCCTGACTGCCTCGAGCACCTCCAGCGGGAATCGCAGCCGGTTCTCGACACTGCCGCCGTATTCATCGGTACGTACGTTGGTCAGCGGAGATAGGAACGAGCCAAGCAAGTACCCGTGTGCCATGTGCAGCTCGAGCATATCGAAGCCCGCCTGCAGCCCAAGGCGAGTCGCACGGACGAAATCTTCCCGTACCTTGTCCATGTCGGAGCGAGTCATTTCGAGCGGCCGTTGGCTGATGCCCTCATAATAAGGAATGGGCGAGGGCGCGTAGATCGGCCAGTTACCCTGCGGAAGCGGGTAGTCCATGCTCTCCCACCCGACCTGCGTGGAGCCTTTCCGTCCGGAATGCCCCAACTGTAGGCAAAACTTCGCGGGCGAGTTGCGGCGTACGAATTCCACGATCCGCTTCCATGCATCCCGTTGTGTCTCATTCCACAGGCCCGTGCAGCCGGGAGTTATGCGGCCCTCCGGAGAAACGCAGGTCATCTCGGTGTAGACGAGGCCAGCTCCGCCGAGCGCTCTATGGCCGTAGTGAACGAGGTGCCAGTCATCCGGAACACCGTCTTTCGCACAGTACTGAGCCATCGGCGACACCACGATGCGATTGGCGAGCTCCAGGCCCCGTAGCTTGAACGGTAGGAACATGGGCGGACGGGGTCCATCCGCACCGTCACGTCCCGCGAGCCAGCGCTCGTAGCTTTCAACGAAACTGGGATCTCGCAGCTTCAGGTTCTCATGACCGATACGTTGACTCCCGGTCAGCAGGCTGTAGGCAAATTGCTCAGGTGGCAGGTGGACATAGCGCGCAACGTTCTCAAACCACTCCATCCGATTGCGCGCGGCGCTCTGGAGTTTGAGAACTTCGACGTTACGTTCCTTGTGATACGCCCCGAGCGCGGCATCGAGATCGTTCGTCGCACTGATGTGCTTTACCAGGGAGATGGCGTCTTCCATGGCCAGCTTCGTACCCGAGCCAATGGAGAAATGTGCGGTGTGCGCGGCATCCCCGATAAGGACGGTCCTTCCGTGATGCCACTTCTTACATGTCACCCGGTTGAAATTCAGCCAAGCAGAGCCGCGTAGGTGATTCGCGTTGCTCTGCAGGCGGTGACCGCCGAGGTACCGGCCAAAGAGATTTTCGCAGAAGGTGATGGACTGCGCCGTGTTCGCGCGATCCAACCCGTGAGCCTTCCAGGTCTCTTCGCGCGTCTCGACGATCACTGTCGAGAGATCCTTGCTGAACTGATACGCATGGATCTGGAACCAACCATGCTCCGTCTGTTCGAAGGCGAAGGTGAAGGCATCGAATTTCTGGGTTGTGCCCAGCCAGATGAAACGGCATTTCCGCACATCGACATTGGGCTCGAAGATCCCCGGATTGGCGTTGCGGGTCCGGCTGTTGATGCCGTCCGCCGCGATGATGAGATCGGCGTCCTCAAAGGCGGCCATATTGTTCATCTCGGGGCCCATCTCGGGGGCCACTTCGTGCTGGAAGGACTGCTGCACGCCCAGCTCCCGTGCCCGCTCCTGGAGCAGGTTCAGCAGCCGCTTGCGGCTGATGCCAGCGAAACCGTGACCTCCGCTCATGAAGCGGCGGCCACCAAAATGAATGGCGATGTCGTCCCAATGGTGGAAGCTGGCAAGGATGGAGGCGTGCGTCTCGGGGTCCGCGGCCTGGAAATTCCCCATGGTCTCATCGGAAAAGACCACTCCCCAGCCGAAAGTGTCGTCGGGCCGGTTCCGCTCGTATACTTCGACGCGTACCGACGGCAGCGCCTTGCGCAGCAGAATAGCGGCGTACAGTCCGGCAGGGCCGCCGCCCAGGCACACGATTCGCCTCATCCTGGCAGTTCCCCTCGTTGCAGCCATATCGCCAGCGCTATATCACTATCATAGGCACCAGCATCGGCCGTATGTTATATTGCCAAGTACTTCAAGTGTCAATTATTCTTTGACCTCACGACCCTCACCCGGAAGACTCATGAGCACTTCTCTTCAAACCTTGGCACAACTGGTCGGTGGCATCGTCGGCGGGGGGATTCGGGTAGTCGACCTGACCGTCCCACTGGAGCCTGCGACACCGGTCATCCAGCTGCCGCCCCCTTTCGCGAACTCGAAGGCGTTCGCACTTCAGGAAATCTCGCGGTATGACGAGCGGGGACCTGCCTGGTACTGGAACAATATCGAATGTGGCGAGCACACCGGCACGCACTTCGATGCCCCCATTCACTGGGTTACGGGCAAGGATTACGCCAACAACGCGACGCACAACATCCCGGTCGACCGGTTCATTGGCCCGGCCTGCGTCATCGATGTTGCGGCCAAGGCGAAAGCCGATCCGGATTTCCTCCTGACACGCGAGGTGGTCGAGGAGTGGGAGAGCCGGCATGGGCGCATTCCCGCACATGCCTGGGTGCTGATCAGGACTGACTGGTCGCAACGCAAGGGCGCCGCGGCCTATCTGAATGCAGGCGCCGACGGATCCCACACCCCGGGGTTCGATCCGAAGTGCGTACCCTTCCTTGCCAAGGAGCGCGACATTCTCGGAGTGGGCGTCGAGACTGTCGGCACGGACGCCGGCCAGGCGTACCGGTTCGATCCGACGTTCCCGTGCCATACCATCATGCACGGCTCCAACAAATTCGGGCTGGCCAGTTTGACCAACCTGGATCAATTGCCTCCGGTCGGGGCTGTGGTGTTTGCGCCTCCATTGAAGATCGTCAACGGCTCCGGCAGCCCGCTGCGCGTGTTGGCGCTGGTGCCGGCCTGAATCGTTAGAACAAGGTGGGTCACCGAAGATGGCCGAGCGCTCATTCGCCAAGGAAGTCCAGACACTGCGCCTGGGTGAGGGCGAGGAATTCCACGGTGAGGGAATTCTGGCCGTTACCAAGGCGCTGTTGCAGTCCGGTGTCGCCTATGTCGGCGGCTATCAGGGCGCACCCGTTTCGCACCTCATGGATGTGCTCGCCGACGCGCAGAGCATCCTCGAGGAGCTCGGGGTGCACTTCGAAGCCAGCGCTTCCGAGGCGACTGCCGCGGCAATGCTCTCTGCGTCGATCAACTATCCGCTACGCGGCGCCGTCACCTGGAAGTCCACTGTTGGAACGAACGTAGCGTCCGATGCACTCGCGAATCTCGCCTCTTCGGGCGTGAAGGGGGGAGCGCTCATCATCCTCGGCGAGGATTATGGCGAAGGCGCCAGCATCATGCAGGAGAGGACGCATGCGTTTGCGATGAAATCGCAGATGTGGCTGCTCGATCCGCGGCCGCAGTTGCCGGCCATCACGCGCATGGTCGAAAAGGCCTTCGAGCTCTCGGAAGCCAGCAACACGCCGGTGATGTTGATGCTGCGCATCCGGGCCTGTCACGTTTACGGCCGGTTCTTCACCAGGAACAACCGCAAGCCGTCGTTTTCGGCGGCCGATGCGCTGGCCGCTCCTTCACGTGACTATAGTCGGATCATTCTTCCACCGTCCACGTATGCGCAGGAGAAGGAAAAGATCGAGAAGCGCTTGCCGGCCGCCATCCGCTTCATTGCGGAAACGGGGCTGAATGAGCTGATCGACGGCGAAAGACGAGCCGAGACACAGGCAATCGGCATCGTTCTGCAGGGCGGTCTCTACAACAATACGCTGCGTGCGATGGAACTGCTGGGTTGCGCCGATACGTTCGGCAACAGCAGCATTCCACTGTATGTATTGAATGCAACCTATCCGCTCGTACCCGCGGAGTGGGTGCAGTTCTGCAGCGGCAAGCGCGCGGTACTGATCGTCGAAGAAGGGCAGCCGGAGTTCATCGAGCAGGCCGCGACCCAGATTCTTCACCAGCACGACCTGAGCACCCGGATAGTCGGCAAGGAAGTCCTGCCCCGGTTCGGTGAATACACGGTTGATGCGCTGCGCAAAGGCATTGGCGCATTCATCGACCAATGGGCTGCGCAGTTGGCGGCCGGTAGCAAGGCAGCGGTGCCCGCGCGCAAGCCTGCAGTTTCGGCGGAAGCTGCTGCCAAGCTTGCGGCCCTGGTGCCTGCGCGGCCCTCGGGGCTGTGCACCGGCTGTCCCGAGCGGCCATTCTTCGCAGCCATGAAGATCCTGCAGAAGGAAACCGGTCCGCTGCACATCAGCGCGGACATCGGCTGTCATTCCTTCGCGACCTTGCCGCCATTCAACATGGGCAACAGCATAATGGGCTACGGCCTGGGCGCTGCGGGTGCGTCTGCGTTCGGGACGGACGGCGGCAAGCGCGCAGTATCCATCATGGGCGACGGTGGTTTCTGGCATAACGGATTGACCAGCGGAATCGGCAATGCCGTCTTCAACAAGCATGACGATCTGACCGTCATCATCGATAACGGTTACGCGGCGGCCACTGGCGGACAGGACATTCCATCTTCCCGCGCCGCTAACGAGCACCGACAGGGTAACAACTCGATCGTCGATGCCGTAAAGGGTGTTGGCGTCAAATGGGTCAGGCGGACGCATACATACGATATGCAGGGAACGCTGAAGCTGCTCCGCGAGGCGCTGAGCACGCCATTTCGGGGTCCCAAGGTCATTGTCGCCGATGGCGAATGCATGCTGAACCGCCAGCGGCGTGTGAAACCGCTCATGCGAAAGGCGATCAAGGAGGGCCAGCGCGTCGTTCGCGAGCGTTTCGGGGTTGACCCGGATACGTGTACCGGAGACCACTCGTGCATTCGCCTGTCGGGCTGTCCGTCACTGACGGTGAAGGAAAATCCGGATCCTTTGCGCACCGATCCGGTGGCCCACGTTGACAATAGTTGTGTCGGGTGCGGCGTTTGCGGCGAGGTGGCGCACGCGGCGGTGCTGTGCCCGTCGTTCTATCGCGCGGAGTTGGTTTACAACCCATCGCGGTGGGATCGCTTCGCGAACGCCGTGCGGTCCGCTGTGATCGGCAGTTTACAAAGGCGCAGCGAGCGAAATCGACTCCGCTACGCACTCTAGAGGCTATCGAAGCACACTATGGCCGAGCGACCGATCAAGCTCACGATCGCGGCCCTTGGAGGGCAGGGCGGCGGTGTTCTCGCTGACTGGCTCATCGAGATCGCCGAGGCGGAAGGTTATATCGCGCAGTCCACCTCGGTACCCGGGGTCGCTCAGCGCACGGGCGCGACAATCTACTACCTGGAGTTCTTTCCGCGTACGCTTGCCGAGCAGGCAGGGCGCGCGCCCGTCATGGCGTTGATGCCGGTTCCCGGCGACGTGGATTGTGTCATTGCATCTGAGCTCGCCGAGGCTGGCCGCGCAATCCAACGCGGCCTGGTGACTCCCGACCGTACCACGCTCATTGCCTCCACGCATCGCACTTACGCCATTGCCGAAAAGAGCGCGATGGGTCGCGGAGCGGCGGATGCGGAAGGATTGACGGACCTCGTGCGCAGCCAGGCAAAACGTGCGGTCCTGTTCGACATGGAGGAAACGGCGGAACGCAATCACAGCGTGATCAGCTCGGTCCTGCTGGGCGCTCTGTGCGGCGCCGGCGTGTTGCCATTTCGCAAGACGAACTTCCAGGAGACCATCAAGAAAAGCGGGATCGCGGTCGCGACGAATCTTGCGGCGTTTGAGGATGCCTGTCAGCGCGCTCAGCGGGGCGATAGCGGATTCACCGGAAAGGTTAAGAGCGCGTTGTCGCAGGAAGTGCCGACGCAGGCCCGCACACCGGTACTGCAGCCCTTGCTGGAACGCATCAGACGACTACCGGCCGCGGTACAACCTGTCGTGTTGGAAGGGGCGCGTCGTACGCTGGATTATCAGGACCCTGCTTATGCGGATGTCTACCTGGATCGCGTGGAACGCATCGCTGCTCTCGAGGCGCGCCTCTGGGCGGATGCGAGCTCGTACGCGTTATTGCAGGCAACAGCCCGCAGTCTGGCATTGTGGATGACGTTCGAAGACACCATTCGGGTTGCAGATCTCAAGACGCGCGGTTCGCGATTCGCGCGGGTGCAAGACGAGATTCGCGCGGAACCCGGTCAGTTGTTCGGCATCACGGAGTTCGTGAAGCCGCGGGTGGAGGAGATTGCCGGAACGATGCCGGCTGGGCTGGGTACCTGGATTCTGGGCTCGCCCCGGGTCAGGCGGTGGCTGGCGAATTTCACCGCCGGGCGGCAGATCAGGACACGCACCCTGAGCGGCTTCCTGATGTTGTACATGCTGGGCGGATTGAAACGGTGGCGGCGCGGGACTTTGCGCTTCCACGAGGAGAATGCCCGCATCGAAGCCTGGCTGGCCCGCATGGAGGGTTTGGGCGCCGACAATTACCTGGTCGCGGTGGAGTTAGCCAAGGCACAGCGTCTCGTCAAGGGATACGGCGAGACGTACGAGCGCGGATGGCGGAACTTCTCGACGTTGTTGGAGCAGGTTGACTTGCTGGCAGCCAGGTCGGATGGCGGCACCGTGTTGGCGCGGCTGATCGAGGCGGCGTTGGCGGATGAGGAAGGGGTGACTCTGCGTCGCGAGATCAGCGCGCTGGGTGCGGCGAGTCACCCGGCGTGCGCCTCAGAATGCTCGGCTCAGAAAGCGTTGATGCCTGTCAGCTCGCGTCCGATGGTGAGTTGATGGATGGTCTCGGTGCCTTCGTAGGTGATGACGCTTTCCAGGTTGAGCATGTGGCGGATGGGGACGTACTCGGCGCTGATGCCGGCGCCGCCGAGCAGATCCCGGGCAT